>DGPE01000078.1:0-5551 GCA_002390305.1 Micrococcales bacterium UBA4448 | reverse complement strand
CTTGCAGTAGCAATTACAGAGGGAATCCCAGTTCACGATTCTGCAACCGCATGGGCATATAACGTTGAAAAGGGCGCCAAGACTCGTCTAATCGGACCCAACTGCCCAGGAATCATAAGCCCGGGTCAATCTAACGCGGGAATTACACCGTGGAACATCACAGGACAGGGACCAATCGGACTTGTCTCAAAGTCCGGCACTCTGACATATCAGATGATGTTTGAGCTAAGGGACATCGGCTTTACCACTGGAATTGGCATCGGTGGAGACCCTGTAATTGGAACAACTCACATCGACGCTCTAGAGGCATTTGAAAATGACCCTGAGACCAGGGCAATTGTGCTGATCGGTGAAATCGGTGGCGACAGTGAAGAAAAGGCTGCTGAGTATATCGCCAAGCATGTCACCAAACCGGTTGTCGCCTACGTGGCAGGATTTACTGCCCCGGAAGGCAAGACCATGGGCCATGCCGGAGCAATTGTTTCTGGATCAGCGGGAACTGCTCAAGGTAAGAAAGAAGCATTTGAGGCCGTTGGGGTCAAGGTCGGTAAAACGCCTTCGGAGACCGCCAGCTTGATGCGCGATATTATCGCCAACCTGTAACCACCTACAGTGAATCGGGGGCTCAGCTTCGCAATAGCCGCACTGCAGGCTCTGATTATTTTTGCCACGGTAGTAGGGCTCATAGTCGCGCCGCTCACTTTGGCTTGGTTTCTGGAAGGTGACGGCCAAGTTGAGTGGATTCTCGCTCTTCGCGTTGCCGTTTACGCTTTCTTATTGGCCTGCGGTGTTCCAATCGGTTTTGCAGACGGGCAGATAATCGGAATTGCGTTCGAATCCTTCTCCCTAACAGCTCTTCCTCTTGGATTGACTGGGCTAATCGCGTTGATGGCGATCAGAATTGGGCACCGGCTTTCCGCCGCATCATCACTCTGGCCGGCTTGGATCGGCGGAGCGGCAGCATTTGGTGGTACTAGCTACGGTGCATCCTTGGTTGTTGCAGACAGCGCTGTTTTAGCTGGGCCCTGGGAGCCGTTTTACTATCCAGCACTATTTTTTGGATTCTTGCTGGTTGTTTCTTCGGTGTCGGGCAAGCGCTACGAATTATTCGAAGGGGCCAACGGTGCGGAGGCCCGAGAGCGGATTTGGCTTAGAAAAGTATTCGCGGCAGCTTTCTCAAAACTGCATTGGTCGCTCAGAACTGCTTTGAATCCAGGTGTTCGAGTTGGGCTGTCGGTGGTGGCCGCGCTGGTGCTGGTGAGCTCACTATTGATAGCGCTCGCACTCGGCTTTGGCTGGATCCAAGTAATAGGTCTTTATCAAGGCTTAGGACTGAGCGTCCTAGGCGGTGTGATGGTGACGATCGGTCAGCTCGCGATTCTGCCCAACTTGATTATCTATGGAGCCAGTTGGATTTCTGGTGCCGGGTTCGCGATTGGCACCGGCTCTTACGTGTCACCTTTCGCATCCGAACTTGGGCCGCTGCCGGCACTGCCGGTGCTTGCAGCACTTCCAACCGGAGGCTTCGACCGCGGTCTGATTTTTGTCTTGGTTCCCGTGATTGCAGCCATTCTGGCAACCTTCTTTGTTTCCAAACATGCTGATCAGCTGCGGTGGGAGTATGGAACGAGGGTGAGCGGAGCGTTGTCGATTTCTATCGTGGCCGCGATGACTGCTGCGTCGACTGTCTATCTAATTAGCCTTGCGGCATCTGGGAGTTTTGGTCCCGGTCGATTTGAGAATATAGGTGCAAACCCAGCGTTGTTCGCTGGCGTCATGTTCCTCGAGGTGCTAATACCTAGCTTTCTGGCAGCCCTTGTGATTGCCAGGCCATACAGCGATGCTTCTGAGCGAAAGTAGACTCTAGTCATGTTTTCCGTTGTGGTTCTTGTTTCTGGTGCCGGTTCTAACTTGAGAGCACTCCTAGAAGCTTCAGCTAGCCCGCTATATCCTGCAAAGGTAGTTGCAGTTGGTTCGGACAGGGCCGCGCTGGCACTCGAGCATGCTGAAGAATTTGGGGTACCCACATTTGTTGTTGAACCTGCAGGGTTTCACACGGCAGCTGCGTGGGCGCAGGTGTTGCTATCAAACGTTGAATCCTTGAAGCCGGACCTGATCGTTTTGGCAGGGTTCATGAAGGTTTTGCCAGCGAACTTTGTCAACGCTCTAAGTCCTAGGATCATCAATCTCCACCCGTCTTTGCTGCCCGAGTTCAGGGGAGCTCACGCAGTTCGAGACGCTTTGGCAGCGGGAGCCACTAAAACCGGCGCCACGATTCACATCGTCGATGAGGGCGTAGACACCGGCAGAATTTTGCTTCAGCAAGAAGTAGAAATTCCAGGTGGCATCTCGGAGCCAGACCTTCTGGAGAGAATTCAGGTCGTGGAGCGGCAACAACTAATCGATGCCATCAAGATGCTGGCAACGGGCGAAATTACACTCTAGGAATTAGCGGATAAAAATGACTTCAGAGAAAATTCAAATCAAACGGGCTCTAATTTCAGTGTCCGATAAGACTGGACTGATTGATCTGGCAACATCACTGTCTGAAGCAGGAGTGGAGCTGGTTTCGACAGGTTCAACTGCTAAGCAGATTGCTGCTGCAGGGCTGAGAGTAATGGAGGTGAGCGAAGTAACAGGCTTCCCCGAATCCCTCGATGGCCGCGTCAAGACCCTACATCCAAATATTCACGGTGGAATTCTTGCCGACCTGAGACTTGAAAAACATCGTAGAGAGCTCGAACAGTTTGAGATTGAGGCTTTTCAGCTGGTGGTAGTGAACCTCTATCCATTTGTTCAGACAGTTGCAAGCGGTGCCAAGGGCGAAGCCGTTGTTGAGCAAATAGACATCGGAGGCCCCGCCATGGTCCGCGCGGCGGCTAAAAACCATGCCAACGTTGCGATTGTTGTTGAACCGTCTGATTACGACAGCCTTGTTCAAGCTCTGAAGGATGGCGGCACAACTTTGGACCACCGTAAGCAGCTGGCAGGCAAAGCGTTCTCACATACCGCTAGCTATGACGCTGCGGTTGCAAACTGGTTCCTGTCTGAAAATGACCAAGTCACCCAACCGGAGAGCTTGAATATCTCTTTGACTCGTGATCAAGAGCTTCGCTATGGCGAAAACTCCCACCAGGCCGCAGCGCTTTATAGCCAGTTTCCGTCGTCTGGAATTGCTGCAGCACTGCAGCACTCGGGTAAGCAAATGAGCTATAACAACTTCGTGGATGCGGATGCGGCTTTGCGCGCTGCACACGATTTTAAGGAACCAGCGGTTGCAATCATTAAGCACGCTAACCCATGCGGAGTGGCAACTGCCACGACGGTCGCCACTGCTTACGTGCTAGCCCATGCAACCGACCCTGTATCGGCTTTTGGTGGCGTCATTGCTACCAATGTTGAAGTCTCTGAAGAGATGGCTTTAGCGGTGAGCGAGGTATTTACTGAAGTAATTATCGCGCCGGCTTACTCAGTAATAGCACTGGAAATTTTGCAAAAAAAGAAGAACTTGAGAATTCTTGAGCTCGCAAAACCGTACGTTCGACCTGCTTTGGAAATAAGGCAGGTCTCGGGCGGAATGTTGGTTCAAGATTCCGATGGTTTTGATGATTTCAGTTCTGCCAGCTGGAAACTGGTAGCCGGCTCAAAGGTCGATGACCAAACCATCAAAGATTTGGAGTTTGCTTGGATTGCCTGCAGAGCAGTTAAGTCAAATGCGATCTTGCTTGCTAACAACCAAGCCGCGGTGGGTATCGGAATGGGCCAGGTGAATCGTCTAGATTCTTGTCGTCTGGCCGTGGCACGGGCTGGTGACAGGGTTGTTAACTCGGTTGCCGCATCGGATGCATTCTTCCCATTCAAAGACGGACTAGAGGTGCTAACAGAGGCAGGAGTTCGCGCGGTTGTCCAGCCCGGCGGCAGCGTGAGGGATGAAGAAGTCATCGAAGCTGCCAAGAAGGCAGGAATAACAATGTATTTCACCGGCGAAAGACACTTCTTTCATTAGAAATAATTCAGCTCCCAGGCTGTTATTCTGAAGGGCTGTTCTGCCAACTAGGCATAAGCAGGAAAGAGACATGCAACAGGTTGAGTTAGGAACCATAAAGACTCTTTGGAGACTGGTTCCGTTTGCAAGGCGCGCTCTGGGGCGCATCTCGCTGGGGATAGTCGCGGCAGTTGCGGCTCATATGGTCGCCCTGTCCATTCCTCAGTTCTTGCAGAGTCTGGTGAATTCACTGGTCGACGGCGGAATTGACGCGCTATTGCCCGCGGTTGGACTGATCTTGCTCCTGGGTGTTCTAGAGGCGTTGTTTGTGCTGCTCCGTCGCTGGTTGGTGCTAACACCGGGAACTTTTGTAGAAGCCGACATGAGAAACACGCTTTTTGCAAAGCTGCAGGATTTGCCAGTTGCCTTCCATGACAGGTGGGCATCGGGACAATTGCTGTCCAGGGCAGTCGCGGACCTCAGCCTCATCAGACGTTGGCTCAGTTTTGGAATTGTGCTGCTTATTGCCAATTTCATCACTCTTGTTGTCGGCCTAATCATTCTGTTCAGTTATAACTTCTGGCTCGGCTTGATCTATTCGATTGCCTCGATACCGATTCTGTGGATCAGCTTTAGATTTGAAAGACAATTCGGAACAATTGCAAGATTGGCACAGGACCAATCTGGCGATTTGGCCACTCGAGTAGAGGAATCGGTTCATGGAGTTCGGGTTCTAAAATCCTTCGGACGAGGAGGCTTTGCTGCCGATCAGTTCGCATCTCAAGCATCAGAGCTTAGAAGCACAGAGATCTCAAAGGCGACGGCTATTGCAAAGCTCTGGCTGTATCTAATTATGATTCCGGAATTCGCCCTCGGCCTGGCTTTGCTGGTCGGAATCTGGTTCGCCGCCTCCGGGGAAATAACAGTGGGAACTTTGGTTGCTTTCGTAGCAACCACCACAGTCTTGCGTTGGCCTACCGAGTCACTTGGTTTCTTGTTGGGAATGACCCTTGAGGCTAAGACTGCCACGACAAGGGTGTTCGAAGTTTTGGATGAACCAGATTTGATTTCTGACCCGGTTTCTCCAAAAACCGTGGCCGAACCTAAGGGGCTTCTCGAATTCAAGAATGTCCACTTCCACTACCCGGATGCAGCCCCTGACCGCAGAGATTTGATTGACGGATTGAACTTAAGGCTTGAACCTGGGCAATCTGTGGCACTGATTGGCCTTACCGGTTGTGGCAAAACTACCTTGACCGCACTGACAACGAGGCTTTACGAGGTAACTTCTGGTGCGATAACAATCGATGGCATGGACATCAGGGACCTCACTCGTGAAGACCTACGAACACACATCGCCATGGCCTTTGAGGACGCCACCCTGTTTTCCTCCTCCGTGAGAGAAAATGTTTTGCTCGGGAACGCGACTCAAAACGAGGAAGACCTAAGTCAGGCCATCGAGGTTGCGCAGGCGCACTTCGTTTACGACTTGCCAAAGGGGTTGGACACACCAATTGGCGATGAGGGACTGAGCCTTTCCGGAGGACAGCGTCAGCGACTGGCTCT
>DGPE01000072.1:1368-6898 GCA_002390305.1 Micrococcales bacterium UBA4448 | reverse complement strand
GCCGGCAACCTTCAGATGGTCCCCGAAGGGGGACTTGATCCGTGGGGCATGTCAACCAGGCAGGTGTCAAAACCCGTTGTGATGGCGACCAAGGGAACCTGCTTCACGCTCGGAGTTGAGCTTGCCCTGGCAAGTGAAATTGTCATTGCAGCAACCGACAGCAAGTTCGCTCAACTGGAAGTCAGCCGTGGGATCATGCCATTTGGCGGTGCAACCCTTCGGTTTCCAAAAGCAGCTGGTCACGCAGGCGCGATGCGTTATCTCTTGACCGGCGATAGCTTCAATGCTGAACAGGCTTTGAAAATGAACTTTGTCACCGAAGTCTGCGAACCTGGCAAGGAATATGCAATTGCTCTCACCCTGGCTGAAAAGATTGCCTCCCAGGCGCCGCTTGCAGTTCAAGCAACTCTGGCATCTGCCCGGGCCGTTGATTCGGAGGCAGAGAAGGCGCACGTTTTCCGGCGCCTAGCGGCACTGATGCAAACAAAAGACGTTGCCAGAGGCATGGAGGCTTTTGTCACGAAGCAGTCAGCCAAGTTCGAGGGCAACTAGTCTTTGTCACTGCTCCATAAATCTGTGAACAATTTTTGTAGATAACCTCTAAAAACTGAAATTGTTTTTAGCACCCTATTGTGTGCAGTCACGAATTAATCAGACACCCCTTGGCGAGATGCATTTTCTAGCATTTACTTGAGGCTCAAGAGGTGAAAAACTTATGAATATCAACGAAGAGATTCAACTAGACGTCCAGGCAACCGGAGAGCGAATTCTCGGTAGATGGGCAGAAATTCGTCGCCACACCCGAGCTGTGATTGAAGAACACAAACTCTTCAAGCAAGAGGGAATGCCATACATCGAACACCGAGAGCTGGTGCTCAAGCAGCTAAAAACTCTGGTTGAGAATAACGCGACCCAATACGGCTTCCACGAAGAACTGGGCGGGCAAATGAACCCGGGTGGGTCACTATCCAGTTTCGAAGAACTATTGTTTGCAGATCCGTCGCTTCAGATTAAGTACGGGGTTCAATATGGACTTTTTGCTTCGGCAATCCTCTACTTGGGAACCGAGCAACACCATAAGGACTTATTGCCGGGAGCTGTCAACCTTGATGTCCCAGGTGTTTTTGCCATGACCGAAACCGGTCACGGGTCAGACGTCGCCTCAATTGGAACAACGGCCACCTATGATGCTGCAACCGGCGAGTTTGTCATTCACACGCCGGATCGTCACAGCTATAAGGACTACCTCGGCAACGCGGCCAAACACGGCCACGCGGCGGTTGTTTTCGCTCAGCTTTACACCGAGGGAGAGAAACACGGTGTTCACGCTTTTTATGTCCCGATTCGAAAAAGAGGGAAGTTGCTTCCCGGTGTTGGGAGCCAGGACGATGGCCTGAAGGGTGGCCTGAACGGCATCGACAACGGCAGACTATTTTTTGACAACGTCCGAATCCCTAGAACCAACCTGCTGAATCGCTATGCCGATGTGAGTCCGGACGGCACCTACAGTTCAGTGATTGAATCTTCGGGAAGAAGGTTCTTCACTCAGTTGGGTGCATTGGTGCAAGGAAGAGTCTCGCTAACCGGCGGTGTCGTAAACGCTCAGAAGCTGGCATTAGACATTGCGGTGCGCTACGGGCTTGAGAGAAAGCAGTTTGCTGGATCAGACGGGGAAGAAAAAACCATCATGGATTACGGCCGCCACCAGAGGCGTTTGATTCCCTTGCTTGCAAGAACCTATGCCCAGATCTTTGCTCACCAAGAACTGCTAGACCAGTTTCATTCGGTTTTCACCGGTGAAAATGACACCGATGAGTCTAGGCAAGACCTCGAAACCGTTGCCGCGGCATCAAAGGCCCTAAGCAGTTGGTATGCCATGGACACCATTCAGGAGTGCCGAGAAGCATGCGGTGGTCAGGGCTTTATGGCGGAACACCGCTTGACTGGTCTTCGTGCTGACCTAGATGTTTATGTCACCTTCGAGGGCGACAACAACGTAATGCTGCAGCTTGTCGCAAAAAGGCTGCTGGCCGACTACGCAAAGGCCTTCAAGTCACCTGATTTCGGGACCCTAGCAAACTATGTTGCCGGGCAAGTTGGTGAGGCCACAATCAACCGAGGCGGCCTCAGAGGGCTGGCTCAAAAAATGGTGGACTTCGGTTCAACCGCCCGTTCAGTGGGTTATGTGAAAGAAGAGGAGCACCAGCAGCAGCTCCTAACCGATCGCGTTCACACCATGGTTGCAAAGCTGGCAAACAACCTGAAAACTTCAGGTCCTAAAGACCCTGCGAAGCAAGCCGAGCTTTTCAACAGACATCAGAATGACCTCATTTTGGCCGCAAGGGCTCACGGTGAGCTGATCCTGTGGGAGGCCTTCACCTCGGCGCTGAAAACAATCAAGGATGACGACTCGAGGCAGATCCTCACCTGGCTTCGAGACCTTTATGGTTTTGGCATTCTTGAGGAAAATCTTTCTTGGTACCTCATCAATGGCAGGCTTTCCTCCTCAAGGGCTGAGGCAATCACCGAATACATAGACGGTCGGTTGCTGCCAAGGTTGAGACCCCACGTTGAGAGCCTGGTTGACTCCTTCCTGCTCACCCCTGGCCTAGTAAGGACAAACCTTGCATCCGATGAGAAGAAGCGTCAGGCATCCAAAACACAGCTAGTTAGGAAATGATGAAGCCGCAAGATGTCTACTTTGTAGACGGCGTCAGAACACCATTTGGCAAAGCCGGTGAGAAGGGTGTCTACTGGAACACCAGGGCAGATGACCTAGTCGTAAAGGCCATGATCGGCCTTTTAGAGCGCCACCCAGATCTTGACCTAACCGCCATCGATGACGTGGCAATTGCTGCTACCACGCAGCAAGGTGACCAGGGCCTAACAATCGGAAGAACTGCGGGCATCCTTGCTGGCCTGCCGCAGAGTGTTCCAGGTTTTGCGATCGACAGAATGTGTGCCGGAGCTATGACTGCGGTAACAACCACCGGCTCTGGAATTGGAATCGGCGCCTATGACATGGTGTTAGCCGGTGGTGTTGAGCACATGGGTAGACACCCAATGGGTTTTGATGCAGATCCAAACCCACGGTTCTTGGCGGAGAAACTGGTTTCTCCAGACGCCCTGAACATGGGCAACACGGCTGAAAAAATTCATGACCGCTTCCCGCACTTGACCAAAGAACGCGCTGACGCATTCGCGGTTGGCAGTCAACAAAAAGCAGCTCAGGCCTATAAAGACGGCAAGATTCAAAAAGACCTCATACCGGTTTCGGCTGCAACTGCTGAAGGCTGGAATCTTGTAACCCAAGATGAGCTTTTGCGCCCAGACAGCACCATTGAGGGCATGAAAGACCTAAAGACTCCCTTCAGACCTCACGGCAAGGTGACCGCGGGAAACGCATCTCCTTTGACCGATGGCGCAACAATCGCGCTCTTGGCATCTGGCGATGCAGTGAAAAAGCACAACCTTGCTCCGCGTATGAAGATGGTGAGCTTTGGTTTTGCAGGCGTTGAGCCTGAGATCATGGGCATCGGCCCAATTCCTTCAACAGAGAAGGCTCTTGAAAAGGCCGGACTCACAATTGATGACATTGGGCTATTTGAGCTAAATGAAGCGTTTGCGGTTCAAGTGCTGTCTTTCCTAGATCACTTTGGCATTGCCGATGATGATGAGCGAGTAAATAAATACGGCGGAGCAATCGCCTTTGGGCACCCGCTGGCGTCATCCGGCGTGAGGCTAATGAACCAACTTTCAAGGCAGTTCGAGGAACACCCAGAGGTTCGATATGGCGTGACAGCCATGTGTATCGGGCTTGGTATGGGTGGAACCGTAATTTGGGAAAACCTCAACTACGGAGGCAAGTAATGGAGCGTTTCCAGCCGCTACTGCAGGACACCGATGAAATCATCACGCACTCTTATGTCAGAGACGTGAAGCTTGCCTCCGGCAAGACTCTTGCGCTCATTACTCTAGATAACGGCCAAGACCACACCAGGCCAAACACCCTAGGACCCCACACTCTGCTTGAGTTCGCAGGAAAACTCGATGAACTTAAACAACGTGCCAAGGACAAAGAAATTCACGGCGTCGCAGTTACCGGTAAGCCTTATTACCTAGCTGCCGGTGTTGACCTAACCAAGGTTCAGGGATTGCAGGATAGGCATTCTGGTCGCCTGATTGGCGAAATGGGCCACTGGGCGCTGGATAAGTTGTCTGACCTTGGTGTGCCGAGCTTTGTTTTCATAAACGGACTCGCATTGGGTGGCGGTCTTGAGGTTGCACTGAATGCTGACTACCGAACCGTTAACAGAGCAGCTCCAGCGATTGCTCTTCCAGAAATTTTCTTGGGATTGATTCCCGGTTGGGGCGGGGCATACCTGCTGCCAAACCTGATAGGTATTCGTAATGCCCTCAAGGTAATGCTAGAAAACCCGCTCAAGCAGAACCGAATGCTGAAACCAGATGAAGCTTTCGACCTAGGAATTGCCGACGCTATTTTTGATTCTTCTAGGTTTCTAGAGCAATCCATTGACTGGGCAGACCAGGTGCTGGGCGGCAAGAAAATAAAGCGTAAGAACCAGCCTGGCGCTGTTGAGAAGGCCACAATCTGGGGACCAGCTGTTTCGATAGCAAGGTCAATGGTTGAGGAAAAGCTTGGCAAGGTTCCACTTGCACCGTATCGAGTGCTTGACCTGCTGGGGGCGGCCAAGAGTGGGACAAAGCAGGCAGCTTTTGAGCGAGAAGATCAAGCGATTGAAGATTTGAGCGCGGGAGACCAGTTCAGGGCGTCAATCTATGCTTTCAATCTTGTGCAAAAGCACGCCAAGAAGCCACAGGGTGCTCCGGATTCAAAACTTGCCAAGCCTGTAACCAAGGTGGGAGTTGTTGGTGCTGGTTTGATGGCTTCACAGTTTGCTCTGCTGTTTCTGAGAAGGCTTGAAGTTCCGGTAGTAATTACCGATATCTCTCAGGAGCGCATTGACAAGGGAATTACCTACATCACCGAAGAACTAGACAAATTGGTTGCCAAGGGCAGGCTCTCGAGCGATGACCGTAATCGCTACGTGGGCAACCTGTCTGGTTCACTTGAATACGCTGCATTTGCAGACTGTGATTGGGTAATCGAAGCAGTTTTTGAAGAGCTAAAAATCAAACAAGAAGTCTTTGCAGCTATCGAGAAGGTGGTCAGGGAAGATTGCATTCTTGCAACCAACACCTCTTCTCTCTCCGTTGATGAAATCGGAAAGGCTTTATCCAAGCCCGAGCGTTTGGTTGGCTTCCATTTCTTCAATCCGGTTGCTGTGATGCCGCTACTTGAAGTTGTAAGAGCAGATAAATCAAATGACGAGTCGGTAGCTACCGCTATGAAGGTTGCTAGGTCACTCAGGAAGACCGCCGTTATCACTTCAGATTCAGCTGGATTCGTTGTGAACAGGCTCCTTGGGTTCTTGCTGGGAGAGGCAATGCGCGCAGTCGATGAGGGTGCGAGCTTCGAAAAGGTTGCAGATGCGATTGCCCCACTTGG
>DGPE01000072.1:0-1325 GCA_002390305.1 Micrococcales bacterium UBA4448 | reverse complement strand
ATGCACGCATTCAATCAAGATCGCTTCTACGCCAGCGAGAATCTTCACAAGCTCGCCGAATACGGAAAGCTTTTGGAACGCGACCCCAAGGGCAAGATCAAGGGCTACGACAAGAAGGCAATCGATATTGTTGGAAACAGCTCAAACGCTGGAAGGTCTGCTGAGGAAATCTTTGAGTCAGTGAATGTCGGTCTTGCTAAGGAAATCAAGCTAATGCTTGATGAAAAGGTGGTTCACCTGCCTGAAGACATCGACCTCTGCATGATTATGGGGGCAGGATGGCCATTCCACCTAGGTGGGATCACGCCTTACCTTGACAGAAGCGGGGCTTCTGAAAAGGCATTTGGTTCAACTTTCCACACCCCAATGATTATTGGGGTCAGAGACTAGAGATCAAACTCCAACCGTTCTTGCCTTTCACCTTGTAATATACGTACGTATTAGCGTACGTAAGGAAAATGGATGGCCATCTCACTGACCGCATTCCGTCAGAACCTCTATAACCACGTCAAGCAGGTCTTGGCTGATGAGACTGGAAGCCTAACTATAAGCTCCAAAGACGGTGATGTTGAGCTGGTGAATACGGCGGAGCTGGAAAGCCTTCGCGAGTTCCATCACTTATTTGCTTCAAGAAAGAACGCTGCTCGTCTGCTCCAAGGGCTCGAGGAGGCTGGTTCCGGTGAGGCTACTGAGGTCTGGCTTGAGGAGCTGAATAAGTTAGCTAAGCCTTGACTCTTTCGTTCACGTCAACCGGTTGGTCTGATTACCTCTGGTGGCAAAAATATGACCCAAAAGTGCTGCTACGCATAAACAAACTAATTGCCGACACACTGGGCAATCCAAAGAGTGGACTGGGGAACCCGAAGCCACTTAGGTTCAGCGATCTGGATGCTTGGTCACGGAGAGTGAATCTTGAGCATCGAATGGTTTACGTGGTCAATCAACAAGAGGTTGTCGTCATTCAACTCCGATACCACTACTAAAAGGGCTTTGCCCCAATCTGTGCTGTGATCTCAAAAGCCGTTTTGATGTTGGCAACAGTTTCTGCGTGGGTGTGGACATCAGATTCTGTTTTGCCCTCTGATAAATACTTAGCAAACCAGGTTGCCTGGTAGCTCAGGCCATCGTGACCGGCAATACCGGTTTCATCAACCCAGGTGGTGGTTTCCGGGTAAAAGTCCTTGGTCTTGAGAGAAATGCTTGAGGGAACAAAGAAGGGCTCTCCAAAGCTAATAACTGCGTTCTCGAAAGAACAGCTCGCGAGCATGGGAAGGGTAGCGACGCCAGAGGTTATCAGGCTCGCCCTGGCACCGGAGGAGTATTTC
>DGPE01000089.1 GCA_002390305.1 Micrococcales bacterium UBA4448 | reverse complement strand
GCCTTGGTATCAAGAACATCGGTGTGATTAGTTCGGCAAACCTTGAATTTGGTGCAGGCTTCACTGCCCTTACCGGTGAAACCGGTGCCGGAAAAACAATGGTCCTGACAGCCCTTGGTCTATTGCTCGGTTCTAGAGCAGATTCCTCAACCGTGAGAACTGGTAGTCAACAACTGCTGGTTGAGGGGCGAATTTCAAACTCTTCCATCGTCTTGAGTGAACGGCTGTCAGAGCTTGGGTGTGACACTTCCGAGGAGGAAATACTTATTAACCGGACTGTTAGTTCCGATGGTCGCTCGCGCGCTGCGATCGGGGGAGCTTCGGTGCCGGTCTCAGTGTTGGAAGAAATCACCAGCGAGCTAGTGACAATTCACGGGCAGTCTGATCAAACCAGGTTGCGATCGATTGCCCGCCAGCGCGAAGCCCTGGACTTATTCGGTGGAGATGCTATCAATATTGCAAAGGCTGATTATCAAACGAGCTTTCGCCGGCATCAAGAGCTTCAATCCCGAATAGCGAGGATGCAGAGCGCATCCGAGGCGGACCAACTGAGGCTGGAAAGTCTAAAGCTTAAGATCTCAGACATTGAAGCACTGGGCTCAGCCCTCGGGGAGCTTAGCGAGGTCTCAGAGCAGATTAACCGGATGTCAAACGTAGAGTCACTGCGGGCGGCAGCAACCAGTGCCCATAACACCCTGAGCAGCGAGGACGACTCAGATGCAACTGAGCTATTGTCCAAGGCCACTAAATACCTCGATGGCTCTGTTGATCCCGAGCTAAAAAAACTGGCCGGTCAACTTTCTGACATCACTTCAATGGCGAGTGAGGTTTCAGGAAACTTGGCTAGTTATCTTGCAGACCTTGATGCTGATCCAAAGGCCTTGGATCAACTCCTTGGCAGAAAAGCCGAACTGATAGCAGTTGAGCGACGCTATGGAATTGAGCTCGACGAACTAATTACCATGCTGCCCGCTCTCCAGGCCGAAGTATTGGACCTGGACTCATCTGACGAGCAAATTGAGCAGCTGGAAATGCAATTTGCTGCCCTGGAATCTCAGCTGGCAGCTCAGGCGGCCACCTTGACTAAAGTGCGTCAAGAGGCGGCAAAACTTATGTCTGAAAGAGTCTCTGAAGAGTTAGCGCAACTGGCAATGGCCTCGGCAAGACTCGAGGTGCAGATAACTCCTGCCAATAGCTTTGAGGCCGAAGGTGCCGATCGAGTCGAGTTTATGCTGGCAAGCTATGCCGGCTCGGAGGCTAGATCTCTGAGCAAGGGGGCCTCCGGTGGTGAACTTTCCAGAATCATGCTTGCCATCGAATTGGTCTTAGTCGCGGGGCAATTTCTACCAACCATGATTTTTGATGAGGTAGATGCCGGTGTCGGAGGTCAGGCAGCGGTTGAACTTGGAAGACGGCTAAAAAAACTTTCAGAGTCGACCCAGGTAATTGTTGTCACACACTTGCCGCAGGTGGCCGCCTTTGCGGACCATCAGATACGCGTGGCCAAGGATTCTTCCGGAGAGATAACCGAGTCTTCCGTCGAGTCGCTGAGTCAAGAACAGCGCCAGCATGAGCTTGCCAGAATGCTCTCCGGAAACCCAGACTCCGAGGTAGCGCTGGAGCATGCAAAAGAATTGTTGAATTCAACCAACTAATTTTTAGTGTCGCTAGTGCTCAAGTGCAATCAACTGATAGATTGAAGTTCCATGGCAGAACGCTCTGGAACCCCCCGACATATCTTTGTAACTGGGGGAGTCGCCTCCTCTCTAGGCAAGGGCCTAACGGCAGCCTCGCTTGGAAATCTCCTAAGGGCCAGAGGCGTCTCAGTGGTAATGCAGAAGCTTGACCCCTACCTCAACGTTGATCCTGGCACCATGAACCCCTTTCAGCACGGCGAAGTATTCGTTACTGACGACGGCGCCGAGACGGATTTAGACATTGGGCACTATGAGAGATTCTTGGATATTAATCTCGATGCAGCAGCCAACGTCACAACCGGGCAGGCCTATTCGACAGTGATCGCCAAGGAGCGAAGCGGTGAGTATCTGGGTGACACCGTTCAGGTCATTCCTCACATCACCGATGAACTCAAGCGTCGGATGAGACTTCAAGCTGAAAAAGAACCGGTTCCAGATGTCATCATTACTGAAATCGGTGGCACGGTCGGTGATATCGAGTCGCAGCCGTTCATGGAGGCTGCCAGACAGGTCAAACAAGATGTCGGGCGCGACAATGTATTTTTCGTTCACGTAACCCTGGTTCCTTTTTTGAAGCCATCTGGGGAGCTAAAAACAAAGCCAACACAGCACTCCGTTGCGATGCTGAGATCCTTGGGAATCCAGCCGGATGCCATTGTTTGCCGCTCCGATAGGGAGTTGCCAGATTCGATTAAAGACAAGATCTCGCAGATGTGTGACGTGGACCGGGCTGCAGTGGTCACGGCCGCTGATGCTCCGTCGATTTATGACATCCCAGAGGTTCTAAACAATCAAGGTCTAGACAGTTACATCATCAACGCTCTAAGGCTTGATGCTAAAGAAGTTGACTGGGCTACATGGTCACCGGTTCTCGAGGCTGTCAGATCCCCAAAGCACGAGGTCAACGTCGCGCTGGTCGGGAAGTATATCGACCTTCCAGACGCTTACCTGTCCGTTACTGAGGCACTGAGGGCCGGGGGTTTTGCGGAGCTGACGAAAGTGAACATCCACTGGGTGCGCTCTGATGACTGCGAAACTGAGGCTGGGGCACTGGCCCAGCTGGGTGAAATGGACGCGATCTGTGTGCCCGGGGGATTCGGTATCAGGGGAATTGAGGGAAAGCTTGGGGCGTTGAGGTTTGCCAGGGAAAATCAAATTCCAACACTTGGTCTTTGCCTTGGGCTGCAGTGCATGGTGATTGAGTATGCCAGAAACGTAGCCGGCATAAAGGATGCAACCTCAAGTGAATTTGACCCGGCAGGTATGAATCCTGTCATCGCAACAATGGCTGAACAGGTTGACAAGCTTGCCGCTTCGGATCTGGGCGGCACGATGCGTCTGGGCCTTTATGAGGCCCAGCTAATGCCTGGATCAGTGGTTGCCAATACCTATGGGGCAAGTGTCGCTAGCGAACGTCACCGCCATCGCTACGAGGTCAATAACTCCTACCGCGACCAACTAACCAAGGCCGGGCTCATTTTCTCTGGCCTGAATCCAGAGCAAGATCTTGTCGAGTACGTGGAGCTACCTAAAGATGTTCACCCCTACTATGTGGCCACTCAAGCTCACCCTGAATTTAAGTCACGCCCAACCAAGCCCAATCCACTCTTCCACGGTCTAGTGAAGGCGGCGCTAGAGCGTCAGAAGCAGCAACGCTTATTCGACGAAAACTAACAAAATGTCGCCGCTTGAAAAATATCTCAGGCACCTAAGCGTCGAACGCGGTTTGAGCAAGAACACAATCAACGCTTATCGAACTGATCTTTTAAAGTACGAACATTATTTGGATACTCTCGGCAAAAATTTCCTTTCGGTCGGTTCCGGAGAGTTATCTGATTACGCCATTTCGATGGGAACGGAAGACCTCAAGGCCTCCAGTATTTCCCGAGCACTAGCCTCAATTAGAGGGTTGCATAAATTTATGGTCCTGGAGGATATGCGCACCGATGACCCGACGCTTAAGGTGCGTCCGCCAAAGCTTCCTTTTCGTCTTCCAAAAGCCCTTTCGCAAAAACAGGTGCTCCAGCTCTTGGCAGCCTCTGGGCCAGAGCCCGAGGATGAGATTTTTGATTTGATGCGGCTTCGAGACCGGGCAATTCTCGAAATCATGTATTCCTCGGGTGCCAGGGTCAGCGAGGTTGTTGGCCTGGACCTTGACGAGATTGACGATTCAGGTTTGGTGAGAGTGCGAGGCAAGGGATCAAAAGAACGAGTTGTTCCTCTTGGAAGTTTCGCAATGCGCTCTATTCAGGCATACCTGGTTCGCACCCGACCAATGCTGGCCGCATCGGGCGGGAGCAACGCGCTTTTTTTGAATAGTCGGGGCTCAAGGCTAAGCCGCCAGAGCATTTGGAGCATTATTCAAAAAGCGGGGAGGAACTGTGAGCTGGAAGTGTCCCCGCACTCACTCAGGCATTCATTCGCAACGCATTTGATCGAAGGAGGAGCAGACGTGCGGGTGGTTCAGGAGCTTCTTGGTCACGCCTCGGTTGCCACCACCCAGATCTACACGCTGATGACCATCGATACCCTGCGAGAGGTCTATATGAATTCTCACCCCCGCGCTCAGCGGTAGGCTATGGAAATAAGAATTTGGAGGTTCGAATGGATCTATCAAGCAAAGTTTTCCCTACTCCGGTAAAGCTCAAGAAGCACGGACCGGCCAGGATAATTGCGATGTGCAACCAGAAAGGTGGAGTGGGAAAAACCACCACCACAATAAATTTGGCTGCCTCATTGGCGGACTACGGTCGAAAAGTGCTGGTTGTTGACTTTGACCCACAGGGAGCTCTTTCGGTGAACCTAGACGCCGAATACCAGGATGCTCCAACTATCTACGACCTAATGATGGATCACAGCATGGATCCGATGTCTGTCATCCAGAAAACTTCGGTTGAAAACCTGGATGTTATTCCAGCCAACATCGATCTCTCGGCAGCCGAGATGAACCTGGTGACAGAGATGGGCCGAGAGCGTGTTCTCGAGGGCATACTGAACAAGGTCAAGAAGGACTATGACGTTATATTCATTGACTGTCAGCCTTCGCTCGGACTGCTCACGGTCAATGCCCTTACCGCCGCCCACGGTGTTTTGATTCCAATGGCAACCGAGTTCTTTGCGCTTCGCGGTGTTGCGCTCTTGGTCCAGACCGTTGACAAGGTCAAGGCCAGAACTAACCCCTCACTGGAGCTTGACGGCTTGATTCCAACAATGCATGATGCCAGGACGCTGCATGCCAAGGAAGTCCTTGAAAGACTCCAGGAAGCATTCCCAGGTCAGGTGTTCGACACTGCAATCTCAAGAACAGTCAAGTTTCCCGATGCCACTGTCGCGAGAAAGCCGATTACGGATTTCGCTCCAAAGTCCGAAGCTGCCGAGGCATATCGAAGGGTCGCCAGAGAACTGGTGAAACGTGGCAGTGCAGCTTGAATCAGAGGTTGATTTTCAGCTTCACCTAGATAACTTTGAAGGACCATTTGACCTTTTGCTGAGCCTCATTGGCAAGCATGAGCTGGACATTACCCAGGTGGCGCTTGCAGAAGTTACCGACGAGTTTCTGAAGTACGTAAAGCTCCTAGACAGCAAGCAGGAGATCGAAAGCGCTTCCGAGTTCCTGGTGGTGGCCGCGACCTTGCTTGACATGAAGATCGCAAGCCTGCTGCCGCAGGGTGAAGCCGTTGATGGGGAAGACATTGCGCTTTTGGAAGCGAGGGACCTGCTGTTTGCAAGGCTATTGCAATACCGAGCCTTCAAAGAGATTGCATCCTGGTTCTCCACCGCTTTGGACCTTGAATCAAATCGGTTTGCAAGATCGGTTCGACTCGAGGAATCCTTTAGAAATTTAAGGCCAGATTTGGTTTGGACAACAGACCTAGTGGATTTTGCCAAGATTGCAGAGATTGCTTTTGTTCCAAAGGAAATTCCCGGCGTTGGCCTCACTCATCTCCATGCTCCGAGCGTGAGCATCAGGGAGCAGGTTGGAATCTTGGTTTCTAGGCTCAGAAGCTCAAACCGCCTGAGCTTTCGAGAGCTAATTTCAGGCAGCCAGGACCGGGCAGAGTTTGTTGCTAGGTTCTTAGGTGTTCTCGAGCTCTATCGAGTGGGAGCGGTTTCGATTCAACAGAGCGACCCATTTGCTGATTTCAGTGTGATTTGGGAAAACACCGGGTTCAGCGATGAAACTTTGGCTAGTTTAGGCACTGATTATGAAAACTGATTTTGAGCTTCGGGCAGCCCTTGAGGCGCTTTTGGTGGTGGCGGAAACGCCCCTAAACCTGCTAACTCTTGCTGGCGCTCTAGAGGTACCAATTGGACAGGTAAAGGCCGAACTTGACGCTTTGATTGATGACTATGACTCGGCCAACGAGGGCACTGGGCGAGGTTTTGAATTACGCGAGGTCGGTGGCGGGTGGAGGCTCTATGTTCGCCAGAGTCACGACTGGGGGGTTAGGCAGTTAGTTGCTAATGAAAATCCTTCAAAACTCAGTCATGCAGCACTTGAAACACTCTCTGTCATTGCCTATAGGCAACCGGTTTCTCGAGGGCAAGTCTCATCTATCCGTGGAGTCAACGTAGACTCAGTAGTCCGCACACTTATTTCTAGGGGCTTGGTCATAGAGCTCTACACAGACGCAGAAACTGGTGCGGCAATGTTTGGAACAACTCAGATGCTATTAGAGGTATTGGGCATCAATTCACTAGACGAGCTTCCAGCAATCAGTCCCTACCTCCCAGACCAGGATTCAATTGACTAATCAAGAAGGCATCAGGCTTCAAAAGGCGATGTCGGCAGCAGGAGTTGCCTCAAGACGAGCCTCGGAGGACCTAATTGTCAGAGGTCGAGTGAAGGTAAACGGCAAGGTCGTCACCGAACTTGGCACGCGTGTTGATCCTTTGACTGATCAAGTCGAAGTAGATCAAAAACCGGTGCAACTAGACCCTGACCGGGTCTACTTCGCATTTCATAAGCCCCGTGGCGTCGTTTCGACAATGGCCGATGAAAAAGGCAGGCCCTGCCTTGCTGACTACTTTGTTGGCATGGATCGTGTGTTTAACGTCGGACGATTGGATTCGGAGACAACCGGTCTTATTTTGATGACAAACGACGGCGAAATGGCCAATCAACTTGCTCATCCAAGTTACGAGGTGGAAAAGCAATACGTTGCAAAAGTGAAAGGCCAACTGGGTCGGGTAGAACTTCAACGCCTCAAAGATGGAGTAAAGCTAGAGGATGGCCTAGCCAAGGTGGACAGTGCGAGAATTCTGGACCAGAACGAGATTTCCACCCTTGTCGAGATCGTCTTGCACTCTGGCAAGAACCGCATTGTGAGACGAATGCTGGAAGCCATTGGCCATCCAGTCACAGATTTGACTAGAAAGACCTTCGGGCCGCTGAGGCTGGGAAACACAAAGGCTGGCCACTTCCGAGAGCTTAGTAAGCTTGAGGTTGGGTCACTGATGCAGGCTGGCCAGAACAGCGAGAAGTCCAGGAGGCGTTAATGGCAACCCGTGCAATACGTGGTGCAACTCAGCTAAAGGTCGACGAGCGCAGTGATCTATTGAAGGCCACTGCAGAGCTTGTGACCAAGGTCCTTCATGAGAACTCACTCCAGGCTTCAGATCTGATCTCGGTGTGGTTTAGTGCCACTCCAGACATAACCAGTGAATTCCCAGCGGTGGCAGCAAGGGAGCTGGGTTTAGGTGATGTTCCGCTGATGTGTTGCGTTGAGATGGACGTCAAGGGGGCAATGCCCAGAATCATCCGGCTGATGATGCACGTTGAGACCAAGCTTGAGCGATCAGAGATTCAGCATGTCTACCTGAGAGGCGCTCAGGGGCTCAGAGCAGATTTGGCGCAGTGAGCGTGAACATCAAAATTGTTGGCACCGGTCTAATCGGAACCAGTATCGGGTTAGCTTTAGCCCGTAAGGGAATTACTGCGCAGTTGGCCGACCAGTCGGCGTCTAACCTGAAGTTGGCGATTGACTACGGAGCCGGTGCTGCCGCCTCCGAAGCTGTTGATGTTGTAGTCGTGTGTGTCCCGCCAGATTTGACCGCAACTGTAGTTATCCAGGAACTGGCAGCAAACCCGAATGCGATAGTGACTGACGTTGCAAGCGTTAAGTCGGCTATTCGCCATGAGGTAGATACCAGCGCGGAAGATCCTTCTCGATACATTGGAAGCCACCCGATGGCGGGCCGCGAAGCCGGTGGGCCAAAGGGTGCCAGGGCAGATTTGTTTTTTGCTAGACCTTGGGTGATAACGCCAGGTAGCGAATCTAGTCAGGAGCAAATCACTCAGCTTCGCCAGCTTGCCCTTGAGATGGATGCTTTACCGATAGTGCTGTCGCCACAAGAGCATGATGCTTCAGTCGCACTTGTTTCACACCTACCGCAGTTGATTTCCTCGGCGCTCGCGGGCAGGCTCTTGGCTGCAGAAGCCGCGGATTTGAGCCTGACCGGCCAAGGCCTGAGAGACACTACTCGAATTGCCGCCAGTGATCCTGCGATGTGGCTGCAAATACTTCAGCAAAATGCCAACCACATCGCGCCACTGCTTGCTGAGCTCAAAGCCGACATCGACGCCCTAACGGATGCTTTTCAAGACATCAATGGTGCTGGTTCTTTATCTCAAATCCACAGGTTGCTAACTGCTGGAAATGACGGTGTCGCAAAGGTTCCGGGCAAGCACGGCGGCAAATACTTGGAATACAAAACAGTGACCGCGCTGATTGATGACTCACCCGGGGCTCTAGCCTCACTTCTGACGTTCATTGGAGAAAAGGGAATCAACCTGGAAGATATCCAGCTGGAGCACTCTCCAGGAGCCCCAATCGGGCTTGTTGAACTTCAGGTGCTGCCGCAGCTAGAGGCTGATCTAATTAGTCAATTGACTGAAAATGGCTGGCGGTTGGCGTAGTGTCCAAGATTGTTGTTGCGGTGGATGGTCCTGCGGGATCTGGCAAATCGAGTGTTTCAAAGCAAGTAGCAAGGCAACTTGGTTTTGATTATCTAGACACCGGAGCCGGCTATCGAGCATTTGCGATCTACCACGAGAATAATCAGCAACTCGGGTTGGACAAAATGATCGCCGAGTATGACTACTTCATTTCCGTTGACCCTGATAATCCCCTGGTGATGGTTGAAGGCATTGACGTCACCGAGGAAATCCGATCTGAGAGAGTTTCTAAGCTTGTAAGCGCTATTGCAAGGCAAGAAATGGTTAGAAAACTGCAGTTTGACGATGCCAGAATGCGAATTGCAGCATCTACCAAGCCAGGAATAGTTGTGGAGGGTCGGGACATCACAACGGTTGTGGCTCCTGATGCAACACTTAAAGTTCTGCTAACAGCCAGCCAGAGCGTTAGGCTTGAGAGAAGAGGACTAGAAGGCGCTGAGCCTTCAGTAAATATCCTCGCTCGAGACTTATCTGACAGCCAAGTTGTTGATTTCATCACTCCGGCTAAGGGCGTCAGTCTTTTGGACACAACAGAAATGAATTTTCAGCAGAGCGTTGCCGCGCTGATAACAATGATTGAGGAGGTGAGCTAAGTGAACGAAAAAGAGAATTTAGACGATGCAAAAACAGACCTCCTAAAAGACGAACTTAGTGATTACGAATTAGAACAAGAGGACATTGATCTTCTTGACGTCGATCTGGTTGACTCGCCAGATTCCGGTTATCAAGTCGCACCACCGGTGCTGGCTATAGTGGGCCGACCAAACGTCGGCAAATCGGCATTGGTGAACAGAATCTTGGGCCGCAGAGAAGCTGTTGTTGAAGACAAGCCAGGTGTTACCAGAGACCGCGTTACCTACAAAGCAGAGTGGAACGGCAAGAACATTACCCTTGTCGATACCGGTGGCTGGGAGATCGATGCCAAGGGCATCGATGCATCGGTTGCCGCTCAGGCGGAGGTAGCGGTTGAGCTATCCGACGGCGTTTTGTTCGTGGTGGATGCAATGGTGGGACCGACAGCTTCCGATGAACGAGTAGTTCAGATGCTCCGTGCAAGCGGCAAGCCGGTAATTCTGGTTGCAAACAAGATTGATGATCTCCACTTGGAGCCTGAGGCTGCAGCTCTCTGGTCGCTGGGTCTTGGCGAACCGTTCCCGGTTTCAGCACTCCACGGCCGCGGCGTTGCCGACCTGCTAGATGCGGCAGTAAAAATGCTTCCTGAAAAGTCTGAGGTTGCAACCGATGAGTATTCGGGACCACGGCGCGTGGCGCTAATTGGCCGCCCCAACGTTGGTAAGAGCTCGCTTCTAAACAAAGCCACCGGCACTGAGCGTGCTGTCGTGAATGAGCTTGCAGGAACAACCAGAGACCCAATCGATGAGCAGGTTGAAATAGCCGGCAAGATTTGGCGATTTGTTGACACCGCTGGTATTCGAAAGAAGCTTCATAAGCAACAGGGAGCTGACTTTTACGCAGCCCTAAGAACTGCTGCAGCCCTGGAGCGCTCTGAGATTGCAGTCGTACTTTTAGATGTCACACAACCAATCAGTGAGGCGGACGTCCGGATCGTGCAGTTGGGTCTTGATTCTGGTCGCGCTCTAGTGCTTGCCTTCAATAAGTGGGATCTGCTGGATGATGACCGCAGAAACCTTCTTGAAAAAGAAATTGAGTCTGATCTTGCTCACGTTGACTGGGCTCCGAGAGTGAACCTATCGGCGCTAACCGGTAGGCACCTAGAGAAGCTGGTCCCAGCCCTTGAGCTTTCACTCGAGTCTTGGGACAAGAGGGTGCCAACCGGCAAGTTCAACGCTTTCCTTCAGGAACTGCAAGCCTCAAATCCGCACCCAATCAGAGGTGGCAAGCAGCCAAGAATTCTGTTTGGAACGCAGGCTGCAGCTAGGCCTCCAAAGTTTGTAGTCTTTTCGACCGGGTTTATTGAAGCCGGTTATCGCAGGTTCATCATTCGCAAGCTTCGTGAAGCCTATGGCTTCGAAGGATCTCCGGTTGAGCTGGGTGTCAGAGTTCGAGAGCGAAGGAAACGAGCACGCTAATGAAACCCGCGGCATCGCTGGTCAATTTGGTTAGAGGCGTCCTTATTGGGACTGCTGAGGTGATTCCTGGCGTTTCCGGCGGCACTGTTGCACTCATTGTTGGCGTCTACGAGGTCATAATCCAGGGTGTGGCAGATTTTGTTTATGGTCTAGGGCATGTGATTCGAGGCAATCGCTTAGAAGCTGTCGTGAAGTTCAAGGCAATCAGGTTTGGGGTGTTGCTCCCAATTCTTTTCGGCATGGTCGTGGCCATTTTCACCGTTGCGGCTTTGATTGAGCCACTTTTGATCGAGTACCCCCAAATCACTAGAGCCACCTTCGCAGGACTGCTACTGGCCTCACTGGCCGTTCCGTTTGGGTTAGTTGCTAAGAGCTTGAAGCCGGCTCATGTGTTTGCAATTCTTGCCGGAGCTGCACTTGCCTTCTGGCTCACTTCATTGCCAACAGCGGGCCTGGCAAATCCAGCCGGCTGGCAAATAGTCCTGTTTGCAGCCATCGCAATTTGTGCTTTGGTGCTCCCAGGCGTATCCGGGTCCTTTTTCTTGCTGGCAGTCGGGCTCTACGCACCAACTATCGCAGCCGTCAATGACCGTGACTTTGGCTATCTGGCGCTGTTTGTTTTCGGGGCAGTAATTGGCCTCTTCAGTTTTGCCTTGTTTATGCGCTGGCTATTGCTGAACTATCGAAGTCTGATACTCAGTCTGATGATTGGTCTGATGATTGGCTCATTGCGAGCACTGTGGCCTTGGCAGACAGAGAGTCGCGAGTTGCTTGCTCCTTCTGACGCTATGGGTCCTGTGGTTGCGGCCATAGTTGGCTTTGGAGTTGTTGCTGTGATCATTCTCGTTGAGCGCTCAATTAGTTCAAGGCAAAAGCAATAGACTCTTGCAAGTTGCATCACTGTAACGGGCTGTAGCGCAGCTTGGTAGCGCACTTGTCTGGGGGACAAGGGGTCGTGGGTTCAAATCCCGACAGTGCGACTCGAATTACAAAACGATACTTCCAGTGGGATCAAGCGATTGTGGGCTTCGGCAAATCCTCTCAGCCCTTTGCGACCCAACGCCAGCAGCTCTATTCGAAATATGCCTTATCCTTTCAGACATGAAAAAGCTTGGAATGACCTCGAGACTTGGTCTCGCCATGACTGGAATTCTGATACTCACCGGATGCGCAGGTGGGGCGGGGGTTGATGGTTCTTCAACA
>DGPE01000087.1 GCA_002390305.1 Micrococcales bacterium UBA4448 | reverse complement strand
ATGAAGATGGAGCAACCCCTAACGGCTCACCGCGCTGGAACTATCTCCAAGGTGGGCGTTGAAGTAGGGGCGACGATTTCAGCCGGAACACTTCTATTGGAGATTGAAGACTAACTAGTCGATTGGCTGGTGCAGTGCGCTGGCAGCCTCTGAGATGGACCCCGAAAGCGAGGGGTAAACACTGTAGGTGCGTGCAAGTTGATCAACGGTTAGGCGATTCTCGATAGCAACCGCAATCGGGTAAATTAGATCTGACGCGGTCGGTGCCACCACCACTCCCCCAATGACCGTTCCCGAGCCAACCGATGCGAAGAGCTTAATAAATCCCTGCTCGAAGCCCTGCATTTTTGCTCGCGGATTGGTTTCAAACATTATTTTCTCAATTTCCCCGCGAACTAGGCCGCGCTCAATTTCATCTTGAGACCAACCGACAGAGGCAATTTCCGGTGAAGTGAAAACATTCGATGCAACATTGCGCTGCCAGGTGGGTGCCGCTACATCTCCCATGGTGTGGTAGACCGCAGTCCTGCCCTGCATTGCCGCAACCGAAGCTAGCGGCAGCGCGGTAGAGCAGTCTCCCACCGCATAAACGTTTGCCCTAGAAGTTCTTGCGACTTTATTTGATACAACGTGCCCAGATTCAGCCAGCACGACTCCGGCCTCTTCAAGGCCCAGATCCTCAGTGTTTGGAATTGCACCCACGGCCATTAGACAGTGAGAGCCGCTAATGACTTGGCCATCAGTCAGTGAAACTTCCACCGAGTTGCCCAAGTTCCTAACCGAGGCCGCCCGTGATTCTCGCAGGATTTGCATCCCTTTTTGGGCAAATACCTCTTCAATTAGATCGGCAGCCTCTGCATCGTTACCCGGCAATACCTTGGCACGCGATGAGATTAGGGTCACTTTGCAACCCAGATCTAAATAGGCAGACGCGAACTCGGCTCCGGTGACACCTGATCCGACGACGATCATGTGCTCTGGAAGCTCTGCGATGCTATAGAGCTGCTTCCAATTCAAAATTCTCTCCCCATCGGAAGATGCGTTTGGCAAGTCCCGAGGTCTTGCCCCGGTGGCAATAATGATGGTTTTCGCCTGAATACGCTCTGGCACTCCAGTTTCACTGGGAGTGATTATCACGTGGTGGTTTCCATCCAACCTGCCCCGACCGTTTACAACAATCACACCTTCAGAAATGAGGTTGTCAAACATGTCTTGGGATTGGTCTTTTGCTAGATCTAAGAGCCTTGCATTGATAGCTTGCATGTCGATTTCAATCTTTGGAAAGATGATCTTGCCATCAAGTGATAACTTGACCCCCAAAGTGCTGGCAGATGCCACCCGTTGAGCCGCTTCGGCCGTCGCAATTAGAGTTTTTGAGGGAACTACATCAGTTAGTACGGCGTTTCCACCTATGCCGTTTTCCTCAACTAAGACAACCTCGGCACCGAGCTGAACTCCTGCCCTGGCTGCCTCATATCCCCCTGGGCCACCGCCTATTACAACAATGCGATGTTTGGTCATTTTTGATTCGATCACGACTCTATTGTCCACCACTTCTGGCTCGCCCCGCTTGGATAGACTGAAGTTCATGACACATTTACTCGAAGATGAGAATATCGACCCCTTTCAAATCGCTCAGCAAGCAGCTGACCAGATCGCGGAAAAATCCGGTGTTAATGAGCACCACATCGCGCTAACTCTGGGCTCAGGCTGGGCTAAGGCTGCAGACCTGCTTGGGGAAACCGTCAGTGAAATTCCGGCGGCCGACATCATTGGATTCTCGAAGCCGGCGGTGGTTGGTCACGGTGGGACTATTCGTTCTATCAAACTTCGAAACGACAAATTTGCACTGGTAATCGGTGCCAGAACCCACTTCTACGAAAACCACGGAGTGAGGGCAGTTGTTCACTCGGTGAGGACCGCTGCGAAAACAGGCGCCAAAGTAATGGTGCTCACCAACGGTGCTGGTGGGATAAGGCCCGAATGGGCAGGCGGAGCATCGGTTCTGATTTCAGATCACATAAATCTGACCGCCTCGAGCCCACTGGAAGGGGCCAACTTCGTGGACCTGACCGACCTTTATTCCGCAAGGCTCAGGGCGGTTGCTAGAGAAGTCGACAGCTCGCTTGACGAAGGTGTCTACGTTCAGTTTCGCGGCCCTCACTACGAGACTCCTGCAGAAGTTCAAATGGCTAAGACCATCGGAGGCGACATTGTTGGGATGTCGACCGCTTTGGAGGCAATTGCCGCCAGAGAGTCCGGCATGGAAATTCTAGGAATGTCCCTAATCACAAACCTTGCTGCCGGAATACAGTCGACGCCTCTCAGTCATGCCGAGGTTATCGAGGCCGGCCAAGCCGCCGAGGCAAGAATTTCGCAGCTGTTGGCCGAAATTGTTGGCCGGATTTGAGCGACTTAGTAGCGCAGGCAAGAGCCTGGGTTCAACAAGACCCAGACCCAGAAACTGCCGCTGAGCTCCAGGCTCTAATCGACGGGTCAGACCAAGCGGGGTTGGCGGCCAGATTCGATACCAGGATTGCCTTTGGAACGGCGGGACTTCGCGGTGAACTTGGTGCAGGACCAGCGCGAATGAACCGGGTGGTGGTTTGCCAAACCGCCGCAGGGATAGCCAAATTTTTAGAAACTAACCGGCAAATATATGAAAACAGCGAAGGCCAATTGAGCGCTGTTATTGGATTTGATGGCCGAACCAATTCTGACGTATTTGCAAAAGACACCGCAGAAATATTTGCGGCTGCTGGAATCAGCACAAACCTTTTTGACCAGTGTGTGCCAACTCCGGTTGCGGCCTTCACTGGCAAACGCATAGGTGCCAGCGTCACCGTTGTAGTCACGGCAAGTCACAATCCGCCGAGGGATAATGGTTACAAGGTCTATCTCGGTGGTCCGACCGCTGGCAGTCAACTCGTGCCGCCGCAGGATGCTGAAATAGCGAAACAAATAGACCTGATCGCGGCCACAAAAACTATTTCAGAAATACCGCGAAGCGGAGACTATTCCATTCTTGGATCTTCGGAAATTTCGCTCTACATAGACAGGGCGAAAACACTCATTAGCGACTCCGCTGAGGTAATTGCTAGCAGAGCTAAAATCCACATCACCCACACCGCGCTGCACGGGGTTGGATGGAAAGTGGTT
>DGPE01000011.1 GCA_002390305.1 Micrococcales bacterium UBA4448 | reverse complement strand
TTGGCGTGAAGCCCACCTACACCGCTCTGGCGCTCGCGGTCATGACTGCAGGATTGATTGTTTCTTTCAATAAGCACATAAAGGCGCTGAACGAAAAGGGAGTCACTTCTCCACAGGAAGCCATAGATCTCAAGAGCTGATAGTTGATCTGCATCAGAATGCAGGCATGGCGTGTACTAAGAACAAAGAATCAGATAATCCGTGAACTGGCAATCCGGGTCTAAATGAGATCCGCTACCGAGTCCATAACCTCGGTTGGCCTGAAGGGATACTTAGCAATCTCGGCATCGTCAGAGATTCCGGTTCGAACCAGAATCGTGTGGAGGCCGGCTTCAATTCCTGCCACAACATCGGTGTCCATTCGGTCACCGATCATGGCTGTTGTTTCTGAGTGAGCACCTATTTTGCGCATGGCAGAGCGGAACATCATGGGGTTTGGCTTGCCAACGATGTAGGGGTCTTTGCCGGTTGCCTTGGTTAGCAGCGCCGCCACCGAACCGGTTGCAAGTAGCACGCCATCGTTGCTCGGGCCTGTGGCATCCGGATTGGTGGCGATGAATTTTGATCCTGTGTTTATGAATCTGGCAGCTTTGGTGAGGCTGTCAAAGCTTAGGTTTCTAGTTTCACCAAGAACCACGTATTCGGGGTTGGACTCCGTGAGGACATAACCGATGTCGTGCATGGCTGAAATTAGGCCGTTTTCACCTATTACATAGGCGGTGCTCTTGGGAGATTGGTGGTCTAAAAAGTCCGCTGTTGCCAACGCTGAGGTGTAGATCAGGTTTTCTGGGACGTTCAGTCCTCCCGCTTGGAGTTTGATTGCCAAGTCATGGGGCGTGTAGATCGAGTTATTGGTAAGCACCAGGTATTTGGTCTCTTCGCTGGTCCACTTTTCAATCAGCTCTGGAGCGCCTGGGATAGCCCTACCCTCGTGCCACAGCACTCCGTCCATGTCGGTAAGCCAGCTAGTAATTTCAGAACGGTCTCTCATATCACTAACCCTAGCTCTAGGCTTTAGCGCGTGAGCGAAGAAAATTCCACCGGAACCCATGAGCAGCCAACTTGGGGCGTAGGCCCTTGGCCCGGGCAGCTGCCAGATGCCTCACACCCAGATTATGAGAAATTTGATCTTGAGCTGTTACAAAACGGCGACACCAGAAACGTGGTCGATCAATATCGTTACTGGTCAATGGCGGCGATAGTTTCAGACCTTGATACCAAACGTCACCCGTATCACGTGGCAATCGAGAACTGGCAGCATGATTTGAATATCGGCTCGATTGTCAGAACCGCAAACGCATTCCTAGCCAAAGAGGTCCACATCGTTGGCAATAAGCGCTGGAATCGCAGGGGCGCGATGGTCACTGACCGGTACCAGCACGTTAGACATCTAGAAAGTGTCGATTTACTTGTCGAGTGGGCAAAGACTGCAGCTTCAGACGGCGGCAAGTTACCGATTATTGCGATTGATAATGTTCCAGGTTGCAAGCAACTTGAAAAAGTCCAACTGCCTAAAGAGTGCCTGTTTTTGTTCGGCCAGGAAGGCCCGGGCCTCAGTCAGGCAGCGCTTGATGCAGCAGACATGGTTTTGGAGATCACACAGTTTGGATCCACCAGATCAATTAACGCCTCAGCTGCAGCCGCAATAACAATGCACACTTGGGTCGCGCAGCACGTTTTTGGGTAGACTTGGAATTCGGGCTGAAGCCCAAAAGATCCCGAAAGTTTTAGGAAAGGGACAGTCATGCCTGCAGTAGTTCTCGTTGGCGCCCAGTGGGGCGACGAAGGCAAAGGTAAAGCAACCGATCTACTCGGTGACCGCGTTGATTACGTGGTCCGCTACCAGGGTGGCAATAACGCTGGTCACACCGTAGTAATCGGAGACAAAAAGTTTGCACTTCACCTGCTTCCCTCTGGAATCTTGACCCCTGCCTGCACCCCGGTAATCGGCAATGGTGTTGTTGTTGACCTAGAGGTTTTGTTCAAGGAGATTGACGGACTAATCGCCAAGGGCGTTGACACCTCAAAACTTTTGATTTCTGCCAATGCTCACATCATCACCCCCTATCACGTCACCGTTGACAAGGTTTCTGAGCGCTTTTTGGGAAAGCGCGCGATTGGAACAACAGGCCGTGGCATCGGACCGACCTATGGAGACAAGATGGGCCGGCTCGGAATCAGGATCCAGGATATTTTTGATCCGAGCATCTTGTTGCAGAAGGTAGAAGCAGCACTCGCCCAGAAAAACGACCTGCTGGTAAAGATCTACAACCGCGCTTCAGTTAATGCCGAAGAGGTTGTTGAGCACCTGTTGTCTTTCGCTGAGCGTCTGCGACCAATGGTCGCTGACACCTCGCTGATCTTGAACCAGGCAATCGATCAGGGCAAAACTGTTCTGTTAGAGGGTGGCCAGGGGACGCTTTTGGACGTTGACCACGGAACCTACCCTTTTGTTACCTCTTCAAACCCCACCGCAGGCGGAGCTACCACCGGTAGCGGCATTGGACCGACAAAGATAAGCGGTGTAATCGGCATCCTGAAGGCCTACACAACCAGAGTTGGTGCAGGGCCGTTCCCAACCGAGCTGTTTGATGACATGGGCGAATACCTTCGCAACCAGGGTGGTGAGGTTGGAGTCACAACCGGTCGCGACAGGCGCTGCGGTTGGTTTGACGCTCCTATCGCTAAATATGCCACGAGAGTCAATGGCCTAACCGATATCTTTTTGACCAAGCTTGATGTTCTAACCGGCCTGAAAGAGATTCCAGTTTGTGTTGCCTACGATGTTGATGGCCAAAGGGTTGATGAGGTTCCTGTGTCCCAGACCGACTTCCACCACGCCAAGCCAATTTATGAAATGTTCCCGGGCTGGGAGGAAGACATTTCCAAGGTCACAAGCTTTGATGAGCTTCCAAAAAATGCCAGGGACTACGTCCTCGCGTTGGAAAAAATGAGCGGAACCAGAATCAGCGCCATCGGTGTTGGGCCAGATCGCAATGCGACCCTGGTTCGTCACGACATGCTTGGCTAGTGCAAATTTTCAAATAAGCGGCCACTAAATTGCAAAACTAAACGACAATATTCATTATGAGCGACCCGACCCCCGAAGAGCTGGAGAAGATTCCCTATCCGGATGAAGCCTTCAACACCTGGGGTGCAGCGAGCGTTGGGGTTGATCCGCTGGCTGCAAGCTTCACTTCGAAGCCATACCAGGCGGTCAGGCCACATGTCCCCTTCTATCGATTTGTCGCCTACCCGGACATCTTGGATCTTCGGAAGCACGGCTATGAAATGGAACGCTTTGCACCGCTGTTTGATCGATTAGAAGACGTGCGCTATCGCGAAGCGCTTCAGCTAAGTGATCTCCTTCACTTCCCAGACCCAATGACACCCTGGAATCCACGCAGAGCTAGGGAAATTGAGCTCGAGGTTCGGTCCCAGCTGCACGAGCACGGCTTTGGGGACATGCCAACATTGCTTCGAAGGTTTCTCGGTAAGGCCTTTCCGGGCGACACCATCAGTTACCTGAGCGTTGACCTGATCACGATCTTTTTCTGGGCCGCAATTGCAGAGCTGGCAGATGATCTGGCCTGGCGCTCAGAGGCATTGAAATGGAAGGCTGCCTACCTGCGGTTCCCATTAGGTCTTCTCAGTTAGCAGAACCGTGACATTGGCTGGCGCTAGTCTGGAAGCACAAGTTTCGAAAGGCGATAGACATGACTAACTGGACATTAAAACTTCCCGGACAAGAGCACACCCTCACGACCGAAGATCTCAAGCTGTGGGCAAAGGCCGGAAAACTAAACGGTGATGCGGTAGTCGTCGATTCAAACGGCGAACACTGGAATGCCAAGCAGATCCCAGGGGTGTTTTCTTCTCGAGACTGGTTAGTTGCCCTGATCCTGTCAATCGTGGTCGGCACCTTAGGTGTTGACCGTTTTTACTTAGGCAAAATCGGAACTGGAATACTAAAGCTGATTACATTTGGTGGCCTAGGTGTTTGGACAATCATCGACATTATCTTGATCGCAATCAAAAAACTCGATGACAAAGAAGGCCTGCGACTGGCCTGACAAGCTTTTTAGCAATACGGCATAGTAAGTTTTTTGACTGCAGGAACATCAGGACTAGCCCAGTTGAGACCTGAAAGCTCGGTTTGCTTCAGCCACAACAACTCAGAATGATCGGTTGAAGACACCGGCTTTGAATTTGCAAGTCTTGCGCTGAAACATGCAAGATCTATCTCTTGCTCTGCCACCTGTGTGCTACTTCGGTCAAAAAGGTTTAGATCTTTGATCTCAATGCCAAGCTCCTCTTTGATTTCCCGTTTTAGGGCAGCTTCGAGATTCTCGCCCGGTTTTGGCTTGCCACCTGGGAACTCCCATTTATTCGGGCTGTCTTTCCAGTCACCCCGCTTGGCACACAGCATCAAGCCAGCATCATCTTCGATGATTGCTGCAACAACTGTGATGGCCATGGAGCCAAGGTTAGCGTTTTAGAGCTATCCAGGAAGATTGGCCTCGATGGCCTCCACGATTTCCGGTGCATCTGGCTTAGTTGTTGGCCTGAAGCGCTTGACCTCACCGGATGGCAAGATCAGGAACTTCTCAAAATTCCACATCACTGGCCCGGCTAGACCCTTGGCGCACTTGGTCTTGACTAGCTCTTTGTAAAGCGGGTGGCGCTTTCTACCATTTACCTCTGCCTTTTCAAGCATTGGGAAAGTGACCCCCCAAGTCATTGAGCAGTATTCCGAAATCTGGTCTGATTCCTTAAGTTCCTGCTTGAAGGAACCAGAGGGAACGCCAATCACCGTGAAACCTCGGTCCTGATACTTCTTCTGCAGGGCCTCCAATGTTTCATACTGCGGCGAGAGGCCGCACTTTGAGGCGACGTTCACAACCAGTAATAGCTGGCCAGAAAACTCCTCTAGGTGTTTGGTGGATCCATCGAGCATTGTTAGTTCGTGATTT
>DGPE01000065.1 GCA_002390305.1 Micrococcales bacterium UBA4448 | reverse complement strand
GTTCGGGTAAAGCTTGCGCTCGACGAAGTATTCGTCTGAGAGGGCTGCTTGCTCGAGCTCCTTGGCAATCTCCAGCATCGGGTCATTGATACCAAGTTCTCCTAGAACGCGATCCGCGGTTTCTTTTACAATCTTGGCCCTGGGATCGAAGGACTTATAGACCCGGTGGCCGAAGCCCATCAGGCGAATGCCGTCTTCTTTGTTCTTGATTCGATCAACGTATTTAGTGACGCTTTCACCAGAGAGTTCGATTGACTTCAACATTTCCAGAACAGCCTCATTTGCACCACCGTGCAGCGGGCCTGAAAGAGCGTTCACGCCGGAGGCAACCGAAGCAAATAGGTTTGCATTTGAGGAGCCTACGAGCCTCACAGTTGAAGTGCTGCAATTTTGTTCATGGTCAGCATGGAGCAACAGCAAAATGTCAAGGGCTTCTGTCACCACTGGATTCTGGACGTAATCTTCGGCGTAATTACCGAAAGTCATCTTCAGGAAGTTTTCAACCAACGACAGCGAATTGTCTGGATAAACCAGCGCCTGACCAATGGAAGCCTTGTGAGCGTATGAAGCGATCACTGGCAACTTGGCCAGCAACCTAAGGGTTGAAATTTCAACCTGATCTGGATCTTTAGGGTCAAGCGAATCCTGGTAGAAAGTCGAGAGCATGCTCACGCCTGCGGATAGCACTGACATTGGGTGTGCACTCTGCGGGAAAGCCTTGAAAAAATCTTTCATATCCTCGTGCAAAAGAGTGTGACGCCTGAGGCTGTCATCAAAAGCAGCTGCCTCTGATTCAGTCGGAAGCTCCCCATAAATCAGCAGATAAGCCGTCTCAAGATAACTGCGCTTAGCAGCCAGTTGCTCAATTGGGTATCCGCGGTATCTAAGAATTCCAGCATCGCCGTCGATGTAGGTGATGGCCGAACTTGTGGAAGCTGTATTCACAAAGCCCTGGTCAAAAACAGTGAGACCGGTGTTAGTCATCAGGTTCGAGATGTCGATGCCAGATGGACCCTCGGTTGCAGCAACCACGGGGTAATCACTGACGGAACCGTCTATGTCAATTGAAACCTTGTCGTTACTCAACTACTACTCCTATAAGTGAATGCACTCAGCCTAGAGTGCTTTTTTGTTTGGAAAACAATTAACCCTGCGGAGGCAGAGCTGCAACTATTGGGTGATCACCTGGAATCGGACCGACTTTCGCCGCCCCTCCAGGTGAGCCAATTTCCTCGAAAAAGTCCACGTTGACTTTGTAGTATTCACTCCACTCAGATGGTGTGTCATCCTCGTAGTAGATTGCTTCTACTGGGCAAACTGGCTCGCATGCACCGCAATCGACACACTCGTCAGGGTGGATGTATAACATCCTGTCACCCTCATAAATGCAGTCAACGGGGCACTCATCAATACACGCCTTGTCTTTAAGATCGACACATGGCAATGCGATTATGTAAGTCAAGTTTGCTCCTAAAGTGTGCTCTAATTCTAACCCGATGAAACCGGAGGGAACGCCCTCACCACTCTTTTCCGAGGGTTGCTACCGCTCTAGCTGCTTCACGGGTATCTTGAGCTTCTTTTAGGGTTTGGCGCTTGTCATATTCCTTCTTACCTTTGGCCAGTGCAATTTTCACCTTTGCCCGACCATCCAGAAAGTAAAGCGAAAGCGGGATCAAAGTCATTCCGGAGTGGCTGATTTTGCCCTCAAGTTTGTCAATTTCTGACCTGTGCATCAGCAATTTTCTGCGCCTTCTGGTTCCATGGTTCGTCCAGGAACCGGCTAGGAATTCCGGAATGTGAACGTTTTCTAACCAGGCTTCACCGCGCTCAATTACCGCGTACCCATCGATTAGGGACGCTCTGCCCTCACGAAGAGACTTCACCTCTGTGCCGGTCAGCACAAGTCCTGCCTCGACCTCATCTTCGATGTGATAGTCGTGGCGAGCCTTACGGTTGTTTGCAACAACCTTTTGACCGCGTTCGCGTGGCACTTGAAACTCCTTAGTGGTGTAGACCTGTTGCTAAGCCTAGGCGAACTGTTGTTGCCCCGGCCAACTACTTTGACTGCACCATTTTCCGCCAACGAATTCCGGAAGCGATAAAGCCTTCGAGTTTGCCATCAAACACATCGTCAGGATTATTTTCTTCATATTCGGTGCGTAAATCTTTCACCATTTGGTAAGGGGCAAGAACGTATGAGCGCATCTGCTCTCCCCAACTGGCTTTGACATCTCCCGCCAATTCTTTGCGCTTTTCCTGATCTGCCCTTCGCTGCGCGTCAAGCAACTTTGACTGCAATACCCGCATCGCCGAAGCCTTGTTTTGCAGCTGACTCTTTTCGTTTTGACAGGAAACAACTATCCCGGTTGGTAGATGTGTGATTCTGACCGCGGAGTCGGTGGTATTAACCGACTGACCTCCTGGCCCGGAAGACCTAAAGACATCGATTCTGATATCAGACTCTGGGATTTCGACGGACTCGGTCACCTCCATGACCGGGACCACCTCAATTGCCGCGAATGAAGTCTGCCTTTTGCCCGCAGCATTAAATGGGCTCATCCTCACAAGTCTGTGGGTTCCTGACTCCACGGAGAGCTCGCCATAGGCATAGGGGAAGTCCATCTCCACCGTGGCGCTTTTGATTCCAGCTCCTTCAGCATGCGAAATTTCCAAGACCTTCGCCCTGTGACCATTTTTCTCGGCGTAACGCAGATACATCCTCATCAGCATTTCTGCAAAATCTGTTGCGTCATCACCGCCCGCACCTGATCGAATCGAGAGGATCGCCCCTCTGGGGTCATACTCACCGTTGAGCAGAGTCTTGGTTTCTAGCTCACCAAGCTCAGTAGTCACGCGAACTAGTTCGGCAGCGAACTCATGCGCTGCTGCTGGATCCTCGGTCGCCATCTGGCGAAGGTCTTCCAAGTCCTTGATGTCCTGATGGATGGATTGGAGGTGCTGTAACTGAGATTTGGTTCTTGAGAGTTCAGTGGTGACTTTTTGGGCATTTTCCTGGTCGTTCCAAATGTTTGGATCCGATGCCAAGGTTTCTAACTCACCCATGCGGGTTTCCAAAGCCGCCGGGTCAATGACTTTCGAGATGCCGAGAAATAGCTCCTCAAGGTCTCTGATTTGTCTTCCAATATCTAGCTCAGCCATTTGCCCAAGTCTATTGGGCTGACCAGGCTTGAAAGCCGGAATGATTCGCTGTTGGGATGGCCATTAAAGACCAATAGCCCCCTGTAACAGGAGGCTATTGGTTATGGGGTAGTGGAGATGGGGGGAATTGAACCCCCGTCCATGACATCGATTGTGGCTCTTCTTCGGGTGTAGCTTCAGAATTCGTTCTACTTGGCTCCGGCATTTATTTGAAGCGATTACGCCGACAAGCCCAGTCAAAGTAAAAAGTCCCAGCCACTCCTTTGACGCAAGATGGCTAGCAAGATTCCTAAATGGCGTCTGGGTCTAGGTCGGAATCAGGCCTAGTCAAACGGACTTCGGGGCTAGCTATGCAGCTAGGGCGAAGTCGGCGCGCTTTGTATTGGCACCTATAGTTTTGAACACATCGTTTACGAGATAAGTGCTCATCCTCGACCCGCTTCTTCCACGCAGCAATGCAATGTCGAAACCGATCATCCCCATATTTAGTTGCTTCAGTATCTTTCTTGTTGATTCCTCACCAAGACTTCAACAGTAACAATCAATCGGGACATTTTGTTATTAATTGTTGACACTCACAGGCATTCCTCAAGCTTCTTCGTGGGCTTAGAATCATCTAAGTGCGAAGTGATTTAGCGGCCATTGCTGCTGTGGTGCTCTGGGGCTCACTCGCAAGCTTGGCAGTTGCTCTAGATTCAATTCCCCCACTGTTGATGACCGGTATCGGTCTGGTTATCGGCTCAATAATTTCGCTGCCAGTTTCAAAATTCCAGGTCAAAGCGCTCTTGCCAACCAAGAAGGTGATGCTCGTCGGCGTCTATGGACTGCTTGGCTACCACGCGGCCCTGTTTGCGGGACTGCAAAATGCTCCGAGCGTTCAAGCAAATCTTGTGAACTACCTCTGGCCCGTGCTCGTGGTCGTACTGGCTCCACTATTTATAAAGACCTCCAAGCTAACTGCCAGTCACATCGTGGCAGCTGTGATTGGTTTTTCTGGTGCCTCTCTGGCGATCCTGTCTGGAGCGGAGTTAGTGTCAGGTTTTGCTTTCGGGTATGTGTATGCCGGAATAGCCGCGTTGGTGTTTTCTAGCTATTCACTAATGACAAAACGACTTGAAAAATCTCCGACCGCCGCCGTTGGTGGTTATTGCTTTGTGGCAGGAGTCTTGGCGATTCTGATGCACTTCATTTTTGAACAGCCCACTCTCATCGATGGAAACCAGTGGGTCTGGTTGTTGGCTCTTGGCCTTGGTCCACTGGGAGCATCTTTTTATCTTTGGGACTATGCGTTAAAAAATGGACCCGCCCAGCGAGTCGGGACCATTGCGTTTTTCACTCCTGTGATTTCCACTGCTCTGTTACTGCTAACCACTGGTCAACAGTTGAGTATCACCCTTGCCGCGGCTGCAGTATTGATTTTGGTGGCGGCAGTGTTTGGTTCAAGGGTGAATAATTAGCTACATGACTACTGGAGAATTTAGAAAGCGACAGCTAGTCACATCGATCTACCTGCCGTCACTGCTTATAACCGCTGCCGAAGGGGCACTGCTGCCAATCCTCCCGGTTTCTGCAGTTGGATTCGGGTTCAGTTTGGCTGAGGCGAGCATCGTAACGACCGTGCTTATGGTTTCAACCATGGTCTTTGAAGTTCCAGCCTCGTGGATAAACGCAAAAATTGGCGAGCGGAACGCAATGCTCGTTAGCACGGTTCTCGGTTTCGCCATGACACTGCTGGCATTTTTCCAGCTTGGTTATCCAGCCCTTATTCTGAGCGCCCTTGGTTTTGGCGCGGCGCACTCGATATTTGGCTTGGCAAGACACAGCCTGCTGGCAGAGATTGTTCCGGAACAACACCGGCCCAAGTCCATGTCACTTTTGGGTGGCATGTTTCGAGGAGGAATGGCAATCGGGCCGGTGGTCGGCTCAGCATTCATTGTTTTATACGGTGTCGAATTTGGTTACCTGGCCGCGGCTTTACTCAGCCTTGCGGCAGGAGCTTCAGTACTGACGGTCCCGGCAGGAAGATTAAAAGCCACTCCTTCTGGGCAAAATGGAAACATGTGGGCCGTGGCAAGAAGAGAGGCTCCGAAGCTCGCCACACTAGGTGTGGCCTCAGCGATCATTTCTGCAGGCAGAACCATACGTCTAATTGGACTTCCGCTATTGGCCATTCAACTCGGTATTTCTCCGGGAGAGGCTTCTTTCATCTTTGGAATCACCGGGTTTATTGACTTCACCCTGTTTTATCTGTCTGGAATTATCATGCATAAGTACGGCAAGTTTTGGTCCTCGGTTCCGACCTTGCTGGCCCTTGGCGTCACCTATCTGTTCTCATTTCTGGTCACCGATATCCTTACCTTCTGGGTTCTGGCTTCAGTGACAGCGCTGGCGAATGCTTTATCAGCTGGGATAAACATGATTCTCGGTGCAGACCTAGCTCCCAAGGGTTCAAGAGGAGAGTTCCTGGCAGCCTTCAGGATGTTGACTTCGGGAGGCGTTGCGTTAGCTCCAGCAATGATTACAGTGCTAACTGCAAGCATTGGCCTGGCAGGAGCGCTGGCATCGACAGGTTTGTTGAACTTCGTGGGTGCCTACCTATTTTGGAAGTATTTACCAATTTATGCCCCCGATTACAAAGCACCGGAGCAGCCGAAAACCTAACTGAAGTTATCTTCTTCTGTCCGCTCGAAATAGCTCAAGTGCCCCCGGTAATCAGAAAACTTTCTGCCCTCGAGCTGCGACAAATAACCGCACTATTAATCCCGACGCCAAGCGGATTTTGGTATCTTGCACACAACTCCAAACTTGATTCTGCGGATTCAACAGCGGCAGAAATAGCCACAATCTCCAAGCGCTTAGCGCTTTCGGCCGATCGCAAGAATTCACCGACACCTGCCACCAGTAAGTTTTTGTTGGGCATACCGTTAGTCACAGCGCGGTCGTGTGCGTAAAGAACAGCCATGTCGGCAACGCCCTGCACTCTATTGCTGGCTACCAGCGCCGTTACCACAGCGCTAGACCCGATGATGGCAAGTATCAACAGTGAGAGATAGGTAGCAATCAAAGGTGCAATTGTTCCCTTATCGCTTTTCAATTGGGCTCCAGGCCAGCTGTTTGGATTGCCCAGGCGCTCCCTATTTGAACCCTCAAAGACAACAGGCTGTTTTCTTCGCACTGACCTCCGCAACTCATTTCAAAGCTTGAAATCTTCTTGCCCCAACTGCTAGCCAAGGGTTCCAGGTATCGGCCAATCTCTGATGGAACAACACCTTTTTCCTGATCCAGCAGGGCGGCCCTAAGTGCATGGCGGGCAATCGACTCGGCCGCCAATGAGTCACTTAGGTGCTGGTAGAGACTCAATGCTGGCGCTATTGGCAGCAACAGCAACGTCATCAGTGCAACCGCTTCGATTGGGCTTGAGCCCTTGTCAGTCAACGCTCTCCCTGCCTGCGAGCGCCGAATACTCAATCGGCCTTGCACTAAATAGGCCGAGTCCGGGCAATCTTGCCTCAACAAAGACTGAGACATACTGATCCGCTTGCCCTATGGCGCCATCAAAATAAGCGAGGGAAGGAAGTGAATTTCTTAGCATTTTCATAAGGTAGGGCTGCTGGTTGGTTGACTCTGCCCTTGCCGCCCTACTCGCCGTTGAAATCGCTGCATCCTGAATCACAAGACCGTGGTAGGCAGTGAAGACTAGGGCCAGCACGCTCAAGGTTGTCAGGGTTGCAAGGGCGATGTTCATAACCGCTGAAAGAACAGCACTACCTGCATCGGCTAGAAGGACACCACTCTCGACATTGCCTGATCGAATACTCCCTCGAGTGCTGGTCCCGCGAATGCCCATATCAACACCACCAATCCAGCGGTCATCAGCGTAATCAAAACCCAGCCGGGTACATCACCGTTATCGGACTTCATTATTTTCATTTTTCTAATCTCCTTTCAAAAAGATTGTTGAAGAATAAGTACTGACGGGAATACTGCAAACAGCACAGTGACAGGCAGGATCACAAAGACTGTGGGTATAAGCATTTTGGTTTCACTTGAGCCGGCCTGCCTAAGCAGCAAACGGCCCTGCTCCTGGCGAAGCGATGCCGCCAACTGCATTGTCTGTTCCGAAACCGGAGCGCCCCGGTCCAGACTCATTATGAGCTTGTCTACCAACTCACTAAATCCGGCATCAGCGAGCCTCTGGTCTGCTTGCTTTAGCTCCGATGACAGGTCCGCTCCCAGGCTCAGGTTGCCTATTACCACTTCCAACTGCTTGGCGATATCCCCGGTCATTCGAGGCTGAACCCAGCTCAATGCAACTCCCACCGGTAATCCACAGGAAAGTAGTAATGCAATCACCTCAGTGAAATCAGGCAACTCTCGAAGAACAGTTTTGTTTTTCACACTGAAGATGCTTTTTTGAAAGCCTTGAAGCTTCAGTTTCAGCGAAGATGTATCAGCTGGCAGGTGAGCACTCAGAAGTCGATTAGTTAGCTGCATTGAAGATCCTGCCAGGCAGCGTGAGCTGGCCGAGTCTATTGACCGCGACATAGGCAAGCACTGAAAGTATTAGCCCGGTAAGCAAAACCAAAGCCCCGAGCTCGGTTTCAAATGCCAATCGGTTCTGCTCTAGCCGAATAAGCAAGAAGGCAACCAGCCAAGGTGCGGCGAGAGCAACCTTTGCACTGCCCAGCACCCAACCCTGTTTCGCGAGCACCTCACCAAACATTGCTTGCTCGATTCTTAGGTTTGTGGATGCTGTTTTCCAACTGTTGGCGATGTGAGAATTTCCAAGTTCAGTTGCAATTTCAATTAACAGCGAAAGCTTGTCCGCGTGACGAGATCCGATTCGTTTCCTGAACACTTCAAGACACTCACCCAAGTCCTTGCCGCTTTCCAACTGCTTATCCAACAGCACAAAGTCTTTTCTAAGCCCTTCAGGCCCTGAGGAACCGAGATAAGACAACTGCTCTTGGAGTGATAAGCCAGACTGGGCGGCATTTTGAAAAGAATCAAATACTTGCGGCCAAAGTTTCTCCAGGCGTGACTGACGCGCCTGCCCCTTCAGCCTTAGCAATTCGATTCCAAGGCCAGCAGCAAGAGCCGTCAGCGACAATGAAAGGCCTGACACCGAAGTTGCGAACTGCACTAGCAGGCCGGTGGCAAGCGTGAAGAAAATGTAGAGCACCAAGACCTCCTTGCGCTTTGGAAACAAGCCTGCGGCACTTATCAGTTGGTTATAAAACTTCATCGGTGACCTCGAGAATTTGACCGACTCGTCGTCTGCCGGCTGGGTCCCGTTCACAAAACACCACCAGATCGAACGCCCCCGAGACTGTAGGCCTCAGAAAGGCATCGGAGATGTTCTCCCCGGCTAGCAATGGCAAGGTGAGCAGCTTTTGGATCGCGGCCCGAGCAGAATTAGCATGGATCGTGCAAAGCCCCGGAATTCCAGAGTTCAATGCCACCAGCATGTCCAGTGCTTCCGCTCCCCTGACTTCACCAATAACGAGACGATCCGGCCTCATGCGCAGTGCTTGCTTTACCAGTTCCCGAAGGGAAATTTCAGGCGCCCCTTCTGCTGCTTTGGGTCGTGTTTGCATGGCAACCCAATCGTCCTGCTGGAGCGACAGTTCAAAGGTGTCCTCACACGAAATGACCCGGTCTTTAGGATTCAAAGCCGCAAGTAACGCGGTCATCAGAGTGGTCTTTCCAGCCTGCGTGGCTCCCGCCACAAGAATGCTTTTCCCGTGCTGCATGGCTTCGGTGAGCAAGTGAGCCTGATCTTCACGCAAGCTACCAAGGCCTAAAAGTTGTGACAGGCTCACGTTTGGCTTATTGAACTTTCTGATGTTTATTGCCCAGTCCTCGGAGGTAATTTCAGGAATCACAATGTGAAGCCTGGAACCATCCACCAGGGAAGCATCGACGTAGGGCGTGAGTCGGTCGATGCGCCTCTTGGAATGAGCAAGCATTCGAAAGCACAGATTTCTAATTTGACTGGCTGATAACTCCAGGTCAATACTGCTGTGTCCGGTTTGGTCAGCGAAATGTATTTGATTCGGTCGATTTATCCAGATTTCCTCAATTTCTGGATTATCCAGCAGTGGCTGCAACACTCCGAGTCCCGAGAGCTCGCGCTTGGCCGCGACAGAGAGCAACATTTCATCAAGCGGCTCGTTATGAGTTTCAGCTGCTTCGTCGATGGCTATCTGCGTTGCAGTATCGAGATCAAGCTGCTTATCCCGCGCGAGTTTTCTTGTTCGACTAAGAATTACCTCGAGCTGGTCCATTGGCAAAACAATGCCATCAGCGGCAAAGCTTTGTTTTCAGTTTTCCACAGCACCGAAAACCCATTATGCTTGTGTGCTGTTGCGGGTGTGGCGAAATTGGCAGACGCACCAGATTTAGGTTCTGG
>DGPE01000066.1 GCA_002390305.1 Micrococcales bacterium UBA4448 | reverse complement strand
CATGGACGCGCGGTAATCTGGTGCTTATTCCTGCCGAAGCTAATCTCTGCATCGCGCTGTGAAGACACACTTACATACTCCCCACCACCCATAGAGATAGCACCAGCTACCAGCGCTGCAACCCCAGCTACAAGTACGGTTTGGGAATCGGTCCCAGCCGCTGCTACTCCGATCACAACTCCAGCAACTGAAACTATGCCATCGTTGGCGCCTAGCACGGCAGCCCGAAGCCAGTTGAGCTTTATCCCCAGCTGCTGTTCTGCATTTTTCGCCATGACAACATTTTGGCGGTCCAGTTTCTGTTTCGCTAGCAAGGCTTGCCTAACTGCGTCGTTACAATGGACAGGGTTAGGAGCCGCATTGAAGATTTTGTTAGCAGGCGATACACACGAGGCGAACGAAGGCGCGACTGGCTTTGATCTGTTTCAAGATCGCAGCGTCATAGCCATGACGGTGAATGGCAGTGCTAGAGATCTGGCCCATGTCTTGAGCCCAGGAGACTCGGTAATTGGCATCACGATTCAAAGCCCGGCCGGGCTTGAAATCCTTCGCCACTCTACTGCTCACGTAATGGCTCAAGCTGTTCAGGAGCTCTTCCCTGACTCCAAACTCGGTATTGGCCCCTACATCACCGATGGTTTCTATTTCGATTTTGATGTTGCTGAACCTTTCATTCCTGAAGACATTCGACGCATCGAAAAACGTATGAAGGAACTGGTGGGCAAATCCCAGCGCTTTCGGCGCGTTGAAGTCACCGAGGCTGAAGCCATTGAGTTGATGAAGAACGAACCATATAAATTGGAGCTAATCGGCCTAAAGTCTGAAGATGTTGCCGAGGGTTCGGTGGAAGTATCGCCGGATGGTCTGTCTGTTTATGAAAACGTTAACCCGGACGGTTCAGTGGCCTGGATGGATCTATGCCGCGGCCCTCACCTGCCAAATACCAGGCAGGTTGGCAAGAATTTCTCGCTTCTTCGCAGTGCAGCCGCCTATTGGCGCGGCAACGAAAATAATAAGCAGCTGCAGAGAATCTATGGAACCGCATGGGACAGTCGAGAGGCCTTGGATGATTTCACCGAGAAGTTGGAGCAGGCAGCCAAGCGCGACCACCGAAAACTAGGTACTGAACTTGATTTGTTTAGTTTTCCAGATGAGATTGGCTCAGGCCTAGCGGTTTTTCATCCCAAGGGGGGAATCATTCGCAAGGTGATGGAGGACTACTCTCGTGATCGGCACGAAGCAGCCGGTTACGAATTTGTATATTCGCCACACATAACCAAATCAAACCTTTTTGAACAAAGCGGTCACCTCGGTTGGTATTCCGAGGGCATGTTCCCACCGATGAAACTTGATTCTGAAATCGATGAAAGCGGAGTAGTTAAGAAGCAGGGCGCGGATTACTATCTCAAGCCGATGAATTGCCCCTTCCACATTTTGATTTTCAAGTCACGCTCTAGGAGCTATCGAGAGCTTCCTTTGAGAATGTTTGAATTTGGATCGGTCTACCGATACGAAAAATCAGGAGTGCTGCACGGTCTGACCAGGGTGCGCGGAATGACTCAAGATGACGCTCATCTATTTGTGAGTCCAGAACAACTTCAAGAAGAACTAACCAAGGTTTTGCAGTTCGTGCTCGACCTACTTCGCGACTATGGATTGAATGATTTTTACCTCGAGCTTTCAACCAAGGAGGACGGAAATCCCAAGTTCGTCGGCAGCGACGAGGTTTGGAAATCGGCCTCCGATACTCTCGAAGCCGTTGCAGTTGCCTCCGGCCTTGAATTGGTTCCAGATCCAGGTGGAGCAGCTTTCTACGGTCCAAAAATCTCCGTACAGGCTAGGGATGCTATCGGAAGAACCTGGCAGATGAGCACCATTCAACTGGATTTCAATTTGCCCGAGCGCTTTGACCTAGAGTACGTCGGAAGTGATGGTGATAAGCACCAACCGATCATGATCCATCGAGCGCTCTTTGGTTCGATTGAGAGGTTCTTTGGCGTGCTAACTGAGCATTACGCCGGTCACTTCCCACCATGGCTTGCCCCGGTTCAAGTTGTTGGTGTGCCAGTGGCTGATGAATTCGGAGGCTACCTGGAGGACTTCGCGAAAGAACTAAAGCTCGAAGGTGTTCGGGTCTTCGTGGATCACTCTGACGCACGGATGCAAAAAAAGATAAGAGACCACACTTTGGACAGGGTTCCGTTTTTGATTCTCGCCGGATCAAGAGACGAAGAGGCCAAAACAGTTTCATTTAGATACCGAGATGGCTCTCAAGTAAACGACGTATCACTTTCAGAAGCCAAGCGAATGATTCTGGAAGCCATCAATACAAAGGTTCAGGTTTAGTCATGGATCCCCTTGAAAATATGACTGGAATGCAGGATGGCTTGCAGCGACTCTGGACTCCGCACCGTTTGGTATACATAGAAGGCCTTCAGGGGCCCAAAACCGATATCTGTGTTTTCTGCGAGGCTCCTGAGAAATCTGATGAGGACGGGCTAATTGTTTACCGGGGCAAGTTGGCCTATGTACTGCTGAACCTTTTCCCCTATAACGCGGGTCATCTATTGGTTTGTCCCTATAGACACTTTTCTACATATGATCTGGCATCCAAGGAAGAGACCGCCGAAGTGGCGCTGCTTACTCAGCAGGCCATGGCCACAATCGTAAAGACCTCTGGTGCCCATGGCTTTAACATTGGCATGAATCAAGGCGAAGTTGCCGGTGCCGGAATTGCAGAGCATCTCCACCAGCACCTCGTTCCGAGATGGAGAAATGACAGCAACTTCTTCCCGATAATTGGCCAAACTAAAGCAATGCCAAAACTTCTTGGAGAAGTTAGGGAAACATTTGCAAATAACTGGGTCACAGACGCTTAGAATTAATGCATGACAAAAAACAATGCATCCACACCCCTGATTAAATCTGGCCTTGCAGAAATGCTCAAGGGCGGTGTCATCATGGACGTTGTGAACGCTGAGCAAGCAATAATTGCTGAGCAAGCTGGTGCAGTGGCTGTTATGGCTCTAGAGCGTGTACCAGCCGACATTCGTGCCCAGGGCGGCGTGGCGAGAATGAGTGATCCAGATTTGATTGACCAGATTATCGCGTCGGTTTCGATTCCGGTTATGGCCAAGGCTCGTATTGGTCATTTCGTTGAGGCGCAAATTCTGCAGTCCCTAAAAGTTGACTACATCGACGAGTCAGAGGTGTTATCACCTGCTGACTATGTCAATCACATCGACAAGTGGGGCTTTGATGTTCCATTTGTTTGCGGAGCAACCAATCTCGGAGAAGCACTTAGGCGCATAACCGAGGGTGCATCGATGATTAGATCTAAGGGTGAAGCGGGAACCGGTGATGTTTCTGAAGCCACCAAGCACATTCGCACAATCTCGGGGGAAATCCGTGCGCTTGCCGCAAAGAGCGAAGACGAACTCTATGTTGCGGCAAAAGAGCTGCAAGCTCCTTATGCACTTGTGAAAAAGGTTGCCACTGACGGCAAGCTCCCAGTTGTGCTATTTGTTGCCGGGGGAGTAGCCACCCCAGCGGATGCCGCGATGATGATGCAACTCGGAGCAGATGGAGTCTTCGTCGGTTCGGGTATTTTCAAATCTGGCAATCCTGAGGCAAGAGCGGCCGCAATCGTTAAGGCTACGACCATGTTCAACGATGCGGATGCTGTCGCGGCAGCCTCCAGGGGCCTTGGAGAAGCGATGGTTGGCATCAATGTCAGCGATCTTCCAGCTCCACATAAGCTTTCCGAGCGTGGCTGGTAAGTGCTTGTAGGTGTTCTAGCGCTCCAAGGAGATAGTCGAGAGCATATTCAGCTTTTAGAGTCTCTGGGAGTTTCTTGCCTGCCAGTGAAGTCTTCCTCTGACCTTCTTGCTCTAGATGGCTTGATTATTCCCGGTGGCGAATCGACAACGATTTCGAAGCTGCTTGAGATTTTTGGTCTTCTAGAGCCGATTCGAGATTTTGCGGCATCCAAACCGGTGCTGGGAACCTGTGCTGGTCTGATTCTGTTATCGAACACGGTCGAGGGGTTGGTGAGTGAGCAGCAGCTAATAGGTGGATTGCCAATCTCATCCAGCAGAAATGCCTACGGTGGCCAATTGCAGTCATTTGAGGCCGAGGTAACCTTCTCGGCTGGGCATCAGGAAAACGTCGCCTTTATTCGGGCACCTAGAATTTTGAATCCCGGACCCAGTGAAGTGCTGGCTAAATTGGGGGACGAAATCGTTGCTGTTAGGCACAACAACCTCTTCGGTGCAACCTTCCACCCTGAAATCACAGGCGGTACGGAATTGCACAAGTTGTTCCTAGAGTTCGTTAAATCTGCTCAAAGCTAGTAATTTAGAGAACTATGTCAGGTCACTCCAAATGGGCAACAACTAAGCACAAAAAGGCCGCAAACGACTCTAAGCGTCAAAAACTGTTTGCGAAGCTAATCAAGAACATTGAGGTCGCTGCTCGGATGGGCGGTTCAGACCAAGAGGGCAACCCCACCCTTTTTGAAGCGGTATACAAGGCCAAGAAGTTGTCATTGCCTGGAGACAACATCGATCGAGCGATTAAGCGTGGTGCAGGAGAGCTTGGTGACGGCGTTGAGTATCACAGCATTATGTACGAGGGTTATGCCCCGGCCGGTGTAGCGGTGATGATCGAGTGTCTAACCGATAATCGGAACCGCGCAGCAGCAGATGTTCGTCTTGCTGTTGGGAAAAATTCAGGGAACATGGCCGACCCTGGATCCGTCAGTTACCAGTTTGCGCGCAAGGGGGTAATCGTAGTTCCTCACTCCTTCGGCGAGGATCAGATTCTTGAGGCAACGATTGAGCACGGAGTTGAAGATATAGAACTGATTGGTGAGAACTATTTACTCACCTGCGATCCAAGCAAGATTGTGGAAACTCGCACGGCCCTTCAGCAGGCTGGGGTCGACTATGAATCGGCCGACGTTGAGTTCGTGCCATCAGTCAAGGTTGAGGTTGATGCTAAGAGCGCCCAGAAGGTAATCGCTTTGGTCGAGGCGCTCGAAGAACTTGATGATGTCCAAGAGGTTTACACGAACATGGAAGTCTCAGAGGCAGTGCTTTTGGAGCTGGAGACTCTGCCAGAATGACTGTGATTCTGGGCGTCGATCCAGGTCTGACCCGATGTGGATTTGGTGTCCTCAATAACGACAAGTCAGTGGACTTTGGTCATTTTGCTACCTCGCCTAAGGATCCTGTGACAAACCGTGTTGGGGTAATTGCTAACCAACTGGAAGAACTTGTGTTGCACCATAAACCCAACCTGATAGCCCTAGAACGCGTGTTTGCTCAGGCCAACCTTAGATCGGTAATGGGTGTTGCACAGATTTCAGGGGCACTCATGGCAATCGCCCACAGGTATCAAATTCCACTTGAATTCTTCACTCCCAGTGAGGTAAAGCTGGCCGTAACAGGAAGCGGTAGAGCTGACAAGGCACAGGTTGGCGTGATGGTGGCCAAGGTCTTAGGACTGAGTGAGATTCCTAAGCCTGCGGATGTCGCCGATGCCTTGGCGGTTGCGATTTGTGCCAGTAAGAGAGCAGCGGGCCAAGGCACAAAAGCCCAGCAGAAGTGGGTTGCGGCAGCCAAGTCTGCCAATACCAGATTAGGTTAGGTTCGTGATATCAAGCCTTCAAGGATCCATTAGCCACCTCGGTGTTGACCGAGTGACTCTTGTTGTTGGTGGCGTCGGCTTTTCAATACAACTAACCAGTCGGCATGCGGCAAAGCTGGCAGTTGGCCAGGAGATCCTGCTGCAGACCAAGTTGGTGGTTCGCGAAGATGATCTCTCCCTTTTCGGCTTTCAAGACCAAGAGGAAGGATCGTTGTTCGATCTCTTATGCGGAGTGAACGGGATTGGCCCCAAACTTGCTATGACAGCGCTATCCGGATTGCCTGCGGAGCTGATGGTGAATGCGATCAACGCCCAGGATGAGTCCGCATTTAGAGCGGTTCCAGGGATTGGACCCAAGACTGCAAAGTTGGTTTTGATCACACTCAGTGGAAAAGTCGGGCTCTCTAGGGGCACCAGGCTCAATGAAAACGTTCTGCAGGCAATGCTGCAACTTGGAGCCGATGAGGTGTCTTCACGCCAGCTGCTGGCATCCCTTGACCAATCACTTTCCGAGTCGGAGCTGCTCAAGCAGGCACTTTCCAAGCTCGGAAGATCGAAGCTGGGCTCATGACCGATTTGGCTCCGGAAGACCGGGAGATTGAGGCAGCGCTTAGACCGAAGGTTCTCAGTGAGTTTGTCGGGCAGACAAAGGTTGTTGAGCAGCTTTCGCTTGTAATCCAGGCCGCGAAAATTGGTGGCAGAACATCAGACCACATTTTGCTTGCAGGTCCACCGGGCCTTGGCAAAACAACTCTGGCGATGATTGTCGCTCACGAAGCTCAGCGAACGCTAAAGCTCACAAGTGGACCAGCCATTCAATCCGCAGGGGATTTAGCATCAATTCTTTCAGCGTTGGACCAGGGGGACGTTTTGTTCATCGATGAGATTCATCGGATGAGCAGGAGTGCCGAAGAGATGTTGTATTTAGCCATGGAAGACTTCAGAGTGGACGTGATGGTGGGTAAAGGCCCCGGAGCAACCTCGATCTCATTGGACATAGCTCCTTTCACGCTTGTCGGTGCGACAACCAGATCTGGAATGCTGCCCACTCCATTGCGCGATCGTTTTGGTTTTACCGCTTTCTTGGAGTATTACGAACCAAGTGAAATTTCCCAAGTGGTGGCAGTTTCCTCTGGAAAGCTCGGAATCAGCCTCTCTACTGAAGCTCAAGAGCTGTTGAGTCTTCGCTCGAGAGGTACACCAAGAATTGCGAACCGTTTGCTGCGGAGGGTCAGAGATTTCGCAAGCGTGAAGAATCACCCGGAAATTGATCTCAGTATTGCGTTACAAGCCATGGAACTATTCGAGGTGGATCGTCTCGGTCTTGACCGCGTGGATCGGACCCTGTTAACAATGCTTGCTACCAAGTTCAGCGCAAAACCGGTGGGCTTGTCTACCCTGGCAGTTGCTTTAGGAGAGGAACCTGACACTATAGAGGCTGTCATTGAGCCTTTCCTAATTAGGGCCGGCCTACTGCAAAGAACTCCGCGGGGGAGAGAGATTACTGCCCTTGGTTTGGAGCACTTAGAGATTCAATAGAGCAGGATTAGGCCGAAACGCCTATAATTTCGGGGTACCAATCGGTTAGGAAATTCTTGGACTTTTTACTTTTTGCAGTTCTTGGCGTCATGATTCTGCTGCTGGTCAGTCAGAGTCGAAAGCGTAAGAAGGACGCCTCGAATCTACTTGACACGCTGGCTGTCGGTTCAAATGTGATTCTGTATGCCGGGATCAAGGGAACGGTTGTGTCTGTGAATGAAGAAGATCTTGAGATAGAAACGACTCCGGGTACAAAGCTTCGAGTAGTTAAACAATCAGTTCGTGCTATTGAAAGCACTGAGGGGAAATAGTTTTGGCAGAGAACACAACCGTCA
>DGPE01000023.1 GCA_002390305.1 Micrococcales bacterium UBA4448 | reverse complement strand
AACCTTGCCAAGGTTGGGGTCGCGAGTTCGAATCTCGTCATCCGCTCTCAGAGGCTTAGGCCCCTGTACTGGTGGAGTGGCCGAGAGGCGAGGCAGCGGCCTGCAAAGCCGTGTACACGGGTTCGAATCCCGTCTTCACCTCCAGCAACAAAGCTGGGCGATTGGCGCAGTGGTAGCGCGCTTCCCTGACACGGAAGAGGTCGCTGGTTCGAACCCAGTATCGCCCACAAGTGTGTACCTGTCAGCTGTCTAGGAGCTTGAAAATGAATGAACATGAACTTGTGCTGGAACTGAACGAAATCACTGTTCTAATGGCAGTGAATGCAGTCGGGATAATCGCGCTGATAGGTATGTTTGTCTACCTTGCAGTCGATGGGATCCTTGGAAAGAACTAGTTTTCCGCCAGGTACATTTCTTGAACGAGCGCTGGTCGGGCCAACTTACCGTCTAAGAAATTAACTATTTTTGTAACACTCGGTGCCCCATTATGCACCTGCCAAGCTTCACGGCTTGTCCAAGACTCAATGAATAGCAATTTACCGCCGATCTCTTCATACAGATCGTAGAACAAGCAACCTTGTTCTGTTCTGACTTCAATTGCGGCATTCAGCAAGAAGTTTCTAACTGCGCTTAGCTGCCCAGCTGCCGGTGAGAATGTCGCAACGACAGTGCATGTCTTGGTCAAAGCGGAGCTCCTTTAGGCCTTCAGTTTGAGAGTTTTGGCGGTCGCTCTCATCGTGCGTTTTGCCAGCGCTGGATCGTTGTTTAGTTCACGGCCAAAGCTTGGTATTAGGTCCCGAAGGTTCTTCTTCCACTTGGGGAAGGTCATTGGCTCCATGCGTTCCAGCACGTCCAACATGACGCTAACGCTAACCGATGCCCCAGGGCTTGCACCAAGAAGGCCCGCGATAGTTCCATCCTTGCTGGAGATTACTTCGGTTCCAAATTGCAAAACTCCCAATCGGCCGACGGGCTTAATTACCTGCGCTCTTTGCCCGGCCTCGTAGTAGCTCCAATCCGCTGGGTTCAGGTTGGGAACAAAAGAGCGCAACGATTCCATTTTCTTTGACTTTGACTTGGTTACTTCCCCGATTAGGTATTTCACAAGCCCTAGGTTCTGGAGGGCTACCGACAAATAAGGAATGAGATTGTGTATTTTTACAGAGGCAGGTAGGTCGAGGATGGAACCCTGTTTCAAAAACTTTGGGTTCAAGCCCGCGAAGGGTCCAAATAGAAGGCTCTCTTTACCGTCGACCACCCTTGTGTCAAGGTGCGGCACCGACATCGGAGGAGCTCCAACATCAGCTTGCGAGTAAACCTTGGCCTTGTGCTGTGCCACCAGTTTTGGGTTATCGGTTCTGAGGAAATGACCACTCACCGGGAAAGTTCCATAGCCGCGGATTTCCGGAATCTTTGATTTTTGCAGCAGCTTAAGTGCATAACCGCCGGCACCAACAAAAACCTTGTCTGCGTGGATGTAAGTTGCCGGTGAGTCGCCCAACCAGATCTGCCACTTGGAGTCCTGGAATTGATAGAGGTTTTTTACCTCGACATTTGTTTCTAGCTTCATGCCGCTATCTACTAGCCAAGTTATCATCTGCTCAGTCATGGTTCCGTAATCCACATCTGTGCCCTGCTCCGTGAGTGTCACTGCAATAGGTGACTGGTCTCTTCCGGCAGTCATCAGCGGTATCCACTTTGCAATTTGTTTCTGGTCGGTTGAAAATTCCATTCCTTCAAACAGGGGTTGCTTGGATAACGACTCGTGCCTACGTTTTAGGTAGTCGCAGTCTTTGTCGCCCTTGACGAAAGTCATGTGGGGAACTGTTCTGATAAAGCTTTCAGGTGATTTGAGGATTTCCTGTTCGACGAGAGTGGACCAAAACTGCCTCGAAACTTGGAATTGCTCGTTGATGGCTACCGCCTTGGCAGGATCCGGTAGAGAGCCATCTTGAGAATCAGGCATGTAGTTCAATTCGCAAAGAGCTGCGTGGCCAGTGCCAGCGTTGTTCCAAGGGTTTGAGCTTTCATTCGCAACTTGTTCCAAGCGCTCGTACATCACAAGTGAAATGTCTGGATTGAGCTGCTTTAGCAGCACGCCAAGTGTTGCGGACATGATTCCGCCGCCAATTAGGGCGTAGTCATAATGTTTTACGTCGGTCACTATCTAAGGCTAATAGCTCTAGAGGACTGTTACGCCCAAAACAGAGCCAATTCCATAGGAAATTCCCATAGTTATTGCGCTGATGGACACATTTCTCAAGATTGACCTGGGTATTGATGTCTTACCTGCCCAGCCTGCCCACCATCCAGTGAGCGCGAGAGCGAAAACAACGCTCGCGATTGTTGCTTGGATGCTAATTCCCTGCCACGGGCCAGTGCAGGCAATTAGAGGCAAGGAGGCGCCGGCGATGAAGGCGACCAGGGATGACCATGCCGCGGCCCATGGACGCGCGGTAATCTGATGCTTATTCCTGCCGAAGCTAATCTCTGCATCGCGCTGCGAAGACACACTTACA
>DGPE01000021.1 GCA_002390305.1 Micrococcales bacterium UBA4448 | reverse complement strand
GTGATTTTTGCTGTGATGTTTGCCCTCGAGGGTTTTATTGTTTCCTCGGTAAACACGACGCTGCCTTTTTTGCTATCTGAGCTTGGCGCCAGCACTGGCGTTGCTCTTATATCGGCCACTATCTTGGGCCCATCCCAGGTGCTGGCGCGGATACTCATTCTTATTCCGGGAAAAATCATGACGCCAATGCGGGTTGCTGCACTATCTATAGCTGCTCACCCGGTGGGTGTATTACTACTTTGGCTCTTTGGAGTTAACGCACTGGTCCCGTTCGTGATTTTGCACGGCATCGGGGTAGGCCTTAACCCTTTTATTCGGGGATCGCTGCCGCTGTTATTTTTTGGCGCTGATCGTTTCGGACAGCGACAGGGCTACATGATGATGCTCAGCAAAATAGTCTCAGCACTGTCGCCGACCATTTTGACCATATTGGTGCTGTCTAATGCTCAGCTAGCAATCGGGGCAACTTTCACCATGGGTGTTTGTGCAATGGGATTACTTGTCTGGCTAAGTGCTATCCACAGGGTGAGGACCAGAGCAGCTCTCGATGCTAGTGCCGCATCAAGTCTTGAGGGTTAGCGCTTTCCACCCAGCTCTTAAGACCACTCCACCTGCCCCAACCTTGGTCTAGCGAAAAGTGGCCAGCGCCTGGGAAAATCAGAGGTTCAACCTTTAGTGCCGGCGCGTAGATCCCAACACCGCGAGGAAGCCACTGGTCATCATCGCTTGCGATTACCACTAACTTTTTGGCGAATCGGTGGGCTGCTTCGGCAAGGCTTGAGCTATCAAGGTCAAGCGGACTTTCTTCAATGCCATCAGACTGCGCGAGCACCAGAGGGTCCGGGGGCGCAATTAATAGCACGCGATCAAAGGGCTTCTCAAAGAGGCCATTCATTGCCGCTATCAGCCAGTTCGTGGTCCCAAGAGAGTGGCAAATAGCAATCTTTTCGCCCCCCTCAACTTCATCCATCATCGCTGATTCTTGACGCAGCAGTTCTTGCCATTTATCGGTCGAAGGAGTGTCAGGATCTGGAAATTGTGGATACCAAACTTGATGACCTAAATCACGCAGTTCTTTGGCAGCAATTCGGGCCCAATGGCCCACCGGGCGCACGTTGGTCCAACCGTGGTGAATCAAGATCTTTTTCATGGCGCTTACTATTTTGGCATCACTTAGGTGATCGCTCTAGTTTCCTCATCCGAGGTTCCGAAGCCTCAGTGAGTTGGCAACCACTGACACAGAAGAAAAGGCCATCGCAACGCCAGCCAGCATCGGATTCAATAGGCCAAGTGCTGCTACCGGGATCAACACCAGGTTGTAGCCGAAGGCCCAACCAAGATTCTGCCAAATGTTTCGGTAGGTGCGCCTAGCAAGGTTCAGTGCGAATGGAATTGCTAAGGGGTCATCGTCAAGAATTGTTATTGCGCTCGCGGCTTGAGCGGCGTATGCACCAGAACCCATGGCAATGCCGACTTCAGCCCTGGCAAGTGCGGCAACGTCATTAATGCCATCACCTACCATGGCAACCGGCAGCTCCTGGCTTGCAATTATTTCCAGCTTTTGCTCCGGGGAGGTACTGCCTTGGAAATCTTCGATGCCCAATTCCGACGCAATCACAGCAACTCGTTGCGGGTTGTCACCGGAAAGCAAGAATGGCTGGAAGCCCAGCTGCCCTAGTGCTGTGATAGCCGCTCTCGCGTTTGGTCGCATGGAGTCAGAGAGCTCAATAAGACCGTGTGCCCAGTTCTCCCAAGCAACCACCACCAAAGTATTCGGTCCGGCGCTCGCGAGAGCGCTTTCCAGCTCTTGCTGGTTCTGATATGTCCCAGGCTTTTCAATCGAAACCAGGATCTCGCCAACAAGGCCAGAGATGCCCCGCCCGGCAGTCTCCACAACATCTAGCGCTCCATTGGCCGGAAATGCTTGGGCGATTGCCCTAGAGGCCGGGTGGTTGCTTGTCGCAGCAACGCTTGCCGCAAGTTCAAGCATGTTCTCGGTGCTACTGCCACCGAGTCCAGTGGCTGAAACTATTGCTAGCTTGCCGTCGGTCAAGGTCCCAGTCTTATCAAAGAAAATTCGCTTGGTTTTTGCAAGCAGGCTCAATGCATCCGCATTTCTGATTACCACTGCTTTTTTGGTTCCAGTTCCGGTGGCCACAACCAAGCTCATCGGGACTGCAATCCCAAGTGCACACGGGCAGGCGATCACGATTACTGAAATTGCTGCCTGAAAGGCAATCTGCTGCTCACCTAAGAAAAACCAAACAAGATAGGTGGCAATTGCAAACACAATTACAGCCGGCACAAAGATTTTAGAAATCGAATCAGTCAGGGACGCAAGCTTTGTTTTTGTCGCAGTTGCCTCCCGGACTAGGTCGGCGATTCTTGAAAGTCTCGAGGTCTGAGAAGTGGCGGTCACCTGAACTTGGATTTCGCCTTGCAAATTCGTCGTACCACCGGTGACCTGATCGCCAGTTCTAAGTTCTACCGGGAGTGTCTCTCCGGTTAGCGTAGAGGCATCTATTGAGGCTGCCGCTGACAGCAGCAGACCATCAGCCGGTATTGCCTCACCGGCCGCAACATAAATAATTGCTTGCTTTTTTAGAGACGCTGTTGGTACTTGAACTCTTTTCCCATCAACCTCTAAAGTTGCGGAATCCGGAACCGCACTTAGCAGTGCTCTCACTGAATCTGTCGCGCTTCTTCTGGCCCGAACCTCTATGTAGCGACCGAGTAGCACCACCGACGGAACCACGGCTGCAGTTTCAAAGTAAGTGTGCATATCCCCGGTGAGGATTAGGAAGATGCTGTAAGCGTAGGCAACCGATGAACCCAGTGACACAAGCGTGTCCATGGTGGCATCAAAGTGCCTGAGGTTTTTAAACGCAGCGACGTGAAATGGAGTTGCGACATAAAAAATGACAATGCTGGCTAAAAACCAGACTAGATAGCCACTGCCTTCGAACTGAAAACCTGGGACCATTGCAAACAGCACCGCAAAAACAGATGATACGCCACCGGCAATTAGCCTCGGCTTGAGCCTCTGAAGCTCCGGCTTACCAGACCCTACCCGGTAGCCTGCATCCGATACCGCAGCACTGATTTCTTCGGCCGCCAGGTCTTTAGAAAGCTGTAAATGAGCCTTTTCGGTTGCAAAGTCGACGTAGGCGGTAACCCCGTCTAGTTTGTTCAGGTTTTTCTCCACGCGTCTGGCACACGCAGTGCAGGTCATCCCCTCAATTTCAACCTCGAGAAGGTTTGGATTAGCCATCGGAGGTTTTGAAGCCGACGCTCTGGTATCCGGCCTCTTCGACTGCATCGGCAAGATCCTGCTGCGTGATTGAGCTGCCCTCAACGCTTGCGGTTCCGGTGCTGTGGTCCGCGCTGGCAAGGGTCACACCCTGAACTTTCATTAGCTCTTCGGCCACGCTTTTTTCGCAGTGCGAACAGGTCATCCCTGTGATTTCAATTACGGTCTTTGACATTCTTAGTTTCTCCTATCGTTGGCAAACTCAACCGGAGCAGAGCTCCGGTGGTTTTTAGCAAATCTCATGTGTAGCCAGCAGGTAGCAAAAAAACAAACCCGCAGCACCCCTGACAGACCTCTCATTAAATACAGGGTGGTCATGGCTGGGGTAACTAAACCAAACGAGGTCTGGGCAATTGTCATTTGAACAGCTCGCCCAAATCCTGCCAACGTTCTTTGTTTATGGAATACCAAATCCAGGTCCCGCGACGTTGTTTCTCAACTAGGCCGACAGCCGCCAATTTCTTCAAGTGATGGCTGATGGTTGGTTGGCTTAGACCAAGTGGCTCGGTGAGGTTGCAGGTGCAGTCCTCTTGCCGTTCTGCCTTTGCAAGAAGGGCCAGGATTTGCAGCCTGGTCGGATCAGCCACTGCCTTCAACAAAGCCGAAATGTCCTCGGCCTTGTTCCTAGCCATAGGCGCTGAGGTACTCGTGGGAGCGCATTGCTCAATTGCAAGACTCATGTTGGTCATCTGCTGTTCACTTCCTACAATTACCTATACATAGACAATCATCTATAAACTACTTCTAACACTACCTTGAAAAAGAGAAGACACCATAATGTCAAGTAATTCATCCGCTCAGTCAACTTCCCGCAGGTTGTTGGCTGAATTTATCGGCACCTTTCTGATAGTTGTCACCGTTGCTGGCGCTGGCCACATGGTGACCAGACTTGGAGCCGATGAAACTGTCGGCCTTTTGACAATCGGGTTAGCTGTCGGAATGGTTCTTTATGCAGCCATCACAATTTTTCTGCCAATTTCAGGTTCACACTTCAATCCGGCGGTCACAATCGTGCTTGGCTTGCGCAGGCTGATTGATCCAGTGCTGGGGTTTTGGTACATCGTGGTTCAGGTTCTCGGGGCCATTTCCGGGGCGCTGATCGCAAACCTGATGTTTGAGCGAGCGGCAATTGCGCCAGCGGTTGTGGAAAGAATTTCGGAAAGCACTTTCCTTGGAGAGGTGATTGCAACCTCGGGGTTGGTGTTGATTATTTTGTTGCTCGTGCAACAGCAAAAAACACATCTGGTCGCTGCAAGTGTTGGCGGCTGGATAGCAGCCGGGCACATTTTCACTTCCTCCACTTCTTTTGCTAACCCGGCTGTAACCGTAGGTAGGTCATTTACCGATGCCATTTCTGGCATCCATATTGGATCGGTTCCGGGCTTTGTTGCCGCTCAGCTAACCGGAGCACTTTTGGCGCTGGCAATCTATTTTCTGCTCACAACAACCAAGGAGAAAAATGACTAACCCCATCTCGTCAGTGATGTTTGTATGCGTCCATAATGCTGGTCGCTCCCAGATGGCAGCGGCTTACCTGAATCACCTTGCCGGAGATCGCATAGAGGTTCGATCTTCTGGAACCATGCCTGCAGACCAAGTGAACCCCGCTGTGATTGCGGCAATGCTTGAGGAGGGCGTGGACATATCCGGTAACACACCAAAGGTTTTGACCGATGAGGATGTTAGGGCCAGCGATTACGTGATCACGATGGGCTGCGGGGACGCTTGCCCTTTTTATCCGGGAAAGATTTATCTCGATTGGAAGCTAACCGATCCAGCCGGCCAAGGCGTCGACACCGTTAGACCGATCAGAGATGAAATTCGAGGCTTGGTTGAGGCGCTGATCGGCGAAATCGACCAGAAAAACAAATAATTGACAAAGTAGTTAGGGTTACCTAACCTATTTAGAGCATCGGTTATTGCAGGTGCTTTTTTAGTCAGGAAACCATTGTGTTCAAAAAAGCTCTGGGCGCTTTAGTAGTCGCATCATCAGCACTTGCTCTTATCGGTTGCTCGGTTCAAGATTCACCGCTGGAAAAATCCGAAATTACCGTCTACGCCGGCAGGTCAGAGGCCTTGGTTCAGCCGCTTATCGAGCAGTTCCAGCAGGACACCGGGATCAGCGTGAAAGTTCGCTATGCCGGAAGCGCTGAGCTTGCTGCACAGCTTTTGGAAGAGGGCAACAACTCTCCAGCGGATGTCTTTTTTGCTCAAGACGCCGGAGCACTCGGGGCGGTTGCCAAAGCCGGGTTAATGGTTCAGATGCCGGCTGAAATTCTGGGCATGGTTCCCTCCAGCTACTCGGCAGCAGATGGAAGCTGGGTGGGGGTGTCAGGACGCGTGCGGGTATTTAATTACAACCCGGAGCGAGTTAGTAGCGTGCCAGATTCTGTGTTTGATTTGGCAGCGCCTGAGTGGCAGGGAAGGGTGGCAATTGCCCCAACAAATGCTTCTTTTCAAGCCTTTATAACAGCGATGCGAGTAACCGAAGGCAATGAGAGAACTGCCGCCTGGCTCTTGGCCATGAAAACTAATGCCGTGATCTATGAGAAGAACTCGGCAATTCTGGAAGCAGTGGAGTCTGGCGCTGTGGATGCCGGATTGATAAATCATTATTACTGGTTTGCAAGGGGCAAGGAAGTTGGCTTTGCGAACATGAATTCAAGAATTGGCCAATTCCGAGCCAAGGATCTGGGAAACCTAATCAATGCCGCAGGAGTTGGAATCATCGCCGATTCGACCGCAGCAAGGAGCTTTGTTGAGTTTTTACTCAGTGAGACCGGCCAGAAATATTTCGTTGAAGAAACTAGCGAGTATCCGCTAATTGATGGTGTGTCAGCGGGAATCGATCTGACCCCACTTGACCAGGTTCCAGCTCCAGAGATCGACTTGAGCGATCTTGATGACCTCGAGGCCACTTTGAAGTTGATTCGAGATGCGGGGTTGATCTAGGTTTCTTATGCGTAAGCCCCCAGCAATCTTGGTGTTCCTAGGGGTTTGCGCTGCCCTGCTGGCTCTGGTGCCAATCGGTTATTTGGGCCTGAGGCTGGTTGAAGGCTTCGACAAAGCCGTTGCGGAAATCCTGCGGTTTCGAACCTTGGAGTTACTGGGAAACACTTTTCTATTGGTCGTTTCGGTCTCACTTGGCGCTCTGGTGCTGGGCTTTATCCAGGCTTGGCTGACTACTCGATCCAACATTTTCTTGGCTCCGGTTTTCGCGGTTATTGCGACCTTGCCACTCGCAATACCCTCCTATGTCCTAGCGCTTGGTTACATCTCAGTCTTCCCAAATTTTTCCGGGTTTTTTGCGTCCTGGCTGGTGCTCACTTTGGCAACCAGCCCGTTTGTGTTTTTGGCAGTATCGGCAGCTTTGGTTCGAGTAGACACCGCCAGTGAAGAGGTTGCCAGAACTCTTGGCCTTGGCAGGCTGGCAGTTTTGAGAAAGATAACTTGGCCGCAAGTTAGACCCGCTGCAACAGCCTCGGTTTTGTTGGTTGCGCTCTATACCCTCAGCGAGTTTGGGGCGATTGCTCTGCTGCGGTATGACACTTTTACCAGGGCCATCTATAACGCCTATCGTGGATCTTTTGATCGCACTTCTGCTGCGGCATTGGCAGTGGTTCTAGTTTTGATCACTTTGGGCGTGATTTGGTTTGAGCGCCGCTATCGAGGCGATTACCTTGAAAACAGGCCTGCGCTTGGTAAAAGGCTGCGCGTTGACATTGGTGGGTTGCGTTTTGTGGCGGCGGCGTTGCTGGTCACGGTCGGTGTCTTTAGCGTTTTTCTTCCGGTATTTAGTTTGATCTCTTGGAGCATCGAGGGACTCGGAGTGATTGATTTTATTATTGTGATCAATGCACTTTGGGCCTCCGTTTCACTGGCAGTTTTAGCCGGGTTGCTGATTGGAGTTTTTGCTACAGCGTTAGCGATTTGGAATGTTAGATACAGAAGTAAGTGGAGTGAATTTTTTGAAGGTGCAAGTTGGGCAACACACGCGATTCCTGCGGTTGTGGTGGGCTTGGCTCTTGTCTTTTTCGGTGCGAATGTAACACCTTGGATTTATCAGACGACGGTGATGCTACTTATCGCCTACCTGATTCTTTTTCTGCCAAACGCCTTGGCCGCCATCGCCACTCCCATTGCTCAGGTCAGTAGAAACCTTGAAGAGGTATCGCAATCACTTGGAACACCTGCCAACAGGACGATTATGAAGGTGGTGCTACCGATTGCTTGGCCTGGGATTCTTGCCGGAATGGCACTGGCATCGCTAGCGGTACTGAAGGAGCTCCCTGCCACGCTGTTGCTCAGGCCAACTGAAATAAACACCCTGGCAACTAGGTTGTGGTCGGCAACAGAGGACCTTGCATATTCGAGCGCTGCTCCATACGCGCTAATGCTGGTTATCATTGCTGGGTTACCGGCCTTGGCGCTCAATGCCAGGGCCAGAAAAGCTCTTTCGGAGGTTAAAGGCTGATGGCTCACCTGAACATTTCCGGCCTGGGTAAGAATTTTGGCAAGCTAGAGGTCCTGAAGAATCTCAACTTGGATGTTCGCGATCTCGAGTTGGTAGCAGTCTTGGGGGCCTCGGGAGCCGGAAAGTCAACCCTGCTGCGTCTAATTGCGGGTTTTGAGAAACCAAGTAGCGGGACAATCGAATTGGCTGGAAAGCAAATATCTAGTTCAACCAAAATCGTGTCACCAGAAAAAAGAAGTATCGGCATCGTTCCGCAAGATGCCGCGCTATTTCCCCATCTAACCGTTGGCCAGAACATTGGCTTTGGGCTTGGCGCACTTTCTCAGGGACAAAGATCCAGCCGGGTAAGCGAATTACTCGAGCTTGTTGAGCTCACCGATTTTGAAGATGTGAGGCCCGAAAAACTCTCCGGGGGACAGGCGCAACGGGTGGCATTGGCAAGGGCGCTTGCGCCCAAGCCTGAAATTATCCTGCTTGATGAGCCCTTCAGTGCACTTGACGCCGAGCTTCGTGCCCGATTGAGGTTGGACGTGAAGGCCATATTAAAAGCTGAAGGAGCCACGGCCGGGTTGGTCACTCACGATCAAGAAGAAGCGCTGTCTCTTGCTGATAGGGTCGCGGTGCTAAGAAACGGTGAGGTGGTTCAAGTTGGCTCTCCCACTGAAATCTATAACTCACCGGCCGATGTTGGGATAGCGACATTTTTGGGTGACTCGGTTCTGATTGACGGGAAAGTCGTCAACGGGAAGCTTGAAACCGCGCTTGGTTTGCTCACCCCGCTAAACAGTGTGACTGAAGGCAAGAGTGGGTTAGTAGCCATAAGGGGTGAAAACTTTTATCTTCAACCAAACCCCAAGGGCGAGGGTGAAGTTGTTGGTCAGGTTTTCTTTGGGCACGACGCAGTCGTTGAGGTTCTCACGCGAGGCGTGAAAATTAGGGCTAGGTCAAACGGCCCTTTCGCTCCTGAGGTTGGCATGAAGGTGACGGTCTGGGTTCGAGGAGCGGTGAATTTTTATCCCGCTTAGGCTTTTGATTTCCAAAAGTTTTGCATAACTCTCAGTGGCCTAACAGGCCATGGCGCTAGGCTCGGACTAGTTTTAGTGATACAGCTCCTTTGCTGTGACGACAGGAGCGATGACACTTGAATTGGCTTGACGCCCAGGAAATCATAAACGCTTTTGGGGATTGGGCTGCACTGGCCGTCGCATTCGTTATTTTTATCGAAACCGCCTTTATTTTCACCTCCTTCTTGCCCGGTGATTCGCTGTTGTTCCTCACCGGTCTAGCGTTAGCCACCTCTGATTCTTTCTTGCCGGATTGGGCAGGATTTATTTTGATTTGGATTACGGCTTTTGGTGGCACTCAGGTTGGCTATTGGATCGGTGCGAAGCTGGGTCCTCCGCTGATTGCCAGAGAGCGAAAGTTCATTTTGAACAAAAAAACCCTTGCTAGAACCCATAGTTTTTTTGAAAACTATGGGGCCAGGGCGGTTGTTTTGGCGAGATTTGTGCCAGTGCTGAGGGCATTGATCCCTATGCTCGCCGGCATTTCCAAGATGGATTACCGCAGATTCACCAAACTAAATTTGATTGGCGCTACGGCTTGGGTGGTGGTTTTCCTGGTTCCTGGCTTTTGGCTAGGCCACATCGACGCCGTGAAAGATAACCTTGAGATGACAGTGTTGTTTATCATTATCGGCACGACAATGCTGTTACCGCTTGAGATCTTGCGCGACAGCCTGGTCAAGAAATACAAACGTTCTAAAAAACCTGCCGGCAAAATTGCAACCTCCAAATAAGCGGCTTCTGCATTCTCGCTTCTAAACTTGAGCAAATGCGCGCACTAAAGATGTCAAGCCTTTTTCTGATAGCAACCTTGACCATATCTGGTTGCACCGCGGCCGAGGAAGAGCCGGTTGCTACTGCGACCCCTTCTCCAGTTGTGACGCAAGAGCCAGAGCCAGAACCTGAACCGATTTATGTGACAGCCGCATTGACAGGCGTCGAGTATCTAGAGGGTGAAAACCTGTTTCTGGAGCTGCCGGCGATCAGCGCCAAGATTGACAACACTTCTGCCGGAAGGCCGCAGCTTGCGCTAAACGACGCTGACATTGTTTACGTGACCAGGGTTGAAGTCGGCCTGACAAGGCTGCTGCCGGTTTGGCACTCAAGGATGCCAGAGGCAATCGGGCCAGTGCGGTCCGTGCGCCCTGTTGACGCAGCAATAGTTGACCCATTTCACGGGGTGTTTGTCTACTCTGGAGGCCAGGTTCCCTTTAAGTCGGCGGCAACCCGAACCGGCTTGGTCATAAGCGACGAAGACACCGAAATGAATAACGACACCTACTTCCGAGAGAGCACCAGAAAAGCTCCGTGGAATCTATTCTTTAGAGCTCAATCACTTCAGGAGCTTTACAGCGAAGAGCAGCCCGTGCCGCAAGCGGGCTTCGCCTTTGATTTGATTTCAACTGCAGTTGGCGAAGGCGTAGTCGCTAACGGTTTGAGCGTGAACTATCCGCAGATGAAATCTGCTTGGGATCTCGGCACTGCCAATTTTCCTTGGGCGATGGGACTTCAGACGGCATGGCTACGGTCTCAGGACGGCACTCCGCATATTCAGTTCGGTGGCGATCAGGTAGCGGCCAAGAACGTTGTGGTCATGGAGGTTGTGCACGACTTGAGCTTTGTGGATCCAAAATACGGAGCAATCCCAAAGGCAAAGCTTGAAAATAATGAGGGTATCGCCCATGTCTTTTCTGACGGTTACTACATTGAGGGCACCTGGTCTAAAGGCTCCAGTGAAGATCCAATTAAGCTCGCCACCTCGTCGGGTCAAGAGCTAAAGCTGGCGGTTGGAAATACTTGGGTTGAAATGATGGACATACCAAAATCCAAGCTGACTATCGAGTATCCAGAGGGGCAAACCGAGGGTTAGCATGCGGGGCGTGAAGAAGCAAGACTTACCCAGGAAGGATTGCTTGCGCTGCGGCCGGGAAATGGTTTGGAGAAAATCTTGGGCCAAAAATTGGGAGCGAGTGCTCTACTGCTCAGAGAAATGCAAGCGGACTAAATAGTTGCTGAATATTCCTTCAGCCAGCTTCTTAGCTCCGGTCCGATGTCCTCGCGATCCAAGGCAATTTTTAGAGTTGCCTTGATGAAATCAATTTTGTCTCCGGTGTCGTAGCGCCGACCGTCAAAGATAACCCCTCTTACTCCACCTGCGATTTCTGGGCTCTTTGCTGCCACCTGAAGAGCATCGGTGAGTTGGATTTCCCCTCCGCGACCGGCCTCAGTTTTGCTAAGGATTTCAAACATTTCATGCCGCAAGACATATCTCCCGATGACGGCGTAATTTGAGGGCGCCTTGCCTGGCTCAGGCTTTTCGACCAGGTCTGTCACCACAGCGGTGTTA
>DGPE01000073.1 GCA_002390305.1 Micrococcales bacterium UBA4448 | reverse complement strand
TGGTGCGCCCCCCGGGACTTGAACCCGGAACCCACTGATTAAGAGTCAGTTGCTCTGCCAATTGAGCTAGAGGCGCATCAGCGCAAAAGCCTACCATCTAGGCTCGAGATTAGTCCAAGCTTTCGCGGAAACCCGACAGAGAGTTCCGCTCATGCCACAATGGTGCAGTGCCCATTGAATTAGTGCTCTCGGTAGCAACCTTTGGTTTTGTGACCTCGGTCACTCCAGGGCCCAACAACACGATTCTTTTTGCCACGGGCGCCAACTATGGAGTCAAAAAAGCAATGCCATTTCTCCTTGGCATAATGCTTGGTCTGACAATTATCCTGAGCGCAATTGGCTTGGGTTTGGGTGCCATTTTCGCAACGGTCCCGGCTGTTTACCAAGTTTTGAAGTACCTGGGATTTGCTTACATCCTATTTTTGGCCTACTCGATAATTCGTTCCGGCTATAAGCCCATCGAAGCCAACAGCAAACTCTTTGGAATCCGCGAGGCAACTCTGTTTCAATTCATCAACCCCAAGGTCTGGGTCGTGATGCCCAGCTTTATGGCCTCCTTTATCCCGATTGGCTCTTCGTTAGGGGTCACCATCGGTTTGGTAGCAGTATTTTTGCTTCTCACCTTTCCTGGCGCTCTTGCCTGGGCGGTCTTTGGTGGCTTATTGAAGCAACTGATGTCGGAACCAAAAAAGCGTCGTGCATTCAACTGGGCTGCCGGCTTGCTTTTGGTGGCCAGCATGATCCCCGTGCTATTCAGCATCTGACTCAAAACAGTCCTTAAACGCTTTGGGCGAAATCAAGAGAATCACCTAAAAACGTGAGTTAACATTTAGTAAATCACTTGTGGGAGGTTCTATGACCGAGAGCGCTGTTCGCTTAGAGGCAGGAAATCTCGCGCCTAAGTTTGCGCTGCTCGATCAAGACGGCAACTCGATCAATTCAGAAAAGCTGTTCAATTCGCCGACGATATTTTTCTTTTTTCCGGCAGCGGGTAGCCCTGGGTGTAGCAAGGAGGCCGCTGATTTTCAAGATAACCTCAAGGTTTTTGCTGAAAAGGGCTTCAAAATTGTGGGCATCTCTCCCGACGAGCCAGATCGACTTAAAGAATTCTCGCGATCACATGATTTAGAGTTTCAACTACTCTCGGATCCCGACGTATTGGTTCACAAAGCCTTTGGTGCTCACGGCGAAAAATCTCTCTACGGGAGAATTTATATGGGCGTGCTGCGCTCAACAATAATTCTTGGAGCCGGCGGAGTAATTCAGCAGGCAATGTATAACGTGAAGGCCACCGGTCACACAAACATGCTGAAAAAGAGGCTTGGCTTCTAGGAATACCTGAACAAAAGCCGAACGCTCTTTGAAAACATTGCGATGAAAACAAAGCTGGATGGCACCAAAAGTACAAGGCCTATAACCACCACCCCGTAGTCCCCGCCGAAGCTTGCAACCCCTATCGAGACAATGAGCAACTGCATTACAAACGATGGCGTGTAGGCCCAACGTTTGAGCCTAAACATTCCAAGGGCCACGTTAGAAAGAAATAGCGCACCGGCAATAACCATCCCAGTCAAAAATGACGCGCTCACCAGTGACAGCGAGTCACCCTGAAAAATTGAAATTAGCGACCAGACGGCAACAGCCCAAAGCGCGAGCGCCTGCAAAGCGGTGATTAATACCGCTAAGAGCAAAATTTTTGGCCTTTTAGACAATTGGGTATTGATTTCTTGGGTCGGCTGTGAAAGCATTTTGGGGTCGCAATAAGGACTCTACCTTTTCTCAGACACAATTTTCTACCTTAGGAATAACAGAACATATGGATATGAATTGGCTAAATCAGGCTCGTTGTCTTAACGAAGATCCGGAGCTGTTTTTCCCGGTGGGAAACACCGGACCTGCTCTAGATCAAATCGAGCAGGCCAAGACGATTTGCCGCCAGTGTGATGTTTCTGCTCAATGCCTCGAATACGCAATCAAAGAAAACCAGGACACCGGAGTTTGGGGTGGCTTGAGTGAAGACGAGCGAAGGTCTTTGAAGCGCCGTTACGCCAGGGCGCGCAGGGCAGGTTAGAGCGGAATTTCCAGTACTACTCTGGTTCCGCCCCTGATTGGAGAAGTCCAATTTATTTTGCCTCGAAGTTCTGATTCAACCAGAGTCTTTACGATTTGAGTTCCTAGCCCAGAACCAAGCTTGCCTTCTGGCAGCCCGACACCATCGTCTTCAACCTCTACGCGCAGCAGTTTCTTTGTGCGCTCAGCAACCACCTTTACCGTGCCTGGTTTTTCTCCAAGCCCGTGCTCAATCGCGTTAGAGACAACTTCGGTAAGAACTAGTGCCAGTGAAGTGCTGCGCTCGGCCGGCAATTCTCCGAAACTGCCTTCAAATTCGGTCTTGACGGTTGAGTGGAAAGAAACGGCAGTTTCAGGCACCAACACCAGAATTCTCCTGAAAATCTGATCAAAAGAAACTTCTTGGTCAACACCTTCTGAAAGCACGTCATGCACAACCGCAATAGCGCTCACCCTCCTCATTGCCTGAGCTAAGGAATCCTTTACCTCTTCGGAGCTGGTTTGTCTTGTTTGAATACGAAGCAGGCTCGCAACGGTTTGAAGGTTATTTTTCACGCGGTGATGAATTTCGCGGATGGTTGCGTCTTTGGTTATCAACTCGCGGTCGCGCACTCGTAACTGAGTGACATCGCGGCAAAGCACAATTGCGCCGTGTCTGGTCTTCTCGCTGATCATCGGAATCGACCGGAGCGAAACAGTCTGACCCTCAAACTCGACATCGCTTCTCCAAGCGCCTTTACCGGTGAGAATTAGCGGGAGTCCCTCGTCAACCTGAGCAAAGCCGCTTGGCAGCGCTTTCACAGTCTCTGCAAGCAGCCTGCCCTCCAGCTCACCTTCTACTCCGGCAGCATTGAACACTGACAGAGCACTCGGGCTAGCAAATAGCACCCTGCCAGCGGCATCGAGTCTGATCAGACCATCCTGCGCTCTTGGAGCACCCCTCTTAGGCGCTGTGCCGGCTTCTACGGTTGGAAAACAGCCTTCTGCGATCATGTTCAGCAACTCGTCGCCGATCGCCACAAAATTGAGCTGAAGCTTATTTGGCATTCTTGATTCACCAAGGTTTGTGTGCCTAGTGATTACAGCTATTGGTGACGAATCAGCTGTCTTATCAGGTGAAAAAACCGGGTAGGCAGAAATCCGACTGGCACTACCCTCGTGCCGCGCCAGCCCCGTGCCAACCGATGGTTTTTTAGTTTTCCACGCTTTTGCTATCTGCTTGGCCCAGTCGCTTCTGGGAGCACTGCCGGTAATGTCCCTGTAAAAAAGTGTTGGAGCACCGGCTGGCCTGGCATGAGATATCGCCTCGAATGAGGACTTGATTGGCACCCAAAGAACTAGATCCGAAAACGCAGAGTCAGCTACCAATTGCCAATCTGCAAGCACGGCAGAGATCCATGACTCACCTTCAAAAGCTTTGACTCCCACAATTGGCGAGTTTATCGCTACAACTGTGCATCAAGTAGGTCAAGCGCTAATAGCCTGATCGACTCTCGGGCCTTTGAGCTCTTAGCTCCCATGCAGAGCGGCTCAGCCTTCAGAAGAGAGAGGTCCGTCGCTGCTGGATATTTCCGGAGCTAT
>DGPE01000046.1 GCA_002390305.1 Micrococcales bacterium UBA4448 | reverse complement strand
ATAGGTCGCCACGTCGCTGTGATCTTATGCTCGCTGTTGGCCTCTGCGATTACAACAGATGCAGCTGCCTTCTCGATTTCCGCAGTGTTCTGCATGAGTGCCATCGAGAGTTCTCGCTCAATCTCTTGTGCTTTATTCTTATCAGCTGGGAGCACTCTGCCCACAACGTCCGAAAGGATTGGCCCAAGGATTGGCAACAAAGCTGCAATCATAATTCACCCCACCATTGCTTAACGTCAAACGTCGGACAGTCTTTCGATGACACATCGTTATGACCGATCACATTGGCGGCAGGGAATTGTGCAACTAAAGATACAACAAAGTCTTCCAATGAATCCCACTGTGCTTGTGTAAAGTTTGTCGGACTCTCGTCGCCACGCGCTTTGCCGCCTGCTACTGCAACGCCTATGGAATGTGCGTTGTGCCCAACGGCATGAGCACCTGGGCGATCAATGTCTCTACCAGTTTCCACAGAGCCATCGCGTTTAATGAGGTAGTGATACCCAACGTCTGACCAACCGCGTTCTTCGACGTGCCACTTTCGGATCAGCTCGATATCGACATCCATGTCTTCGTAAGTATCTGTGCAGTGAATAATGATTTCATTTATATTTCGCATTCTTTAAGCACCCTTACGAATCTTAGGATTTATCTGGATTGCCACGTAAACTTCTTCGTTGGTTAATGTTTGGATCGACCAGATTTCTCCTGCCCCGAAGCCTCCTTTGATAGGCATTTGGAACTCCGTGAGGACGACAGGCATGGGTTCGCCATACGAAACACAGACACCTTTTTGCACGTATAGTAGGACTTTGAGAGTGTAAGTTTTCTCGTCTTCACTGCTGACGATATCAGCGATGGGTTCTATTTCTGAGCAAGCCCAGTAGACCGCTGCGATGGCACCTTTAGGTGCTTGCTGAGCGTTGGTGGGGAAAGAGAAAAACAAGCAGAGGCAAAAGAAGAAGAAGCCAAGCTTACGTTTCACTTTCTGTTTTTCCACTCCTTAATTACAATGTGTAACCTTACGATTACAGTGATGAGGACAACCAGTGTCACTCCAGTTTGCATGTAGCCTTCAAATAGCTGAACCCAAAGCGGCAAGCTTAAAGCTGGCCCTGCGACTGCGGCGTCTATGACAAGTTTCTCCTTCACTTCAAAACGTCCTTTTCTAAACGTGCTACTCTGCACAATATGTCAGCGGCTTCACGGTGCCGAACTGCCTCGTGGTCAGGACTCATCATGCCCGACAGAATTAAGAGCTTCTGTTGTTGCGTTTCGATCTGTGTGTGCGTTCTGTCTATGCGCGAGTCCATCTTTCGGAGCCTCGCCTCAACGTCAGATAGCTGCTCGGCCAGTGCTTTGATTTGCGCTCGGGCAACTGCGGCAGCACCGATGACTGATGCCAGAACGCCAAGCAGGGTCGCAACGGTTTTTAGATCGATGCTGGCGTCCATCTAGCAATCCCCACCCGTGCAGCGGTTCATCCAGATAGCTATTGCACCACCAACCGCCGCAGCGAGGACGGCGATCAGTTTTCCAGCCTCCACTGCCACATGAGTTGCCTTATCCCAAAATGCCATATCGGCTTCCTTGGCTTTTTTCTTTTTTGCTGCCTTTGCTGCAATTCGCTTCGCTCGCTCTTCAGTTATGCTTTCCCACGTACCGTCGCCCCACTTGCGATTAATCTCTTGTTGTAAGGATTTGAGAGCAGCCTCTTGCTGTTTAGCTTCAAGCACGTCGTTGGCAACGGACGAAATGCTAGTCTCGTCGTCGTAGTCTTGGTCGCCAGAACGCATCCGCAAGACTTGCTGCATACGGGTCTTGGGCTTCTTCTTTTTTGGGGGCTTGGCTTCCTGAGTAGACAACAAATGGTCAATGCCATGCATCGCATCCTTGAGGTCCACAGCGCTCTCAACCAGCTTCTTAGCTCCAGCAAGTGCCAGCCCTATGGTCACCGGGTCCATTGTCAGTCAGTTGTTTCTTTAGGTGGTGTTGGTTTCTTAGTTTGCTTTACCCACTTCTCACGATCTTTAGGCGTGTATGGGCGGTTCTCTAAAACGCGTATCATCCGAATACTCCTGACCATGCTTCGACTTTACATTCAGTGCCACTAGCTGCCGTTGCTCTAAGACGGACATCAGTGCCACCGCCCGTTAAAGTGACAGGGCCAGCAAACACAGAAGTGCCTGAGCCATAGTCACCATAATCTGTAAGTGTCACTGCGTCCCAAGTTGTGCCACCATCATTACTTGCATATACGGCTGTCGGATCAGCACCAGAGAACTTACTAACAACAAAGCCGGAGGTAGGTCCGCTTGGCATCGATACTCCAACACTTCTAAGGTCCATTGCTCCTGCGGCAGCTTCGTCAATAAACTGAATTTGTGCAATATAATGGCCCGCGTTAACTCCGGTATTATTAAGCGTGATCGCATGATACCTGTATGGCGTCTGCGTTAAATCTCCCGCAGCCCATTCAACAATAATTCCGGCGCTATCTGTGACGCTCTTTGTGCCAATGATTGTCCCTGCGTTCCAAGCTGCAATCGGTGAATTTGAGCCGTGAACGCGATAGGTTAAACTAGACGTTGCGCTTAATCCTAGATCGCTAGAACCATAGAGTTTAGCGCCCTGTAGTGTTTTGGTAACACCAGCTCCATGGTCCATTGTGACAAACCAGACCGAATTTGAGGTATCAAATAAACATTCTGTATTTGTCTTAATTAAATCCCCGTCGAACGCCCTTGCTACCGGACTGTCAAATCCCGATTGAGCCGTCGTCGTGCCAGATAGAACAAATGTACCTCCGTTTGCAACGTAGCCATTAACAAAGTATTGGCCTGTTGAATTTCCTGTATCAATGCCAAGTGCATCTTCAAACTCATCAGCAATCACAACTGGAGAAGATACTAGTGTGCGACCATGGTCTACTAGGTCATCAAAGGTGTTTAGCATCAGTCCAATTTGTAAACTAGAAATGTCAGGTACGTCGCTTAAAGTAGGAAGCGCAGCGCCACCAATCGTGGACCCCGTAGATAAGTTGACAACGCCACTTCCCTTGCCTCGAAGTTCTAACGACGTATTTGTACCACTCGCTGCCTCGATTACATCGGCTTTAATCGTGGATGTCATGATGGCTCCTCTGGCTTGGGATGCGCAGCTTTAATTGCAATAATCTCATCTTTAATGGTCTTAGCTTCTGTTCCGTCAGCCGGATCAAGAAGTTTCCAAAGTGCGTCTAGTTGATCCCCAACGCTTGGGTACTCTTCTTTGCGAGTTCGCTTCCATGATTTTGACATTGTGTTACTCCTCAATAAAGTGGGACAAGACCGACGCTGGCGTTGTAGCGAATCTCTTTATTGTTCGCCGTGGTTATTTCGTAAGTGAGTGATGATCCTGTCTGAGCGGAAACATCAAACTCAACCCGGTACAACTCAGTTGTTCCTATATCCCCAACCTTAGTCCATGACCCTGTGGCGTCAGTCGTGCCACCATCGATAGATGCAGTCATAACAATATCTGTACCCACAGTGATTGCTTCTTGTGGATCAATAACCACGTAGGCAAGAATGTCTGTTGGATTAGCTGTGGTTAATGTGACTGCCGTTGGAGCAAGCGTGACGTTAGTTGGATCAGCAATATTGTAGAAAACTAACTCAGCGATGCCACTATCTTGTGCACCGCTTCCAGACGCAGGGATTTCAACCCAGTAATAATCGTAATTCCATGTACCAATATTACTCCGGTCCACCTCAATCGCATCTTGGGTATCTGTGAATGAATGCGTGTCGAGTAGTGTCGCACCAGCGTGTTTAAAACCCACATCAGAACCATAAAGTTTCAAGCTAAAAGAACCCGTACTGGTTTCAATAAAGCCATGATCCGAACGACCTACAGCGCGGTAGCCTGTAATGTCTTGACCACCTGAGTAGAACTTACCCACGTTCACGGCGGCATTGTTGCCGCTGGAATTATATGCGGAAGCGCGAGGTTGGCTTTCGTTGCCGTCGAACGCGTTTGCTAACGTGCCAGACCCGTCGCCTTGGTTAGTGCCAGTAGCGCCTGAAATCGCACCCCCGCCCGGATTGTGGTAATAATCTCCAGACGCACTGTATGTCGCATTCGTCTTGGTCGTAAGGTTATCACTCTCGAAATCATCAGCAAGCCAGAACGGACCAACAGCGCCATTCTGATTGGCGTCTGT
>DGPE01000022.1 GCA_002390305.1 Micrococcales bacterium UBA4448 | reverse complement strand
TGGATTACCCGTGATCCCAAGGGCTGACTGCTCGGGTGTTTTTGGTTGATTCCATCCGCAATCGGTATCCGGATCTAGGAAGCACTTCTGAGCAAGCAGTTCAGTGTTTCTCAGCAGTGCAACTGATTCTGCGGTATTCTCAGTGATTTCAAGAGCGATTGCCGCCATCTGGTGCCAAGACTTTAGTGATGCTTGAGCGTTTGGTTGTGGAGCAAATAGACCCAAAGCCTCTAAGTTCCTGGCTGAGTCAAGAACATCAGCGGTCAATGCGCCATCGGGCTCTATGTAGCGAACTGCGTTCGTGATGATCGCAGGTATCCCAGTCTGTTTGGATAACTCAAACATTGAATTGGCGTGCTGAGCAGATCCTACTGTTCCAGGTTCAGTCATGTGGTTCACAAGCTCAATTGCCAATGACGAGGGCAAGGGGAAGTATTCAAGCCACTGCCTGGCTGATTTCAGTGCCTCTGAGCGTGAAGGCAGAGCAAGTTTTCCAAGAGCGCTTTCAGGTCCTATCAAAATCGTGCAATTGGCTTCATCTTTAAAAAAGCGAGCCAGATCTGTAATCGAGATGGAAATTTCTTTTTTCTTTCCCCTGTGTTCTTGGGCCTGTGAAATTATTCGGCAGAGAGTTGCCCAACCTTTGCCTCTGTTGTTGCCGTGGGCAAGGATTACAACGCGGCCCAGTGGTTTTTCTGCTGTGACTTGAAGGCTCACCCCAACAATTGGGATAATCCCCGCTTGGATGCAGCTACCAATGTGTTTTATGGCTCCGTACAGACCATCACGATCAGTTATAGCCAGTGCAGGAGATGCCATTGCTGCGGCAGCTGATGCAAGTTGATTTGGTCGATTCACTCCGTAGTGGGCGGAAAATGCAGAGCTTACGTTTAGGTGAGTAAAGCTCATTTAGGGAGTGGCTGTTTCAACTTCCCATTGATCACCGGGCATTCGGTGACGAAGTTGGAAAAAGTATCTACCAGCGTGACTCGCCGCCCACAGGCGCCACATTTCTGTTTCAACTAAGTTCTGGCCCTCGCCTGCAGCTGCCTGCTCAGCATCTTGCCACCAAAGTGCTCTGGAATACCAGCGCACCGGTCGAGAAGCAGCCATAAATACCTCGTCTCGCCAGGTAAAGCAGGTCGGAGCACCGTCAGCATCCAACATGATGCCCGTGGCAGGTTCTAAGTCCACAGTCAGCGCCCCTTCTAACTAATCGAACATTTGTTCGAATAATTAGAAGTGTAAGTGCTGTCTAGGACATTTACAAAATCCCGACTAGATCTTCTTTATTAGCTCTGCGGAATTATTCTTAACGGATCCAACCTCAGAGCTGACAGTATGAAATTGCAAGTTAGAGGCAACTTCATTTGACTCAACTTGAAGCTCACTAATTAGTGCATCGGTGGTGTGATAATCCGGAGAAATCCAGGCATCCAAACCGTCTTCAGTTAGGAAGACCGGTGACCTGTCATGAATGTTTGCTAAATTCTCTGAGCTGTCTTGAGTGAGAATGCTGCACGTCAGAACCCATCGGGAGGGGTCTGAGACATCTTTGCTCTCATCACGCCACCAGCTATAAATACCAGCAAAGCAAATCATCTGATCCGGTGCATGAATGAAAAACGGTGTCTTTTTACTTTCCGTTCCCTGCCATTCGAAATAACCACTTGCGGGAATCGCACATCTCTTAGAAAGAGCCGCCTCGGCAAAGCTTGGCTTGGTTAGAACGGTCTCAGCCCGAGCATTGAAAAGGGGTGGGCCAGAAAAATCCTTTGTAATTGGTGACATCAAGCCCCAACGCGCTAAATGAATTTCTCTGACAGGGAGTGATTCAATCTCACGCTCGAGAATGATTGGAACCTGAGTGGTAGGTGCAATGTTGTAGTTGATGAGCTTTTGATCAGAAGGGTAGTTCTCTACCTCAAATAAATCAGCAACCGCCGATATTTCCTTGGCAATTACGAATCGACCACACATAAATCACTCCTCACGCTGCAAATTCTTGCATAGCACCCAATTCAGAACTTGCTAATTCACTAGGCAATTACTGAGTTCTCACCTTTCGAACCCTCAGACAGCATCATCAATCGCTTTCGAAAAGAGTTCAACATCTTGTGCTTACCCATTGGAATGTTTTGCCAGCTAGTCACACCACGAATTCCTTGAAGTGAAGACAAGCTCCAGGTTTCGCAATTGGCCAGCTCCTCGGGCTTTGCTCTTTCAGTTCTAGTGTCGTGGCCGGCTTGACTTGCAAGCTCAAAAACTAGCTCTCTGGTTATTGAAGGCAACCAAGGGGTGGATTCATCTGGGGCGCAAAGTACTCCGTCGCGCCACCACACGATTGCAGAAAGTGCTCCGTCGGCAATAAAGCCATCGCCATCAAGAATTACTGCCTCGTCGGCGCCATGGAGGTTGGCCTTTCTGCGCAGTTTCTGGCAGGCCGACAAATCAGGGCCTTTTACGGTTGGGTTTTGTCTTGGATCCAATTCGTCTAGCGACCAGAGGATGCAAGTTTGGGTCCTGACTGGCGCGTGGCGCAGCCTAAAAAATAATTGCTCTCCAATTGGAAGTTGTTCCCTAAACTCAATTCTTGGAAACCAATCACCGGTGTCTGGGGTCGTGGCAATGACGTTTTCAAAAAACTCCAGAAGGTAGTCTGACTCAAGGTTGTCAACTGAGCTGCTGAATCTCTTTAGGTGTCGGGAGAGGGCTCGGGTGGATCCGTCCGAAACCAGCCAGCTATCGGCAACCGTTAGTGGTGCTGGTATAGCGTGGGCAACTGGAATCAGTTCACCTCCGGTGAATTGAAAGAAGTCTCCAGAAACACTCATCACCAACTAAGGATAGAGGGCTGGCAGGAGGTGAAATGACTCTTTACTACGAACGCATAGCGGGCTGGAGTCCAATTGCGGACACTTTTACATCCTTTTTTTCCAGTCTGCCCAATTGTTTTTGGTTAGACAGGGAGCATCATCATGACTCTAGGTTTTCGATTATCGGCACCGGGCATCCGACTTCAAACCTCGCTCCAAAACCATCCGTAGAAAGCTTTCAGGATCTGCCCTTTGCCTTTAGGCCTGGCTTTGTAGGGGTTGTTGAGTACTCCAGTCCGGGAGAGGGACCACTGGTGGTAGCCGGTATAAATGTTGATAGAGCGTTTGTCTTTGATCACGATAAGCGGGCCATGTTTTTTATTGGCGAGTTTGCCAATCAGAAGCTATTTGTTGAGTGGTTTCATGCGGCCCTGCTGAGGCTCGCCATAGCTGGTGGAGACGCTGCTGTTTATGATTTCAATAATGATGCCGCGACTGCAGCAGAGCTGACAGCGGTCGACTCAAAATCTGATTATTTGAACAACATAAATGTTGCCCTAGCAGAAATATCTAAGGGTGAGATTTACCAAATCTGCTTAACCACAGAATTGCGAGGGGAATTCACTGGCGATCCACTCGCTCTTTTTCTGAGGCTGAGAAGACAACACCATGCCCCTTACTGCACTTATCTAAAAGTGGACGGGGTCGAATACCTGAGCATTTCACCGGAAAGATTCCTTACAGTTTCTGGCTCAAGGGTGCTGAGCTCACCCATAAAAGGCACCCGGGCTAGATCAGAGGATCCTGAAATGGATCGGGCACTAATGGATTCGCTGGTCAGTGATGAAAAGGAGCGAGCTGAAAACCTGATGATTGTGGATCTGATTCGCAATGATCTGTCTTCGGTGTGTAAGGCCGAATCAATTACCGTCGAGGCTTTGCTCGCAATCAGAAGTTACTCAACGGTTCACCAATTGGTGTCAGACGTCTCGGGGGAGCTTCAGCAAGGCATGACGGGGCTAGAAGCACTGACCGCGCTTTTTCCAGGAGGCTCAATGACTGGAGCACCGAAAATACGAGCATGTGAATTGATTGCACAGATAGAAAATCGGCAGCGCGGTGCATATTCCGGCGCAATCGGTTGGATTTCAGGTTCTGGAGACATGGACCTTGGAATGGTTATTAGAACTGCGGTGTTTTCTGGTAGCTCAGTAACCATTGCAATCGGAGGCGGAATCACGTCGGGATCCGAACCAGAGGCTGAACATGAGGAAATCAAATTAAAAGCTTTAGCGCTGGTTGAGGCAATGAGTGCCTCGGTCAATTGGTAACCTATAGCAAACGTCAATCAAAAGGCCTGAAATTGCAAGAAGAGTACAACACCCGCGCCATTCAGGATAAGTGGCTGCCGGTTTGGGATGACCTAAAACCTTTCGATTCGTCTAAAAAAGATGATTCCAGGCCAACTAAGTACGTCTTGGACATGTTTCCCTACCCTTCAGGTGACCTGCACATGGGTCATGCCGAGGCGTATGCTCTCGGCGATGTGATTGCCAGGTACTGGTCTCAGCGCGGCTATAACGTCATGCATCCAATTGGGTGGGACGCTTTTGGTTTGCCCGCTGAAAATGCCGCGATTAAAAGAGGGCTAGACCCGAAGGCGTGGACCTACGAGAACATTGCACAGCAAAAAGCATCCATGAGACGCTACGCCTGCAGCTTTGACTGGGATCGAGTACTGGAAACCTGCAGCCCTAGTTACTACCAGTGGAACCAGTGGCTATTTTTAGAGTTTTATAAGCGTGGACTGGCCTACCGAAAAAACTCAAATGTCAATTGGTGCCCAAGTTGTCAGACTGTGCTTGCCAACGAGCAGGTTGTTCAAGGGTTATGTGAAAGATGTGATTCTTCTGTAACGAAAAAGTCTCTAACTCAGTGGTACTTCAAGGTAACTGACTATGCCGATCGATTACTGGATGACCTTGATGGCCTGGAGGGCAAATGGCCTTCGAAGGTGCTCTCGATGCAGCGCAACTGGATTGGCCGCTCACAGGGGGCCAATATCGATTTCGCCATCGAAGGCATGGACAAAAAAGTTTCAGTGTTTACCACTAGGCCAGACACTCTCTATGGCGCGACTTTCATGGTCCTGGCAGCTGACAGTGAGTTGGCTCAGGAGCTTGCAGCAAGCGCTTCTGTGAGCATTCAAGATCAGTTTGCGAGCTATTTAGAAGAGGTTAAAAAAGCCAATGACATTGAAAGGCTTGCTACCGACCGAAAGAAAACTGGAATTTTTCTAGGCCACTATGCCATCAATCCAATAAATGATGAGCAGTTACCAATTTGGGTATCTGATTACGTACTTGCGGATTATGGAACCGGTGCGATCATGGCGGTCCCAGCGCATGATGACCGTGATATTGAATTTGCAAAGGCGATGGGCCTACCGGTCAAGATGGTCGTTGACACCGGCGAAGGAGACCCTCAAGAAACTGGCATTGCAACTTCGGGAGACGGAAAAATTGTAAATTCCGGTCCTCTGAATGGCCTTTCCAAAATAGACGCAATTGCCAGGGCAATTGAAATTGTGGAGGAAAAAGGGACTGGCAAGGGATCCAAGAACTTTAGGTTGCGAGACTGGTTGATATCCAGACAGCGTTACTGGGGAACACCGATACCAATAATTCACTGCCAAAAATGTGGTGAGGTCCCGGTCCCTGCAGATCAACTTCCTGTTGAGTTGCCAGACAGCAAGGGTCTAGACCTTCAGCCCAAGGGAACTTCACCACTGGGTGCGGCAAGCAGTTGGCTGAATGTTAACTGCCCGAACTGTGATGGCCCCGCAAAGCGCGACTCCGACACCATGGACACCTTTGTAGATAGCTCTTGGTACTTTCTCAGATTCCTAAACCCGAATTCCGATGACGTTCCATTTAGCAAAGAAAACGCAGAAAAGTGGGCGCCCGTTGATCAGTATGTCGGTGGAGTTACGCATGCAATACTTCACCTGCTCTACGCCAGATTCTTTACCAAGGTGCTTCACGACATTGGAATGGTTGATTTTGAGGAACCTTTCACCAGACTACTGAACCAGGGAATGGTCCTAATGAATGGTTCTGCGATGAGCAAATCTCGCGGCAACTTAGTTCGCCTAAGTGACCAGCTGGACATTCACGGTGTTGACGCGATTAGGTTGACGATGGCCTTTGCTGGACCCCCAGAAGACGACATCGATTGGGCTGATGTTTCGCCCGCTGCCTCAGCCAAGTTTCTTGCCAGGGCCTGGCGAATTGCCCAGGACGTCCAATCTTCAGTCGACATCGATGTAAAAACCGGTGATAAGGGCGTTAGAAAAGCAACTCACCAGTTCTTGCAGGGCTTTGCTGAGGCCATTGAAGCGCATAAGTTCAACGTTGGCGTGGCCAAGGCTATGGAGCTAACAAATCACCTCCGAAAGGCCATAGACCAAGGCCCTGGACCTGACGATCCTGCAGTCCGCGAGGGCGCGGAGGAGCTGGCAAAGGCTTTGTCGCTATTTGCCCCTTACACCTCTGAAGATATGTGGAGTTTGCTAGGTCATGCGCCAGCTGTTGCGCTTGCGGGTTTTAGAGACGTTGAGCCTCAGCTCCTGACAGAAAGCACGGTTGTGGCAATCGTTCAGGTGAATGGGAAATTGCGTGACAAGTTCGAGGTTGATGTTTCCATCTCAGAAGAGGATCTCCAAGCGCTGGCTATTGGGTCAGATCAAGTCATCAGATCACTGCAAGGCCTCGAGATAGCGAACGTGATTGTTCGTGCGCCAAAACTAGTTAACATCGCAACCAAATAGCTCTTTCTCCACAGCTTGGTTTGGTCCAGTCTTTTGATGAGGGCCGCCAAGGCATTCTGGTCAAATGCAGAAAGTCCTTGATTGGCTAAACAACCTAGAACCCAAAAGACGTAAGCAGCTATATCTTGTCGCTGCCGTCGTGGCGCTGCTCTTGGGTGTTCTCCTATCAAATAGCTCGGCTCCAAAACCGGAGGCAGCCACCGAGCAGCCGGGGAGCGAATTCACGGTTTCTGGAGAGATCTTTATCCATGTCGTCGGTGAGGTCAGTAATCCAGGGCTCTACGAACTTGATTATGGGTCCAGGGTCCGAGATGTCATATCAGCTGCGGGTGGCTTCACTGAAGACGCGGTTCAATCGAGCGTCAATCTTGCAAGGCTGGTTTCGGATGGAGAGCAGGTTGTTATTCTTGCCGAATCGCAGATGGCTGTGTCAGGAGGCGACGGCTTCATCTCTTTGAATAGAGCCACCTCTTCACAGCTGGAAACACTTCCAGGAATCGGACCTGCCTTGGCCGGCAGAATACTTGCCTATCGTGAAGAAATTGGCTCTTTTGCAAGTGTCGATCAACTTCGCGAGGTCACGGGTATTGGCAGCAAGCTGTTTGAACAGCTGAAAGACAATCTAACTTTGTGATTGTCTATGTGGCGGCTATCTACTGGCTAATTCTTTGGGTGGTCGCCGAGCCGGGTTCGAGCTCGCAGATCAAAGTCTCCTACCCGCGGATCGAATTCATAGAGACACTGCGAGCAACCTTTTTGTATCGATTGAACGGGGTCTCGCCGGATGCCGAGGCTCTTGTTGCCGGCTTGGCGATTGGCGAGAGGGAGCTACTATCGCCCGAAGTCGCATTGCAGATGAAGACTCTTTCACTCACTCACCTCGTCGCGGTCTCGGGAGCAAACCTTGCCATAATCATGGGAGTGGCCTACCTGATAGGTGCGGCATCCGGCATATCTAGAAACGCCAGGTTCATCTTCGCTTTGACGGTAATGGCTTGCTACGTGTTAGTCGTTGGACCAGAATCCAGTGTTCTAAGAGCGGCCACCATGGCCACGTTCGTGGCAATTGGCCTGTGGTTAGGCCGTGGCACAAAACCGATCATCTGTCTTGCATGGGCGGTAATTTTCCTACTTTCAATTGACCCGGGATTGGCCACCGATTTCGGTTTTGCTCTATCGGCACTGGCCACGGTCGGCCTCTTGACAATGGCTCTGCCGATTTATACCTGGCTGGCGCAGTACATGCCACGACTAATAGCGATTGGAATTGCCGCGAGTTTTTCAGCGCAGCTTGCAACAACCCCGATACTGCTGATGCTTCAACCTTCGATTCCGCTCTACTCGGTATTGGCAAACTTGATTGTTGAACCGGTTGTGGCGCCGGTCACCATTCTTGGAATTCTCTCGCTAATACTTGCGTTTCCATTTCCTGCCATTTCCACGTTTATAAGTTATCTTGCGTCTCTCGGAACCTGGTGGATAACTTTGGTCGCGGGTCAGCTCTCAGATTGGCCTGCAGCACGCATCCACTTTGTTGCAGGCCCTGCCGGCGTGGTTTTGGCGGCACTAATTGTGCTTCTGTCGCTTGCTCTCTATCAGCCGCGATTGTCTCGTTTTCGACCCGTCTTGGTGTCCGGTCTGGTTTGCACTTTGCTCTTCTCGATTGCGTGGTCCTCAAGCGATCAACTTAGACACAAGGATTTCGCTGGCAACTGGGACATACTGAACTGCGACGTCGGTCAAGGCGATGCGTTGCTGATTAGAAGCGCGGGCCGGGTTGCTTTAATTGACGTTGGGAGGGAAAACGAGCCAATTGATGATTGCCTGAGCGGTTTGGGTATAGAAACAATTGATCTATTGGTGATTACCCACTTCGATGCCGATCACGCCGGAGGCATTCAAGGCGCCCTTGGTGACCGAATAATTAGGACCGCCGTCATCTCTGGATTTCGTGATGACAGACCGCTTGTAGCGTTGGTATCTGAATCTCTTGAGGATGCCGGAACTGAAATCTTGCAGGGTTTTGCGGGCATGAATGGTGTGCTTGGCCAGCTCCAATGGCACGTACTAGCCCCATCGGCGCAGGCAAATGAGGCGAAGGACAGTAATGACGCCTCTGTGATTATCAGCTTTAGCGGACCCAACTACTCGGTTTTGGCCCTTGGTGACCTTGGCGAAGGCGGTCAGCAGCGTCTAATGCGGACCAGCGAAGCAAGGCTCACTCTGCTGCGGTCGCAACCGCTGATTCTGAAAGTCGCACACCACGGATCCGCCGACCAATCCAGTGAACTATTTCGACTACTGCGGCCTGACATTTCTGTTTTCTCGGTTGGGCCAAACCCCTATGGTCACCCTACAGACAAGGCACTAAGTCAGGCCAGGCAGTTCGGATCTCGAGTACTAAGAACAGACGAACTTGGATCTGTTGCAATGACTATGGAGGATGAGGGCTGGGTGGTTAGCGTCGCAGGTAAACTGACAACGTGAGCAATGGCAAGACGGTAAGTTGGCATCAGGCTGCTGCATGGCCCCTGGTTATAATTTCAGGTCCGGAAACCTACTTTGCCTCCAGGGCGATTCGACAGATCAAGAATCAATTGCGAGTGGAACACCGAGAACTTGAGGTTAGCGAGGTAGCCGAGGGTGAGTACTCACCTGGATTGCTATTTAGTCTCGCGGCACCCTCACTCTTTAACGAACCCAGGCTTGTTGTTATCCAGAGTGCAAGCGAAGGCCTGCTGGAAGACATCCAGTCTCTCATGTCTGACCCTGCCCAGAACTGCACAATCGTTATCCGAACTCCAAACCTCGTTGGACAAAACGGCAAGGTAAAAAAAGAATTGGCGTCCTTGGCCTTGAACATTTCTTGCGATGAGGTCAAAAAGGATTCGGATCGCATCGACTTCATAAATCGAGAGTTCAAAACCTTCGGCATCCCAATCGATCAGCCCGCAGTAAAGGCTTTGGTGGCAGCCTTCGGCTCAGACATGGGCGAATTAGGGGCAGCCTGTGATCAACTTGCCAAATCTGGCAAAGCCAAAGTGACTGCGTCAGATGTCGAGCAGAGCTTCGAGGGCAGGCAAGAAACGAACGCGTTCAAGATTGCCGATGCTGCACTAGCGGGGAATGCGACCGAAGCTATTCGATTATTTCGTCACGGATCTGCAACCGGCATTGACCCAGTTGCCCTGACCGCAGCACTGGCTATGAAAATACGCCAGTTAGCCAGGCTGTTCAATGACAGAAATGCAACTCCTGCCGCTCTTGGGATGGCACCCTGGCAAGTTGACAAGGCCAGGCGCGAGCTAAACGGCTGGAGTGAAGCGGAGCTGATTGAACTGGTTCAGCTCTCCGCAAAGACCGATTTCGACACCAAGGGTGCAAGCCGAGATCCCCAATACTCAATTGAAAAACTGCTCCTGAAGATGGCAAGGGCAGGTTAAATAAAAAAACCGAGAACAAAGTCTCGGTTTCTCCATTTAGACCTTTTATTAGAGAGCGTTTACCTTCTTGGCAATTGCTGACTTTCTGTTAGCAGCCTGGTTTTTGTGAATTACACCCTTGCTAACTGCCTTGTCGATTGTCTGGTTTGCTCCCACTAGAGCTGCAGCTGCTGCGGTCTTGTCGCCGGCTGTGCTGGCATCGCGCACGGCGCGGATAGCAGACTTAACTTCAGTACGAACAGCCTTGTTACGCTCTTCGGACTTGCGGTTGGTGCCGATTCTCTTGATCTTTGACTTGATGTTTGCCATGTTCTACTCTCTCTGGCGAAAAACTTTTTTTGCGAAGAAATCCTCGCGAACAAGGCAAAACTCTACCAGCTTGGTTACCAGTGGGCAAGCAACATGGGAGAATAAGCAGGTATTTCATCCCACAAAGAGGTTTATTTGTCGCCACGCGCACGGACTGCACTCGAGCCTTCCTTGACTCAGCAAGAGCAATTGCGAAATTTTTGCATCATTGCTCACA
>DGPE01000006.1 GCA_002390305.1 Micrococcales bacterium UBA4448 | reverse complement strand
CCAGACCAAGGTTCAATTTTGTTTTCCCAGTCGGTTTCAATCCACCTGGTAAAGATACTGAAAGACTTACCGTCTCCGATGAAGGCCTTGTCCTCGACGATTGCTCGGTGGAATGGCAGCACGGTTGGCAATCCAAGAACCTGCATTTCAGCAAGAGCACGTCTTGATCTGGCCAATGCCTCGTCGCGATCTTTACCTGTCACAATCAGTTTGGCCATCATGGAGTCAAATTTGCCAGAGATAACGTCTCCGGAAACCACGCCCGAGTCCACCCGGATCCCCGGCCCTGAAGGAGCTAAGAACTGGTGGATGGGACCAGGAGACGGCAAGAATCCGCTGCCGGCGTCCTCTCCGTTGATGCGGAACTCGAAAGAGTGGCCCCTTATTTCTGGGTCCCCAAAGCCAAGCTCCTTGCCCTCAGCGATGTTGAATTGCTCCCTGACAAGATCTATCCCGGTTACCTCTTCGGAGACCGGGTGTTCAACCTGCAGCCTCGTGTTGACCTCAAGAAATGAAATCGTCCCGTCTTGGGCGATTAGGAACTCACAGGTGCCAGCGCCTGAGTAGTTGACCTTTTTGAGGATGGCCTTGGAAGATTCATAGAGGTTCTTCTCTTGCTCCTTGGTCAAAAACGGAGCGGGGGCTTCCTCTACAAGTTTCTGATGGCGACGTTGAAGGGAGCAATCCCTGGTGGAAACCACAACAACATTTCCGTGCTGGTCCGCTAGGCACTGGGTCTCTACGTGACGTGGTTTCTCAAGGTACTTCTCGAGGAAGCACTCGCCCCTACCAAAGGCCGCAATTGCTTCACGGGTGGCAGATTCGAATAGTTCCGCGATTTCAGATTTTTCCCGAACAATCTTGATGCCACGACCACCGCCACCGTAGGCAGCCTTAATCGCCACTGGCAGGCCGTGCTTTGCAACAAAGTCTTCCACTTCGCTGACAGATTCAACCGGGTTTATTGTTCCGGGAGCAAGCGGGGCCCCAACTGATTCGGCAATCTTTCTGGCAGAGACCTTGTCGCCCAGAAGTGATATCGCTTCTGGTTCTGGTCCAATCCAGATGATTCCAGCGTCCTTTACGGCCTGGGCAAAATCGGCATTTTCCGACAGAAATCCGTAACCGGGGTGAATGGCGTTGGATTTACTTCGCTTTGCGATTGAAAGTATTTTCTCAATTACCAGATAGGTTTCGGCTGCTGTCTCACCGTTTAGCGCATAGGCCTCATCGGCTAGCCTGACATGCTGGGCATTGCGGTCACCGTCGGCATACACGGCTACTGTTTGAATGCCGCTGTCTTTTGCAGCTCTGATAACTCGCACCGCGATTTCTCCGCGGTTAGCAATGAGTACTTTTGTGATCTTGCGCTCGGTCATAGTTCGCTTAGCTTATTGGCACTGGCGACCTGTTTTTTATAAGGAACCTACAAAGAAAATAAATAAACGTATTGGCTATCTCCATAATGAGAGGTAATCGAGACCCAGATCAGCCATCATTTTGCGCAGACCAACTAGCGATAGCCCCACCACGGTGTGGTAGTCGCCACTGATTTTTTCGACAAAAGCACCACCTAGGCCATCAATAGTGAATGCGCCAGCGACCTGAAGCGGTTCACCGGTGGCAACATATTGATCAATTTGTTGGTCGGAAAGGGTTGCAAAATGAACTTCGGTGGCGGCTGCCAATGAAACCTCGGCCCCAGTGGGTCCGTGTATGAGATGGTGACCGGAATAGAGCACCCCTGATTTACCCCTCATCTTTTTCCAGCGTGCCGTTGCTACATCATGAGTTAGAGGTTTGCCCAGAATTTCGCCCTCAAAAAATAGTGCCGAGTCACAGCCAAGAACCAGTGAATTCACTTCAGCTGTTGAAATGGCCTGTGCTTTGGCCTTGGCCAGTAAAATCGTCAGTTCCTCGGGCCCCTTGGGGCGTTCAATAGCAACCATTTCATCTTCGTCGACACCCGGCGCTAGGGTGCGGAATTTGATTCCGGCCTCGAGAAGCAGTTTCTTTCGAGCCGGCGAAGTTGAAGCAAGTATGAAATCGATCACGCTAAGTAGGTTAGCTGTGGAACACTTAGCCAGTGATGTTAAAGTTGAAAATCGAAAAAGTTGCCCACGGGGGAGTTTTCATTGCTCGCCACGACCAGAAGGTGGTCTTTGTCTCCGGAGCACTTCCTGGCGAAACTGTCTCTGCAAAAGTGACCCAAGACACAAAAAGTTATCTGCGGGCAGAAACCCTCGAGGTCCTAGAACCCTCCGAACACAGAGTCAAGCACTTTTGGAAGGCGGCACTGAGAGGCGCTGGCGGAGCTGAATTTGGACACATATCTCTTCCATACCAGCGGGTATTAAAAACAGAAGTACTCCGCGAGGCCCTATCTAGAATGGCGGGCATCGAAAACTCAGTGACAGTGGAGGCAGTTCCCGGTGATGACGAGCACAACGGTCTTCGTTACCGAACTAGAGCTCAGCTCAATGTTGACGAGTCTGGAACCGCTGGCCCGTCAAAAATTAGAACCAACGAAATTGTCTTCACCAGGGACCTGCCCCTAGCAGTCAAAGAAATTGAAGAGCTTGGCCTGCACCTGAAAAACTTCAACGGCGTTGAAAAAATCAGGATTGCCTCCAGCAATACCGGCAACCTGCAATGGATGGTTGATAAAAAAATAAACGGTGATGGCACCTTGATTGAACGAGTCTCTGGGCGGACTTTCTGGCTCAGTCCCGGTTCTTTCTGGCAGGCCCACGGTGGCGCCCCGGAGTTATTGACATCTTGCGTCATCGATTTTGCTAGGGAGTTAGATTTTAATCCGCAAAAACAAAACCTGGATCTTTATTCGGGTGCTGGGCTATTCAGTGCGACAATCTCAACCGTATTTCCAGACGCAAAATTTTTGGCTGTTGAGTCGTCGAAACAGGCGATTGAGGATGGCGAGAAGTCAACCCATGACCTGGCAAACCTTCGCTTCCACCAGGCCGATGTTTTGAAATACCTGCGGTCGCAAACAGCGGGAACTTTTGACACCATAATTCTTGATCCTCCAAGATCTGGGGCTGCAAATAAGGTCGTGGAGCAGTTAGTTAGATTGAACCCGCGAAACTTGATTTATGTCGCATGTGACCCGGTTGCACTTGCCAGAGACTTGAAGACACTTGGAGCTGCTGGGTATAAATTGCAGCAGATTCGAGCGTTTGATATTTTTCCTCACACTCATCATTTCGAGACAGTTGTCGCTCTGTCACGCTAGCCTTGAAAAATGGGGACAGTAAAAGTAGCGATAGTTGACGACCACGAGGCAATTCGGTTGGGTTTTGCCGGGATGTGCGAAAAAGAAGGCCTGGAGCTGGTTGGTTCGGCCGGGACAGTTCCTGAGCTCTTGGCGCAGATTAAGCACTCAGAATGCCAGGTTGTTGTAACTGACCTCTCTTTGGATGACGGGTCCTTAGTTGCAGATAACGTAGCGCAGCTCATCTCCACAAACAGCGCAGTACTAATTTTTAGCATCGCCGACAAGGCCAACCTGATGAGAACTGCTCTGAGAGCTGGTGCTGTCGCGATTGTTCCGAAATCGCAACCGATGAGTGCACTAGCAGAAAACATCCGACTCGCCGCTGACGGGGCAATCCTCAATAATCCTGAGACGTCGGCAATGATCGACGCGGATTTGTTGTTTAAGGAAGCTAGCCTGTCAAACCGAGAACGCGAAGTTTTGTCACTTTACGCTGCGGGAATGAGTCTGAAGCAGGTTGCCTTTCAGCTTGGAATTAAACAAAGCTCGGCCAAGGAGCACATTGACCGCGTCAGAGTGAAGTACGCAAAGATTGGCCGTGAAGCCGGAACCAAGGTGGACCTCTTTCGAAGAGCACTTGAGGATGGAATCATATCCGGGGACTTTCTCTAGATGAGCACGCTGCTTGCCTCTGCAGCGAGCAACAGGCTTGAAGCGTTGGCCCGCCGGCTATTCGCGGGCTTGTTGGTCCTTAGCTTTCTGGAAGCCGTCTCAAACCAATTTGCTCAGCGAGAGTATTTCAATATGGCATCGGATGTTGCTCTAGCTGCAATGGCTATCGCTGTAGCTGGAGTGGCAGTAAGCGCTTGGGGACCGAAATCAAGAAATAACTTTTGGCTTTGGGCATATGCCGGCTCTAGCTTGAGCGCAATTTTATTCTTGCCAATCATGAAGATAGGCGAGTTCCCTGGTGGCAGTGAATTCGAACCCTGGGTTTGGTGGACCGTGGGAACTGCCGCAATCAGCGCGGGGATCACCGATAAACGGATTGCCTACACAGTGTTCCTTCCGGTGATTTGTATTACGTGGTTTTTCATTCACCTTTTCATGGTTGGCGGCGAGCAGGCTTGGCTGAGCGGGCTTAAGAATGTTCTCTACGTATTCCTATTGGCTGGAGGCACTATCGGGCTCATCGTCCTTGCAAGGGATTGGGCTCGCGGGGTTGACAGCGCGAGCTCTAATCTGATCTCGAGTCACATCGAGAAGGCAAAGTCAGAAGCAGTTGAAAAGGAAGAGCAGCTAATTGACTCGTTGATTCATGATTCTGTGCTTCACACATTTATCACTTCTGCCAATGCAAAATCTAATGCCGAAAAAAAAGCGTCGGCAAAATTAGCCAGTTATTCAATTGCAAAGCTTCAGCAGCTGGAGAGAGTCGACCAACAGGTCGGGTCAGTGACGGTCTTGGGGTTATTCCAGGCCATTAAAAACGCAGCAAGAGCAATGGATGAAAGCGTTGAAGTCGAGCTCAAAGCTGGAGGCCTGGACCGAATTACAGTCGAGGTCGGCCAAGCTCTAACTGAGGCCACACTGCAAGCGGTTGATAATGCAATTAGTCATTCGAACGCCACAAAAATTGCCGTGACGCTGGATTCCCAGGTGAACAGTGAAATTGAAATTCAAGTCGTGGACAACGGCATTGGGTTTAGGCCACAGAGACTCAGTGAAGACAGGCTAGGCATCAGGATCTCAATCTTGGCCAAGATGGAAATTATCGGCGGAAAAGCAGATGTTGTTTCAAGCCCAAAAGCTGGGACTTCTGTCACTCTGAGGTGGCCAAAATGATCCCCATTTCACGGTTGCCTTTGACCTTGTTCACCCTTGCCTTTGGCTACTATCACGCTGCACTCGGGCTTCTCAGTATCGGAGAATATGCCAACCCGATGCCAATAATTTTAGGAATCACTCTCTATTTTGTTGCGCTTAGTTGGGTCATGCTTCATCGACCAGGACTAAAACTTCCAGGTTCTGCAGTTGCCTTTGCGCTAGTAACTGCCGGGGTGCTGCCGCTTCTTGGCTCTTTTAGTATCGGGTCAAATGTGACCACGGGTTACACCACCTGGTATGTAGTTGGTGTTGCCACTTTGATGGCAGTTCTGGCAGTCCGACAAAGCAAGCTGGTCGCTCTGCTGGGGACGGCGATCATGATTATCGAGGTTTTGATTTGGGGTGGATTTCAAGGCCTTATCGCCGCCGGCGCAGTAGGCGCACTGCTGATCTTGCTTGCGGCTCTAGGAGCTTCAGCAGCACTAAGTGCAGCAGAGAAGGCTGCCGCGACTTATAGAGACAGAACGCTGAACCTGGACGCTGAACGAGAGGCTAATGAAGCTGCAAGAAACATCGCTAAGGTTCGCGCCCGCCAAACCTTGGACAGCGCGCTTCCAATTCTTAAGCTCATTGAGCAAAAACAGGGAAGGCTCAACCGGGCTGAAATTCAGCAGGTTCGTATGACCGAGGCGTATCTTCGCGATCGCATCCGCGGTAAATCTTTGATCAGTCAAGAAATGGTCGATGCAGTTCAATCTGCTAGGTCAAGGGGTGTCGAAGTGCAGCTTTTGGATGACGGGGGTTTCGAGGAGATTTCAGAGCGTCAAAAGCGGGAAATTACCGCCAGAGTCTCCGATGAGCTTTCTCGGCTCGCAAGTGGCAAGGTGGTAATTCGCAGCACCTCTGGTGAGGATTGGACCTTGACAATGGTTGCGCTGCAGCCTGGCGCAGAGGCACCTGATATATTCTTGAAGCTTTAGCCTCTGAACTCACTGGCCCAGTTGCCAATGTGTTGACCTCGAAGCTGGCCATCTCCCCGGTTCCAGGAGGTCTTGGGTGGCTTAGTTGCAATTCTGCCAAGCCTTCGAGACTCGATAATTGCCTGAGTGACGATAGCAATCGCAGCCGCAGTTTCGGCGTCGTCACCAGCAGAAGTTTGAAGCAACTCCTCTATTTCTGACTCTGAATATTGGCGCATCAGAGCGGAATGTTTCCGTGCTTTTTTGGAGGCAAATTCGCGCGCTTAGTTTTTAATGCACGCAGTGCTCGGACCACTGACGCTCTGGTGGCGGCTGGTTCAATTATGCTGTCGAGCTCGCCTCGTTCGGCTGCAAGGAACGGACTGGCAACGTTATAGGTGTATTCCTTGGCCAGTTGATCTCTTACCTGGGCGATGTCTAAGCCTTGCTCCTCGGCCTGCTTTATCTTGTCTCTAAACAGGATGTTTACCGCGCCCTGGCCACCCATCACTGCAATTTCAGCGGTTGGCCAGGCAAGGTTTATGTCTGCACCCAACTGCTTGGAGCCCATAACAATGTATGCGCCGCCGTAAGCCTTTCGAGTGATAACTGTGACAAGTGGGACGGTTGCCTCAGCGTAGGCATAAAGAAGCTTCGCACCTCGTCTTATAACTCCGGCCCACTCTTGATCGGTTCCAGGAAGATAGCCCGGCACGTCAACCAGGGTCAGAATCGGTATCGAGAAAGCGTCACAGAAGCGCACAAAGCGAGCGGCTTTTTCACCGGCGGCGATATTCAGCGTCCCGGCCATCTGCATCGGCTGGTTGGCAACGATGCCAACCGAGTTTCCGTCAATACGAGCAAAGCCGATGATTATATTTGGCGCGAACAATGGTTGGACCTCTAGGAATTCGCCTTCGTCGACCAGTGCTGAAATCACGGTTTCCATGTCGTAGGGCTGGTTTGGGCTGTCTGGAATGACCTGGTTCAGGCGCTTGTCTGCTTCGGTGATTTCAAGTTCAGACTCGGATTGGTAAGTGACAGTTTCAGAAAGGTTATTCTCCGGCAAGTATCCAACCAGAGCTTGGACGTAGTCGATGGCATCTTTCTCATCATCGGCTAAATAGTGGGCTACACCAGATGTCTCGTTGTGCGTTCTCGCACCACCGAGCTCTTCCATGCCCACGTCTTCGCCGGTGACTGCCTTGATCACGTCAGGGCCGGTCACGAACATGTTGGAAGTCTTGTCGACCATGATCACGAAATCAGTCAGGGCTGGCGAGTAAACAGCTCCTCCGGCTGCCGGGCCCATGATTATTGAAATCTGAGGTATTACTCCCGATGCCATGGTGTTCAGGCGGAAGATTTCGCCATACTTTCCAAGTGCAATTACACCCTCTTGTATCCTGGCTCCGCCGGAATCCAAAATCCCAATTAGCGGGACTCCGGTTTTGATGGCTAGCTCCATCACTTTGATTATTTTGTTGCCGGCAGTTTCCCCGAGGGAGCCGCCAAAAACTGTGAAGTCTTGCGAATAAACAGCAACCTGGCGTGAGTGAATAGTTCCCACTCCTGCAACCACAGAGTCGCCATAGGGTCTTTTGGCATCCATGCCAAACGCCGTCGAACGGTGCCTAACGTATTCATCAAGTTCTACGAAGGATCCGGGATCCAGCAGCATCTCGATGCGCTCCCTGGCGGTGTTTTTACCCTTGGCATGCTGTTTTTGTGCGGCTATCTCACTCGGTGCTACAACTGCGTCCTGGTAGCGCTGGCGGAGGTCTTCTAGCTTTCCTGCCGTGGTGGAAAAATCTGCGTTGTCAGCCAATTGTGCTCCTAATGGGTCTCGTTCACTTTATCGCTGATAAGGGGGGCGTTGTTGCAGAGTACCTACAAAGCAATCGCTTCAAACGTCTCGGTTTCCTACAATGGGCGGTAACTGGCATATCATTGCAAGTATGACTTTGCCACCTTCCAAGAGTGTCTTCACCAAGCTTGTCCAGCTGGAGACAGTCGATTCAACCAATAAGGAACTGCGGCGACGATTTGACGCGAACACCCCAGAATTCTTTGCAGTGACGGCTTTGCAGCAGACCGCTGGCCTTGGAAGACTAGGGAGGAAATGGGTCACCGAATCCGCTAAATCGATGGCGCTGTCGATTCTGCTGAAGCCTGTTTCGCAGCGGCAGATCGATTGGATCACAATAATGACCGGACTTGCCGTGCGGGGCGCGCTCCAGGACCTCGGAGTTGCGGCAACAATCAAATGGCCCAATGACGTCCTGGTCGCGGAGAAAAAAGTCTCCGGAATTTTGGCTGAAATGATAGATGCAAATTCTGTGATTATTGGAATCGGCTTGAATCTTGAAATACAAGATGGGACACCTGATAGAGCAGTTTCTTTGCAGGAGCTTGAGGTGGAAATTGCTCTTCCGGATCTTATTGAGCGAATCGGTCAGAGCATTAAATCCTATTGGCGCAGGCTTTCTGAGAATCCAGAGGCAGCAATCTCAGAACTTCAGGATGAATTGCAAAAGCATTGCAGCACCCTTGGCACCAAGGTGAGGGCAGAGTTACCCGGCGGAAAAAACGTTTATGGCATAGCAATTGCGATTGACACCGACGGGAAGCTGGTGCTTGAAACTCCGGAAACGGTGACACTTGCGGCCGCAGATGTCTGGCATCTGCGAAACTAGATTTAAATAAGCTAGGGAGATAAATGCCAACGGTAGGTGTAATTGGTGGTGGCCAGTTGGCCAGGATGATGCTACCCGCGGCTATTTCAATGGGTTTGGAGTTGAAAGTTTTTGCAGAGGCCGACGGGTCTCCAGCGCATAATGCCGTTACTCAGGTTGGCGACTACAACGATCTGGCACAGATTAAGAAGTTTGCAGAGTCGGTCGATGTCATAACTTTTGACCATGAGCATGTCCCAATCGATCTTCTAGAAGCGCTCGTTCAGCAGGGCGTTTCGGTGCAACCGGGCCCACACTGCCTTAGGTTTGCTCAAAATAAGCTCCTAATGAGGATGCGTCTCCAAGAACTGGGATTGCCGATGCCAGCCTGGAAAGCGGTTGTCAACTCCGAGCAGGTTAGGGCCTTCATATCCGAGCACGGCCCAGAGGTTGTTGTCAAAACGCCAATTGGCGGATATGACGGCAAGGGAGTGAGGATGGTTTCCGATGCTGCAGAAGTTGAGGACTGGCTAGCAGATCTGGACAAATACGGCGGGCAGTTGCTCTGCGAACAAAAAGTTTCTTTTGCTAGAGAGCTATCTCAGCTTGTTGCAAGAAATTCAGCCGGAGATATTGTGACTTGGAATACTGTCCAAACGGTCCAGGCCGGGGGAGTTTGCGCCGAGGTGATAGCGCCCGCCCCTTTGCCGGTGAATTCGAAATTGGCCGATGAAATTGCGAGAACCATTTCCGAGCAGCTCGGCGTAACAGGAGTGATGGCGGTCGAACTATTTGAAACCAAAACCGGAGACCTGCTGGTAAATGAACTTGCGATGAGGCCTCACAACTCTGGACATTTCACCATTGAAGGCGCTGTCACAAGCCAATTTGAACAGCACCTGCGGGCAGTTTTGGGACTACCGCTGGGGGATACCTCAATGCGCGCCAAGCACGCTGTGATGCTGAATCTGCTCGGAGTCGATGAAAGTAACAACCTGGTGGAAAACTTCGAAGCTGCGATGTCCTATGGCCCAGCGCTAAAGATCCACAGCTACCAAAAGCAACCTCGCAAGGGTCGAAAGATGGGACACATCACCGCCCTCGGTGACGACTATGTCCAATTACTCGAGCGCTGCCGCGAGGCGGCAGCAAAGCTTTATGATTCGAAATCGGCTTAGAGTGTTAGTCAAAGGTGAGGAGCAGACTTGTCAGAAATAGCTATCGTTATGGGTTCAGATTCAGACTGGCGCGTTATGGAGCAGGCACAGGCGGTTGTTTCCGCCCACGGCTACTCACCCATCGTTGAGGTCTTGAGTGCCCATAGAACCCCGGAAAAAATGCTGGAATGGGCCAAAGCTGCCTCCAGTAACGGCGTCAAGGTGATAATCGCCGGCGCTGGCGGCGCCGCTCACTTGCCTGGAATGATTGCTTCAGCAACGTCCCTCCCAGTTATTGGAGTCCCGGTAAAGCTTGCAAGCTTGGATGGAATGGACTCGCTACTTTCAATTGTCCAGATGCCCTCTGGTGTTCCGGTAGCTACGGTGTCCATTGACGGCGCACTAAATGCAGGTCTATTGGCACTTCGAATTCTTGCTACATCAAATCCGGAACTCGAGAAGAAACTTGATGACTACCGGCAAAACATGGCTCTACAGGTGGAGCAGAAAAACAAAAACCTCAAAAACAGCCTCTAATTAGAGGGCTATCAGCGAGTTCTCAATATTCAAAACGCTCAAAACACTCAGCAGATTTTGAGAATCTCAACCTAAGGTTGAAGGTGATTTGGAGGTGACCTGTGCGCAAAATATTCGCTGCATTTGCCTTGATTTCGACTACCCTGCTGCTTTCTGGATGCAGCGTGTTTTATCCGAACTGGGGAGCTACATCGCTTCCTGAAGAGCCAATTATCGTCACCGAAGAAACGGCCTCACCGACCACTTCTCCAACGCCGACCGATGACACGGTAACAGCTGAGGTAGTCGAGCCAGAGCCTCTGGAAACAGTAGAACCCGAAGTGGCTCAAGAGCCGGTGGAGGTCACAATCTTGATCGCAGACGCTTTTCTGGACACCGGGATGCTAGAGGTTGTCGCTCAGGTGCCTGGGATAACTGAATCTGATGGAACCTGCACGCTGAGGTTTATTGGGGGCTCTACCGAAAAGACAATGACTGTCAAGGCGCAAGCGTCTTCGGATTACACCCAGTGTTTCCCAGTCGAAATGCCCTTAAAAGACCTACCCGCTGGTTCCGGCATTGTGACAGTCACCTATGAATCAGAATTTCACCTTGGAACATCTCCTGCAAGTTCGGTTGTGATTCCTTAGATGCTAAAGAAGCTATTTGTCATTGCCACCTCAGCGATTATGGCGGTTGCCGGCCTGATTGCGATGCCTCAGCAGGCAGCGCCTGCATTAGCAGCGCCAGGCGCCAGCGCCTTTGATCCGGGTCTGATCATCAGCGACAGTGTCTTTTTTGATTTTGGCTCGATGGATGTTGCAGGAATTCAGCAGTTCCTAGACTCAAGAATTTCAAGCTGCAGGGCGGAAGATCCAGCCATTGACTGTCTGAAAGATGTTTTTGTAGAGATTCCTGAAACCCCAGCCACGGCTGAGGAAGAAATTGGCCCCTGCTCTGCGATAACGGCTAACCCGGCGGCAAGGGCTGCCGAGGTTATCTACTCAGTGGCGGTAGCCTGTGGCATTAATCCGAAGGTTTTGATTACCAAGCTCCAGAAAGAGCAGGGCTTAGTAACCTCCACAAAGCCCACCTCTTACATGTATCGTGCGGCAATGGGCTTTGGGTGTCCCGACTCGGATCCTGGGATTTGCGGCAAAGTTAATGTAGGTCTTTTCAACCAGCTATATCGCGCGGCAAAGCAGTTGCGCTGGTACGGAAACCCGGAGGGATCTTTTACTTACTGGAAGCCTGGCCGCACCGTGTCGATGCGGTTCAACCCGAATTCTTCCTGCGGCACAAAGAGCTTCGAGTTGAAAAACCAAGCCACCGCCAACCTCTACTACTACACCCCTTACACGCCAAACCAAGCAGCCCTAGCCAACATGTATGGATCAGGCGATAGCTGCTCGGCCTATGGAAACAGGAACTTTTGGCGTTTCTTCCACGACTGGTTTGGTTCGCCAATTGGCGGCGGCTACCTCCTTAAGGACGCTGGACCAGAAACTTATCTGATTGTGGATGACAAGAAGTACTTGGTTACGGATTCCAGATTGCTTGCCGCTCTTAGGCCTTTGGGTCCAATTGGTGAAATTTCAACTGCCTACCTGGATAGCTTCGTCACGACAGGTGAAATGACTCAACTGGTTTCTGATTCGGTTTCAGGTGCAAAGTTCTTGCTCGTAGATGGAGTCAAATACTCGGTGCCAGACTGCCAAATTGCGATTCAATACGGTGCCAACTGTGACGTCAGCATTGCTGTCACCAGCCTGCAACTGAACACTTTTGTTGACGGCGGAACTCTCACGAGACTTGTCCAAACCGAAGCCGGAACTCGTTACTGGATTGAAAATGCAAGCTCTAGAGTTGTGGTCGATGACCTAGCGCTTCAAACAGTTGGTGCACAGGCCATCACACCGACGCGAATGACCATTGAGCAAGTTGCAAGCCTCACGCCAGGTACTGCACTGGCGTCTGAATCAGTGATGTTCACAGTTGCCGGAGGTTCACAAAAAGCGATTGCTGCCGGCGGTCAAACCTTCCTGTTGAATTCTTCGCTGGTTAGCAGCACAGGATTGGAAAAGTGGTTTGATCAGGCTCCAGCTGCTGTTGACCTGCAGGCCATAGAGTCGACCTTGAATGAAGAACAAATCAAGGGTTTTGTTTCCGATAGCACCGGTGCGGCCTTTGTCATCACTTCAGCAGGAAAGCTTCCAGTTTCTGACCCAGAAAACTGGACCGAACAGGTCCTTGCTGTTCCAGACACCTTGCTTGCCAAAATTCCAACTGTTGAAGCTGTCCTCAGCACCCCGGTGATTGTCACTTCGGCTGGCAACAGGTTTTCTTACTTCGTTCAATCGGCGGAACGAAGACTAACCAGCGACACGACTATGGTCAGTCAGTTTCTTAGCCTGATCGGTCAGCCCAAGGCCATAGAAATACCCCAATCGGCGATAAACACAATCGAAAAAGTCGGCCTGGCACTTGCTCCAGGAGCCGTTGTGAAGACTGCTGGGTCAAGCAAGCTATACCTGGTGGATGACTTGACGAACAAGGTTTTGCTTGCCAGCAGCTCGCAGGCAACCAGTGTTTCTAAGTCCAAGGTGTTCACCGTTGCAGCAAGCGACCTCTCGGCATTGGAAACCAGGACCGGGTTTACCGGAGTCAAGGTTCAGTGTGACGGAGCTATTTATCTTCTTGACAGGGGCATCCTTTATCCAACCTCGCCTGCAGCAGCATCAGAATTTCCTGGAAGTGTTTTCCCGCTGTCTACAAATACCTGTGCTGCATTGATCCTGTCCGAGCGCTCTGTGGGGCAATTTATTCGCACCAATAGTGGGTTGCTGTACTTGGTTCAAGACGGCAAAAAAGCCAGGATTTCATCTTGGGCTCACTTTTCAACTCTTCGGGGTGATGGCCCAGGCTACATTCAGGCAACCAATTACTTTGCAAGCAAAATACCTACTCTGGGCAAGGCGCCAGCGACAGTGCAATTGGCATCTCTAGAGGGCATTCCAACCGGAGATTTCGGTGAATTGAGCTTCGAAGGGACAATCCCGGAGCTTATCCCAGTTGAAGCACCCGTGAGCTCGGCTCCCGAGCCCGCAGTGGCCCCTGAGGAACCGGTAGCACCGTCACCAAGCCCAGCACCAACAGAGTCCGAAGAACGAACCTACCGCGTGGTGTCTGGTGACAGCCTTAATGAAATAGCTCAAAAATTTGGGGTCACTGTTTCTGCAATCCAATCCTTGAACTCGATCACAAACCCCAACCGGATCTCGGTCGGCCAGTTGATTCGGATCCCCGGTTCGTCGGCAGATGCTCCTGCAACTCCAGCAGCGGAGCCAGAACCGGAACCAGAAC
>DGPE01000026.1 GCA_002390305.1 Micrococcales bacterium UBA4448 | reverse complement strand
CCGGTGGGAAAAGCTGGATTTCACATCCGGCTCAAGTTCCGCCGCCGTTACCTCAAAGCCTTCCGGGATAAAGACTGGGTCATAGCCAAAACCCCCGTTACCTAAGGAAGTCATCGAGATGCTCCCTGGCCAGATGCCAGTGAACGAAGTCTCTCCAGCTTTCTCCACCAGCGCAATGGTGCAAACAAACGATGCCTTGCGGTTTTCAGCCGGGATGTCCTCCAGTTGCTTGAGCAAAAGGTTGCGGTTTACGACGTCGTCTCTGCCTCCCGCCCAAATAGCTGAAAAAATACCTGGTGCTCCGCCCATCACTTCAACGCAGATACCCGAATCATCCGCAAAAGCGGGTTTACCGGTGACTTCGAATGCGGCACGTGCCTTGATGAGTGCGTTGTCCAGGAAGCTTGTGCCACTTTCCACTGGTTCCGGACCATCGTGAGGAAGAATTATGAGATCCGGCAAGGCTCGACCAAGAATCAATTGAGCTTCCGCCACCTTATGGGCATTTCCGGTGGCAAAAATCATTTCCACTAGCGAAGTTCCAGAATTTCTCCGAGGGTTGCTACCTGCAATTTTGCGAGCTCGAGGTTTGATTCCAGGGCTAATTCCAGGAGGCTATCCAGCTCGGATTTGTCAAAGGGCGCCGCCTCAGCGGTTCCTTGAACTTCGACAAATAATCCTTTGCCTGTCATTACGACATTCATGTCAGTGTCGGCTCTGACATCCTCGACGTAAGCGAGGTCAGTCATGGGCTCACCACCAACAATTCCCACCGAAACTGCTGAAACTGTATCGAGAAGCGGCTTCGCAGTTTTGGGAATATGTCCGTTCGCCTTACCCCAACTCACAGCATCTGCTAACGCGATAAACGCCCCTGTGATCGCTGCGGTTCTTGTTCCACCATCAGCTTGCAGGACATCGCAATCGAGAACGATGGTGTTTTCCCCGAGCCCCTTGACGTCAATAACGGCTCTCAGCGATCGACCAATGAGCCTTGAAATTTCGTGAGTCCTACCGCCGATCTTGCCCTTCACGCTCTCGCGATCAGACCTGGTGTGAGTAGCACGGGGAAGCATTGAATACTCAGCTGTGACCCAACCCTCACCGGAACCTTTCTTGAACCTCGGAACCCCCTCGGTGAAAGATGCGTTGCAGAGCACTCTGGTGCCGCCGAAGGAGACCAGGCAGGAACCCTCTGCATGTTTGGTAAACCCGCGCTCGAAACTCACTTCACGTAATTGAGAATTACCTCGATTGTCTTGTCTAGTCATCGTTACTCTTTCGATCGAGGTGTTTGACGTTTGTCACTTCCGGTCCCAAGAATCTATGGGCCAACTGTTCAAACTGAAGCTGATCTCCAGTTGCAAAGAACTCGTAAGTCGCCTGATTACCCTCGGGGGCCAGTAGGTCATGTTCCGTGAGAACTCTGAAAACATCCTTAGCAGTCTCATCCGCAGAGGAAACCAGATTTACAGTTTCTCCCATGACGTATGCAAGCGCAGCTTGCAATAGTGGGTAGTGCGTGCAGCCCAGTACCAAAGTGTCAACACCGGCCTGTCGCAAAGGCTCCAGGTATGAACTGGCGGCGGCAAGCACCTCGGGACCTGAGGTTATGCCTCGCTCAACTAAATCTACAAAATCTGGACAGGCAACGCTGTGGATTTGAATATCCACTGCCGCAGCAAAAGCGTCGTCATATGCCCTGGAGGAAACCGTCGCACTGGTGCCGATGACACCGACTTTCCTATTGCGACTGGTTGAAACCGCCTTTCTCACAGCAGGCTGGATTACCTCAACCACCGGCACACCTAAGCCGATCGTATATCGCTCCCGAGCGTCTCTCAGCACGGCGGCAGAGGCAGAATTACATGCGATCACTAGCATCTTGACACCCGAGGCGACCAATTCGTCCATAACCTCAAGGGCCAAAGACCTCACTATCGATAGTGGCTTGGGTCCATAGGGAGAGTTCAAGGTGTCGCCAACGTAGTGAATCGACTCCCCGGGCAGCTGATCGATTATCGACCTGGCAACAGTTAAGCCGCCCACGCCCGAGTCAAACACGCCAATTGGTCTTGCATCCACAAAAGTTAGTCTAGGCCCGCGGTGCAATCGAGGGTCGCGAATTAGTAGGCTTTACCCGTGACTACCGCCCTGCTCACCGATCGCTACGAACTCACCATGGTTCAGGCTGCCTTGCGCTCTGGTAAGTCCGAGCGTAAAACCGTGTTTGAAGTCTTCACAAGGAATCTGCCGGCTGGAAGACGCTACGGCGTCGTTGCTGGAGTGGGAAGACTCCTTTCCGCTATCGAAGATTTCAAGTTCGAAGAACCAGAAATAGAATTCTTGCTATCCGATGGGATTGTCGATGCCGAAACTGCCGAGTGGCTAAAGGGCTTCAGATTCAGCGGCTCCATCCACGGTTATCGTGAAGGCGAACTTTTCTTTGCAAATTCACCTGTGCTCACGGTGGAGTCGACATTTGCAGAAGCCGTGATTTTAGAAACCCTGATTCTTTCAACCCTGAACTACGACAGTGCGGTTGCCTCGGCAGCTGCAAGAATGCGCTTTGCAGCCGGCAACCGCTATCTGGCGGAGATGGGTGCCAGGCGAGCCAATGAGCACGCGGCTGTTGCCGCAGCTCGGGCAGCATTCATAGTTGGTTTTGATGCCACCAGCAATTTAGAAGCGGGCAGAAGCTTTGGGGTTCCAACCATGGGAACCTCAGCACATTCATTCACGCTGCTGCACGACACAGAGACCGAAGCATTTGAATCTCAAATTGAGGTCATGGGCGTTGGCACCACACTTTTGGTTGATACCTTCGACGTCGAAGAGGCAGTGCGAGAGGCCGTGCGACTGACCGATGGAAAAATTGCCGCGGTCCGCCTCGACTCAGGAGACCTTTCCGTTGCGGCAACCAAGGTTCGCGAGTTATTAGACAGCCTTGGGGCCAGAGATACCAAGATAGTCGTCACCAGCGACCTAGACGAAAACACGATTGCTGCATTGGCAGCTGCACCGGTTGACCGATACGGCGTTGGGACCTCTCTTGTAACGGGCTCTGGTCACCCAACAGTTGGGTTTGTCTACAAACTGGTCTCTCACGCAGCTGGCGATGAATGGGTTGACGTTGCAAAGGAATCCAGGAACAAAACAAACCGCGGTGGAAAGAAAAGCGCCTCCAGGTTGGTAGTTGACGGAATTGCAACAGCAGAGTTGGTCGGGTCCGCCTCAGAGGGCAGGGCACTTCAAGTTCCACTGATTATTGATGGCAAAGTAGACCTATCAGCAATTGGGATAGCCGGCGTAACTGCTGCAAGGGCGCATCACCAAATGGCGATTAAGGAACTCCCGGCGGCAGGTTTTAGGCTTTCAAGTGGCGAGCCAGCCGTACCGACCACTTTTGTCTAGCTAGCGCTTTAGCTTTTCGTAAATTTCCTGACAGGTTGGGCAAACCGGGAACTTGCCCGGGTCACGGTTTGGAATCCAAACCTTGCCACACAGAGCAATAACGGCATCCCCCATCACTGCAGACTCAACAATTTTGTTTTTCTTGACATAGTGGGAATATCGTTCGTGGTCACCCTCATCAAGCTTTTCTTGCTTTTCCTTTTCGAGAATAGTGCCGCTGTCTAGATCACTCATGAGGCTTAGTTTAGGTCAGCAGCGCTACCGAGGGTCACTTGGAAATCCAGCCTTTGGTTGTTTCGCAACACCACAACTTCTACCTCAGCACCGGCTGGCTCTGCCCTAACCATTGCCGTTAGGTCACTTGCACCTGCAACCCTTTGACCGGCAAAACTTATGATGACATCACCTGCAGTTATCCCAGCCGCGCTTGCAGCTCCGTCTTCAGTAACTGCCTCTACATAGGCGCCAGTTGAAAAGCCCTGGGACTGCTCTTGGTTATCTCTTACTAGAGCTCCAAGCAAGCCATGGCTGGCCACTCCGGTAGCGATTATCTCATTAGCGATTCGACCTGAAGTGTTGGAAGGTATAGCAAAGCCCACGCCAATGCTGCCCGATGTGCCGGAACCAGCAGTAGCGATTGCCACGTTGATGCCAATCAACTCACCGCTGTCATTTACCAGCGCTCCACCGGAATTGCCTGGATTGATTGCAGCATCGGTTTGAATCACCTGCAAAGAAATTGGATTCCCACCATTTCCCGTCCAGAACTGAAGGCTCGCGTCTTCGCTGACTTCCGAGCTTGCAACCTGAATAGTTCGGTTAAGCGCTGAAATTATCCCTTGGGTAACCGTTGAGGAAAGACCAAGTGGGGCGCCAATTGCGACAACGCTTTGCCCCACGTTTAGTGTCTTGGAGTCGGCAAACGTAATCGGCTTTAGACCTGTTCGCTCAATCTTTAGAACAGCCAGATCGTAGACCGAATCAAACCCAATTAGCTCAGCTGCAACCACCTGTCCGTCCCAGAGCATCACCGATACCATAGCGGTCTCAGTTTTGCCTCCCAGGGTGACAACGTGTGCGTTGGTGAGAATGTAGCCGTCTTCAGTGAGAACCACACCCGAGCCGGAACCGCCGGTTTCTGAAGAGCTAACTGAAAGTGTCACAACTGACGGTGAGGCTGCTGCTGCTGCCCCGGTAACCCAGTTCACTGCAGTCGCGTTATTTACCACCACTGGTGCAGGCTGACTGAGGTTTACATAAGACGTGGTCCAACCGCTAGAGCCCACCACTCCACCGACCAGAGCAGCTGTCAAAGCAAGTGCTGCTGCAGGAAGTGGGTTGCGGCGCTTTTTCCTTTGCGGCTTTGGAGGTTTAGCTGGCTCAGTCGACTGGGGACTGCTGAACGTGAATTGGTTTTCACCGGATCGATTCCACTGAGACATTATGCCCTTTCATTGTCTTACACGATTATGTTCAACAACTCTGGGGATTCTATGAGTCCCGGCTGAATATATTCTGCTATTCCACCAAAAGCGATCTTCGCGGTAGCTCAATCACCGTGATTTCTAGTTGATTTGACTCCATCAAAATTGTAGCCGCGCCTACTACCCAATCGCTCGAACTCATTTGATAGTCGACACGATAAGTGACCGTAGCAGTAGCAGAATACTCCCCCGCATCAGCAAAGCTCCTGGCAAGAGTGCTTCCCGCAAAGTCGACCCCATCAGAAAACTGCCAGCTGCTGGAGGTGGCAGTAAAGCGAATCTTTGCAGGCTCTCCAAAAAGTTGTCCGTTGGCGATTCGATTGTTTACGGCGACGCTGAAAAGGCCATCTTGATAAATTTCAATTTCACTGCCCGGCGACCAAGAGGCGATCGGACGATATGCAAATGCAGTCAGGGTTTCAGCGGTTGAAACAGTTTTTACCTCTGGCTTAGTGACTGTTGTAACCTTCGCCTCCGGAGCAACGTCGCCGATGCAATCCCTGGAACCCACCGGTACCCATGCCGAGATTATCCCGGCGGTTGGGATATCAATTGAGTTATTCACGTAGTAGCGGCACAGCCGCATTGGTTTGGGCTTGGGCGTGTAAGTGCCGGATTTGGCAGAGGAGCTGGCTTGCTCTTGCTTTTTCTCAGCACAAATCGTGTAGCTGTCTGCAGTAGTGATATTTGGGCCGCAGCTGGTTGCAGCTGCGATAAAGATTGCCGCTATCAGCATGGAATTTGGCTTGGTCTGGAAGTAGTTTTTATAGTCATTTTTGAGAAGATAATCGAAGCGACGCTGGCCCAATTTGTGTTTTCCACAGGCAAAAGAAAAAACCCTCGAAACATAATTCGAGGGTTTTTACTAGTTGCGGGGGCAGGATTTGAACCTACGACC
>DGPE01000042.1 GCA_002390305.1 Micrococcales bacterium UBA4448 | reverse complement strand
TCAGTCGACGAACAACAGACTACTGATGCAATTGCGGATTAGTCGGCTTGGAAAGTGATCGAAACTGAGTTGATGCAGTAGCGATTGCCGGTTGGGGTTTGCGGGGCGTCGTCAAATAAGTGACCCAGGTGACCGCCACACTTGGCACACCGGACCTCGGTGCGAGACATACCGTGAGATTTATCCTCAATGTATTCGATTGCTTTGTTGTCTAAAGATTTGTAGAAGGAGGGCCAACCGCAGTGGGAGTCGAACTTTGTTTCAGCTTTAAACAGCTCGGAACCGCATCCGCGGCAGCTATAAGTTCCCATGCGTTTTTCGTCTAGCAGCTCACCAGTGTAGGCGCGCTCAGTGCCGGCCATCCGCAGCACGTGATACTCAAACTCTGAGAGTTCGTTTTTCCATTGCTCGTCGGTTTTGAAAACTTCGTAATTCATGAAAATTCTCCTTTGCTCTAATTTATAACCGTTGGATAACACATTTCATCCCATGAAATATCCTTGTCTTTTTATCAGAAACCTGCGTAGACTTTGAGAGTTGAGCTGTGACCGAGGTTAGGGCTTGATGCATCGGCGACAGACGCAGATGGTACAAGCATCAGGAGCAGCAAAATGGCACAAGGAACCGTAAAGTGGTTCAACTCTGAAAAGGGTTTTGGTTTCATCACTCAAGACGGCGGACCGGACGTATTCGTTCACTTCTCCGCAATCGAGTCCGATGGGTACCGCGAACTTCGCGAAAACCAGCGGGTTGAGTTCAACGTTAAGGATGGGGACAAGGGTCCTCAGGCTGAAAACGTAGTTCCAGTCGCTTAAGTAGCAACAATTCGAACACCGGTCAGCTAAATTGCTGCCGGTGTTCGCTTGCACTCGGAGCATTTGAGTGATAAAACTTTATTAGCACTCTCTAACTGTGAGTGCTAAAATCAGTCTTGAATCAATTACGGGAGAAACCCAATGGCAAAAATTATCCACTTTAATGAAGAGGCCCGTCGTGGCCTAGAGCGCGGACTCAACATTCTGGCAGACACCGTCAAGGTAACCCTTGGACCGCGTGGTCGCAATGTTGTCTTGGAGAAGAAGTGGGGCGCACCTACCATCACCAACGATGGCGTCTCAATCGCAAAGGAAATTGAACTAAGCGACCCGTTCGAGAAAATCGGCGCCGAGCTTGTAAAAGAAGTAGCTAAGAAAACAGACGATGTTGCAGGCGATGGAACCACAACCGCGACGGTTTTGGCCCAGGCTCTTGTCAAGGAAGGTCTTCGCAACGTTGCAGCCGGAGCCGATCCAATCAGCTTGAAGCGTGGCATTGAAAAGGCTTCTGACGCAGTTATCGAAGCTCTTATCAAAATGGCAGTTCCTGTCGAGACCAAGGAGCAGATTGCGGCTACCGCATCCATCTCTGCCGGCGACAGCGTTATCGGCGAGATCATCGCAGAGGCAATTGACAAGGTTGGAAAAGAGGGTGTTGTAACCGTTGAGGAGTCAAACACTTTCGGTATCCACCTCGAGCTAACCGAGGGAATGCGTTTTGACAAGGGTTATGTTTCGGCCTACATGGTCTCGGACCCTGAGCGCCAAGAAGCGATTCTTGAAGATGCTTATGTTCTGATCGCAAACAACAAGATTTCAAACATGAAGGACCTGCTTCCAATCGTGGATAAGGTCATGCAGGCTGGCAAGCCGCTTCTGATTATTGCTGAGGACATTGAGGGCGAAGCCCTTGCAACCTTGGTGGTAAACAAGATTCGTGGAATCTTCAAGTCAGTTGCAGTGAAGGCTCCGGGCTTTGGAGACCGCCGCAAGGCAATGCTTCAGGACATCGCTATCTTGACCGGTGGTCAAGTTATCGCCGAAGAGGTTGGCCTAAAGCTTGAGAACACCGAACTGGCAATGCTGGGACGAGCTCGCAAGGTGGTAATCACCAAAGACGAGACCACCATTGTTGAAGGTGCCGGCGAGAGCGAGCAGATCAAGGGACGTGTCGAGCAGATTCGCCGCGAAATAGCAAACACTGACTCCGACTACGACCGTGAGAAGCTGCAGGAGCGCCTTGCAAAACTTGCAGGTGGTGTTGCTGTCATCAAGGCTGGAGCTGCCACTGAGGTTGAGCTCAAGGAGCGCAAGCACCGTATTGAGGATGCCGTTAGAAATGCCAAGGCAGCAGTTGAAGAGGGAATCGTTGCAGGTGGTGGAGTAGCACTCCTCCAGGCCGGTAAGGTCGCCTTCGACAAGCTGAAGCTAAAGGGCGATGAGGCAACCGGTGCAAACATCGTGAGAGTTGCCATCTCGGCTCCGCTAAAGCAGATTGCTATCAACGCTGGTCTAGAGCCGGGCGTCGTAGCGGAGAAGGTTGCAAATCTTCCAGATGGCGAAGGTCTGAACGCGGCCACTGGTGAGTATGTCAACATGCTCAAGGCAGGAATTAATGATCCAGTGAAGGTGACTCGCTCTGCTCTGCAGAACGCGGCTTCAATTGCTGGTCTATTCCTGACAACCGAGGCGGTTGTCGCTGACAAGCCAGAGCCTGCACCAGCAATGCCAGCTGACCCAAGTGGCGGAATGGATTTCTAATAAATTAGAAAAATTAGTAAAGGCGGGAGTGGTAAAAACCACTCCCGCCTTTCTTTTTGAGATTTCTAGGCTTGCACCGTTTGGTCTTTCGGATGAGCCTTAGGAAGCTCAACTCTAAAGGTCGATCCGCCACCGGCTGTCTGCTGCGCTGAGATTTTGCCGTGGTGAGCTGTGACAATTGACTTTGCAATGGCAAGTCCGAGACCAGAACCTCCGGTCTCGCGGTTTCTGGAATTATCAGCCCGGTAGAAGCGTTCAAAAACCTTGTCCCTCAGGGGCTCGGGGATTCCCTCACCGTGATCAATGACATCTATTTCAAGCACATCGGGTTGACCGGTCAACTGAACACTCACCTCAGATCCCTTCGGTGCGAAACGTGAAGCATTTGTGACTAGGTTCGTAAGAACTTGCTTAATCCTGTCAGCATCTATCTCTGCGACGAAGTCTTTACCGGTTCTATCGACTCGGAAGGACACCTCCGGATTTGCGACATAGGCGTCCTTGACGACGTTGTCGGCAAGGGTTGAGACATCAGTCAAAACCAACTCCAGGTTCCCCAGTTCATCCATGCGAGTGAGGGTCAGCAGGCTTTCAACTAGACCGCTCATTCTCACTGCTTCACTTTCAATCCGCTGCATCGCTTCCGCGACATCCTGTTTCTTCGTGATTGCTCCCATTCGATACAGCTCGGCATAACCTCTGACTGTTACAAGTGGGGTGCGCAGCTCGTGACTGGCATCAGAAACGAATCGCCGCATTTGGTCGAGGGTTTTATCTTTTCCTCTTACCGCTCCCTCAATACTGTCTAGCATGCTGTTCAGCGCCCTGTTGAGACGCCCAATCTCGGTCTTCCCATGCCTTGTCATAAGGCGCGAAGAAAACTTGCCAGCTTGGACCGCTTCTGCCGTTCGCTCGACTTCCTTGAGTGGTCTAAGTGCAGACGTAATGGTGAGCCAGATACTGAAGCCGGAAAGCACTACTAGGACAATTCCGAATCTTCCTCCAATTGCTGCGTACTCAGCAAGGATTTGTCGATTGGAATTTGTTGGCAGTGCCACCACCACAGACCCGTTTGCTAGCTCCAGCGGCATTGCGACCATGCGCCACTCTGAGTCAGGCCCACGTTGGTTACTAACCTTGATGTCGAATGGGATGGATTCAGACTTTTTGACGATCTCGATGTTTAATTGCGAGAAGTTCGGAACAGCTCGGCCGCCACCTGTTGAAGAAATGAGTCCCAGAAACTGATTGCCCTTGGCATCCAGAATCGCAATGTAGTAATCGCTTGGAAGAGAGGGCAATGCCAGGTTTCCCGAGGAAACCTGCGCCTCAAGCTTCAAGGGGTTTTCGGTCCTGAGCTGGTTGGCGGTGGTAACCAATAGCGCGTCAGTGTTGCGCTGTAGATAGGTGTCCAGTAGGGCTACGGTGCCGGCGCTAGAAACGGAAAGCAACAGGCCAATCAAGCCAACAGACAGAGTTGTCAATTTGGCCCTGAGGGAAATACGCTCCCAGCCTGCTAGAAACCGTTGTTTCAAAACTTATGCCTTCGGTCCTTTGAACATATATCCAACACCGCGTTTGGTAATAATCAATGGTGTTTGGCTCAGCGGGTCAAGTTTCTTTCGAAGGTAAGAGACGTAGCTCTCAACGATTCCCATTTCGCCGTTGAAGTCATATTCCCAGACGTGGTCAAGAATTTGAGCTTTTGTTAGAACTCGATTTGGGTTTGTGGCGAGGTAGCGAAGCAGCTGGTACTCGGTGGGGGACAGGTCCACAACTTGCTCCCCAACGCTCACCTCGTGAGCGTCTTCATTTATTGTCAGCTCACCTACTGTTATCACTGAGCCGGCGTTGCCATCTTTGCTCGTGCGACGGATGATTGCTGAAATGCGAGCCATGATCTCATCAAGGCTGAATGGCTTAGTTACGTAGTCATCGCCTCCCACCGTCAATCCGGCAATTTTGTCTTCGGTGTCATCCCGGGCGGTCAGAAACAGAATTGGGGTGTCAATCCCCAAACCTCTAATTTTTTTTGTC
>DGPE01000015.1 GCA_002390305.1 Micrococcales bacterium UBA4448 | reverse complement strand
CACATTGCCTTCGCCATCCACCAATACCGCACCAACCGGAACCTCGTCACCAGACGCGCGAGCTTTTTCCAATGCGAGGTGCATCAAACCTTCAAAATCCATAGGCTTGAGCCTATGCGACTTCATGTAGTGAATCACCCACTGATTACCCACAAACTCACAGTGCTCAGAGATAAGAAAACCCCGAGCCCGCAGTTTCGCCAGCTGGTGGAGGAGCTTGTCACGTTACTTACCTACGAAGCAACACGTGACATAAGAGTGGAAGAAGTCCAGATCGAGACTCCGGTGCAAAGAACCACTGGAATTAAGATGTCGAACCCAAAGCCCCTGATTGTTCCGGTGTTAAGGGCAGGTCTTGGCATGCTGGAAGGAATGGTCAAGCTGCTACCAAATGCGGAAGTTGGATTCCTTGGGATCAAGCGAAACGAGGAAACCCTAGAGCCTTTTACTTACGCAAACCGCCTGCCTGATGACCTAGAGAACCGACAGGTATTCATTATCGACCCGATGCTGGCCACCGGTGGAACGCTGAATGACTCAATCGACTACATATTTGAACGCGGTGCGTTATCTGCAACCTGCGTTTGCCTGTTAGGGGCACCCGAAGGCGTCAAGAATGTTGAAGAGCATCTTGCAAAGAAGTGGCCGGGACGCCAAGTTGATGTAGTTCTAGGTGCACTCGATGAAAAGCTAAATGAACAGGGCTATATTGTTCCGGGTCTTGGAGATGCTGGAGATCGCCTTTACGGGATTGCCCAGTAGACAAAGCTAATTGCTTAGCGAGAAACTTTCATCGAAGCTTTCGTGGGATTGCCATCCGGATCCAAGCTGAGAGTGACAGTGGAGATCGCGTTTGCAAGAGGGCTCTGGTCAAATACATTTCCTGAGTCATCAACAACCCAGAAGTCACTGGCCTGCAGCACAACCTCATAGCCACCCTGAGCTGGATTGGTCACAACTGTTGAATTTTCAGCCACTGCGTAATAGCGCTGGCCATCGACCCACATCTGATAAACCGAATTGAAAACCGTGCGATTTGCGAAATCAATGTCCAAGAATGCCGAAATGCCCGTGCCGCCAAAGACTTCAACCGAGCTACCTCTAAAACCAGCCGACAGGAAGTCAGATGATGAGTAGGAGTTTGTGTAGTAGCCAGCTTGGGAAACATTCGTTGTCAAAATCGATGCCAGTGAAGCCTCATCAAAAATCGGCCGGATAGCAATAGGAGCCACAACTGTCGCCTCGGCAGGGGCTGCAACGGCGGGCACAATCTCGAGAACTTCAGGCTCCGGTACTACACTTTCTGGTGAAGCAATTTCAGAGACGACTTGGGTTTCCTGGGCGACTGGTTCGGGCAATTCTTCCGCTGCCACCGGCGGGCTTTCAGCAACTTCCACAGGCACTTCAGCAACCTCTATCGGGGCAAGGGCTATGTCATTCGTAGTTGTGGAGTTCAAGTTTGGAAGGACCCCGAGCGAAACTGCCATTACCAGCAGGAATGCTCCAGCAGCAGCTATGTACTTGCCAGATTCTGCCGCAGCCTTGCGAGCTGCAACTGAGAGAATTTGGCCCGCTGACATGCCTGCTGTTTCAGCCTCACCAACCAGTGCCTTTTTGAATGCTGAGCGTGCCCTAAAGAGCAGCTGCCTGGTCGCGTTCTCGCTCAGACCAAGTTGGTCTGCAACTGCGTCGGTCGACTTCTCCTCGTAGATCGAGGCAATTAGAACTTCTCGGTGACGTGGCTGAAGTTTTGCAAGCGCCAGGGAAACGATTGCCGCGTCCTCAGCTCTTTCCAGTTCGAGAGACATTTCCGGGGTGTCGGCGGCGATGTCCGGCTGCTCATCAAGGGGCGCAAACTTAGCCCTCGAGTTGATTCGAATCACGTCTAGGCAAAGCAGCCTGGTCTTCCATTTCAAAAACTTTAGAACGCCAACCTCGGAATCCAACTCGGGAAGAGTGGTCATCAGGTAAAGGAAAGCGTCCTGCACAACTTCCTCAACCTGGGAAGGGTTCACCAAATATCTGCGAGCGTGACGCTCAAGATGTGGGCGGAAGCGAACGTAGATGCTTGCGAAGTCGGCCGCGGTCCAGTCTTTCAGGACTGCAGGGGTCAAGGAGTCAGCTAAGTGTTCCTTAAATTCCGGCGCACCAAACGCCTCGTCCGACTCTGTATCAAGTAGTCGCTCGAGGGGATCTTCTTGGTATTCCTCGTTATTGGCCATCACTTCTAATATACGCACCTTGTCAAGGGGTGTTACGGTGCTATGCCCTACTCGGTTCACTAAACTCCTAACTACGATGAAGATTTCCGTGATCGGGCTTGGATATTTGGGTGTCACCCATGCGGTTGCCATGGCAGCGCTTGGGCATGAAGTAATTGGAATTGAGCCAGACCAGAACAAGATCCTCGCACTAAAAAGCGGAACAGTGCCCTTCTACGAGCTTGGCCTGAAAGAGGCATTAGCCAAAGCCATCGCGACTGAGAAGATCTCCTTCCAGCATCAGCACGACGAGCGAAGCGCATCGGCCCAAATCCACTTTATCTGCGTAGGAACCCCCCAAAGCATCGACAACCATGCTGCCGACACCTCCTATGTTTTTACGGCCGCAAGTCAGCTTGCTACCGTCCTCAAACCGGATTCCTTGGTGGTTGGAAAATCCACGGTCCCAGTTGGCACAGCAGCAAACCTGATTCAAACCATTGAGTCGATCGCCGGCTTCACTCCCTCTGTCTGCTGGAACCCCGAATTCCTCCGAGAAGGGACCGCCCTTGAGGACTCGTTGAAGCCTGACCGAATTGTCATCGGAAGCGACAATGAGGCCGTAAACAAACCCCTAATCGAGTGTTATCAAGACATTTTGACTCAAGGTGTCCCGCTTTTAGAGCTGGATCTAGCCACTGCTGAGCTTGTCAAAGTGTCCGCAAACGCATTCCTTGCGACAAAAATCAGCTTTATCAATGCCATGGCAGAAATTGCAGAAGCCTCGGGAGCTGATGCCGTCAAACTTGCTGAGGCCATTGGCATGGACAATCGAATAGGCAAGTCCTTCCTCAGAACAGGAATCGGCTTTGGCGGAGGGTGCTTGCCAAAAGACATCAGAGGGTTCATTGCAAGAGCGGATGAGTTGGGTGTTGGATCATCACTTAATTTCTTGACTGAAGTTGACCAAATAAACCTCCGAAGGCGCCAAAGGGTTGTCGACCTAGCAACAAATGAGCTGGGCACCCTCAAGAACAAGACAATTGCGATGCTCGGAATCAGCTTCAAGCCTGATAGCGATGACCTAAGGGACTCGCCAGCCCTTGAGATTGCCCTCAAACTCCATGCTCGGGGAGCAATCGTGAATATCCATGACCCGGTATCACTGGAATCACTGCACAAGAAACACCCCGCGCTAACAACTTCGACTTCGGCCTTGGAAGCATGCCGAGACTCAGACCTTGCAATTCTTGGCACCGAGTGGAAAGAATATATTGACCTCGCACCAGAGAGCCTGAGCCCAAAGACCAAAATAATCATCGACGGCCGCAATGTCTTAAATGTTGAAAAGTGGCAAGCAGCTGGCTGGAGAGTCATTGCCCTGGGAAGAAACCTCCACTAATGGCTAAGTTGAAGAATATCTCCTTTGTCATGCCAGTACTGAATGAAGAGAAATACTTGGAAACAGCCGTCACCTCGGTATTTGAACAAAAAACACCCGGCAAGAAAGAGCTCGTTATTGCCCTCGGTCCCTCTACCGACAAGACAAACAGTATTGCCGCAACTCTGGCCGAAAGATATGACTCAGTGGTCCTGGTTGATAACCCATCAGGGCAAACCGCAGCAGGTTTGAACCTGGCGATCGAAGTTTCTGAATATGAAGTTGTGATTCGAGTCGATGCCCATTCCGAGCTTTCTGAAAATTATGCCGCAACAGCCGTTGACACCCTCAACCAAACTGGAGCCGCCAACGTTGGGGGCATGATGGTCGCCAAAGGCCTCACCGATTTCCAGAAGGCAGTTGCCTTTGGTTATAACTCGCGCTTTGGGCTGGGTGGTGGTTCTTTTCACGTTGGAGGTTCGGCTGGGCCGGCCGATACCGTCTACCTGGGGTGTTTCAGGAAGTCTGTTATTCAGGAATTGGGGTTGTATTCTCCAAAATGGGTAAGGGGTCAAGACTGGGAGCTAAATCTAAGAATCCGCCAAGCTGGTCACAGCGTTTGGTTTAATCCAGATCTAAAGGTCGGTTATTACCCCAGAAGAAGCATCTCAGCACTGGCCAAGCAGTTTTTCCAAACCGGTGTTTGGCGTGGTGGTCTCACCCGCAAGAATCCGATGGAGTCTTCGTTCCGCTACTGGATACCCCCGCTTCTGGTGATTGCAAGCTTGTTCGTGGTCCCATTTTGGATCTACTTGGGCGCGATCACGATCGTAAGCTTTGCAATCAGCCCCCTAGAGACCAAGTCAAAACTTTGGCTGCTGGCAGTCCTACCGACCATGCATCTTTGTTGGGGCGTCGGCTTTTGGTTCGGGTTGGTCCAAGACCCCAGCAAGGCTCGGTGATAGATTTTGCGCGTGACCAAACCAAAGATTGTTGTGTGCTCCTTTTACACGCCAGACACCTATTACGCCAATCACGCCCGAGAACTAAAAGCCCAACTGGAAGAGCTTGGCCTAGGGCATGAATTGTTGGAGGTTCAAAAAAATGACGGCGAAGACTGGGCCGATGTCACACGCAAAAAGATTGGCTTTATAAAGGACGTCTGTGATCGCAACCCGGACAAAATGGTTTTCTGGATTGACGTCGACTGCAGAATCACACACCTACCGGATTACATCGCCAATTCCAGCGCTGACCTGATTGGTTTTCAGCGCAGCTTCGGTGCTCCGATACAAATCGGCTACCACAACCGCACTAGGTTCTGGGAGCCAAGCTTCTGGGGTGTTAACGCAACCGTTCAGGGCCGAAAGCTAATCAACGATGCCCATGAGCTTGAAAAACGAGCAGAGATTAAAGCCACCGATGACTACTTCCTCGAAGAGGCTTGGCGGGCCAACTCGAGACTGCTCACGTTCCAAATGATTCCAACCACCGCGATCATGAGAGATCGCGGTATGACAGAGCCTGGTCAGCACCCAGCGTTTTTCTCATTTGGATCCAGTGGCAATGTTGCAGACTTCAAAGACAAAGTTGTCCAACACGGGTCGAAGAAAAAAATTGGTGCCCGCAGACAGTTGCTGCGTCAAGCCAAGAAGTTGGAGCGGCTTCTACCTGCTGCCATCAAGAATCCGCTCCGATCAATTGCAGATAGCTCAGGGGTAACAGGTCTGCTCACACAGGGTCGAGCCACGCACATCGACCCCGCACGTGCCACTGCCATTGGGGAAATGCTGAACGCTGGAATCAACGGAAGGGTTCAAGATCTCGATGCCGCAAAGGCGGAATTTGAGAAGAAATTTCTTGCCAATAACCCCGATCAGGCTGCAATGGATGTTGCCGCGAGCTTCTTGCACTATTCATCAAAACCAGGAGCGCAGAAGATTCCTTTGAACTGGTGGGCCAAGCCATTTCCTGGCAACTTCGGTGACTGGCTATCGCCTCTCATGCTTTCCAATTTCACGGATAATAAAATCATCTGGCAGCCACCAACTAAGCCCACCAGCAAGAAACACCTGGTTTCAATTGGGTCCATTGGTAGATTCATCAAACCAAATTCTGTTGTTGTTGGGACAGGGATCTCATCAGAGGAAATCCAGCTTTCCAAGAGTGCTGATTACATCTCGGTCCGAGGTCCGCTAACCGCGGCTGTTTTGGCTAAATCAGGCGGCAAGAAGGTCGACAGCTTTGGAGATCCCGGCCTTGCCATAAGCGAAGTAATTCCCCTGAAGCGCAGCAAGACCAACGGCAAGATAGCTTTCATTCGTCACTTCTCCCACTTGGCTATTCCAGTGAAGCTACCTGAGAGTTTCGATGAACTTTCAGTTCTGCTGTCTCACCCTGATGCAATAACTACTTTCCTCAAAAACCTCATCGGTTACGACAGTGTCGTGACATCCGCCATGCACATCATGATCGCTTGTCAGTCCTATGGCATCCCCTGCGCCCTGGTGAGCTTCGAGGGTTTCCAGGAAAACGTTCACGGAACTGGAATCAAATACCAGGACTACGCACTGGGTGCCGGGGTGGAAGTAATGAACCCTGAGATCATTTCACTAGACCTAAACAAAATAAATTTTGATCACCTAATCAAGGATATATCTGTTTCAGCCGCCAAAAAGCTAGAGGTTGTTCAAGCAATCAAAATGGGAATCAGCAGGTTTGATCGCTAATGAAAAGAATGTCAATCGAGCTATTTAGGTCAGCAAAGCTGTTGCTGCCGACCAATAGATTTCGTTGGCAGCTCGCCCTTCTAGTATTGATAGCGGCCGCTATTCCAGTAACTGAGTTGCTGGTGGCGAAGCTTTTCACCGACCTAGTTATTGACGGTGCTAACAGGTCCATCGTTGAACTCGGTGTTTCGATAGCTATTTTTGCAGTGTTGTTTGTTGGCACTAGAGTCGCGAACTACATCCAGAAAACATATCGGGTCAAGTTCTTTGACCGCGCCTTTGGCGCGGACACCCGAGAGCGCTCCAGCCAAAAGGAAAGCTGGGAGTGGGCAATGGCACTAGAGATGGTGAATGTTTTCAGCTTCATCACGCAACTGGTTGTCATCTCCACGTTCTTTTTCTTCCTCTCACCGATATTTGCCGGCCTGAATTTTCTGCTGGTTCTAATCGTGTTGGAAGTTTTGGGAAGGCTGTTCAGAAAACAGCAGATAATTCAACGCGGCTTTGTTGAAGCAAAACGCAATAAAGAAGTTGTGGCCCCCGCCGACAGATTGGGCTCAAGAATCCAGTCGGCCGAAATTGGAACACTGTTTGCGAGCTTCCTGATTGTGATTCTGATGGGTGTATTGATCTGGTTGAGCATTGCTGGCGTTGTGAATCTGTCCAACACAATCGTGTTCTTTTTGGGCTTGCGACTTCTGAACACTACATTTTCGTCCGTCTCCTCAGCTCTGATGCGCTTTGCAAGGGCCAAGGCAAATAGTTTCTAATGCCAATCCTCACAATTGGCTATTCCACACTTGCTGACAGAGCAAGCAACATTGTTTACCCGGATAGCGCCTCCTGGCAGTACCAACAACACATTCAGGGGTCAAAGATAAAGCCACCAAAACCCGACACCTTTTATCTCGACAACAAAGGGGTTGCCAAGAGCAGAAATTCGGCCATCGAAAACGCCGATGGCACATATTTACTTTTTGGTGATGACGATGTCACATTCGATGCCGCAGAGATTCAAAAGGCCCTCGATTATCTAGATCAAAACCCTAAGGTTTCCTTGGTCTTGGCATCGGCAGTTGATGAGTCTGGCGAGTTGAGGAAAACCTATCCACTCAAAAAAACCGAACTGAACCGATTCAATAGCGCCAAAGCCGCCACCTACGAAATGATTCTTAGGGTTGAGCATGCCAAAGATCTCAATGTCAGATTCGATGAAGACTTTGGTGCAGGTGCGAGGAATTATCTCGGAGATGAATACATATTCATTGTCGACCTGATCAAAGCCGGGGGCAAAGCGATTTTTCTGCCCCTAAGAATTGCAACCCACCCTGCAGACAGCTCCGGCTCTAGGTGGGGAGAAAAGCAGGACCGGATTGCCAGAGCGATTGTTTTCACCAGGGTCTTTGGCAAGCTAGCTGTCTTTGTCCGCGCGGGATTTGCATTGAGGCGTCTAAGGGAGCTTGGTAGTTTGTCCAATGCCCTCAGGTTTACCTTCGGGCGCTAGCGCTGACGAAATTACTTCGTGACTACCGTCTTACTGAAGGCGGCTGGAGTTTTCCCGTTTAGATAAAGATCTATAGTTACGGTCATTCCGATTGCCGACGTGAGGCGATCGAACGCCTGGAAGTCACTGGTGACCGTCACCTTCTGCCACTTTCCTGCGATTCTCCAAGACAGCGTTGCGCCTTTATAACCCTTGGCATAGACCACAATCTTGCCGTTGAAGGTTCCGACATTCAAGACCTGTCCTGCCGCTGGTTGCGGAGTGATGGTCGCCCCGGCAGCTGTGTTTGAGAGCAACAGGTGGGCGGCCTGAAGATCAACCATCGGTATGTTTTTCCGGATTACGTCATCTATGGGTTTTCCCGAAACCTTCATGGCCGACAGCACCTGTTCCGCGCTGTGGTCCGGGAAGGCTTGACGAAGTAGCGCGTGGCTTCCGGCAACAAGTGGGGCTGCTGCGCTGGTTCCAGATGACCGAATGTAACTAAAGGTATTGGCACTGATTGTGTAATCTGGTGCCAACAACTCCAGCTTCTCGGACATGGTTACATACCAGGAAACCTGGCTGGTTTGGTTTACTGACCCGACTGCCACGGCATCTTGAAGACAGCTTGGGAAAAGTGAGGTGGCGATGTCAAGGGTTGGGGTATTGCCGGCCGAGGCAAACGGAATCACTCCACCATCGCGCAGAGATTTCAAGACCTGAGACATTTGTTGCAGTTCTGGGTTTGTATCACAACGCAACCACTCGCGAGGTATTTCAGTGAAGTAACCGCCCCAGCTCATTGACAGAGCCACAATGTTTAGCTCCTCCTTGCGTTGATCAATGTATCTCAACGCTGCCAAAATCCCGCTCAGAGTCAGGTCAACATTTGCCATCAAGAGGTTTGACCCCGGAGCAATGCCTCCCGGTGCCTGGGTGGTTGGGTTTCCCGCCACAATGCCTGCCACCATGTTTCCGTGGTCCTCGGATGCGACATACAGGCTTCCGAGCTTGCGTTGTGAAGCAGCCTCAACTCCTGATTGTTCACGCGTACCGTTTGGGCACACGTAGCTGGAGGTGACCTCGACAAAGCAGTAACCATCAATTATTTGGTCTTGGAAATACGGGTGAGTTAGATTTACGCCTTGGTCAATAATCGCGACCGTAGTGCCCTCGCCCGTAATTCCCCGATCCCAAATGCTCTGAGCGTTTATTGCCTGATAGGCCGGTTCGCTTGGTGCAGCGTTCGCTGGAAGGCCCGCAGACAGCATTACTGCGAGCGTGGCTAAAAGAGCCAGCAGCTTTGATTTCAAGTCAGTCTCCTTCAAGAGCTCAGCCGGGCGAAATACTAGTTGCGAAGGTATAAAGAACCCTGAATGAAGTCTAGGCTTTAGCTATGACAACGCCTGCGGAAAACACCGACTATCGAGTTACCAAAGCAGTTATTCCAGTAGCAGGTTTGGGAACTAGATTCCTGCCGGCCACAAAGGCCATGCCAAAAGAGATGCTTCCGATAGTGGACAAGCCCGTTATCCAATACGTGGTCGAAGAAGCGGTTGCCGCGGGATTAAGCGACCTGCTAATGATCACAGGGCGCAATAAAAACACGCTGGAGAACCACTTCGACCGTGTTGCCGAATTAGAGCAGGTCTTAGCAAATAAGGGCGATGAACAACGGCTATTCAAGGTCCAGCAGAGCTCGCAGCTGGCAGACATCCACTACACCAGACAGGGAGACCCGAAAGGCTTGGGCCATGCCATCCTCCGCGCTAAAAGTCATGTCGGTGAACACAGCTTTGCAGTCTTGTTAGGAGACGACATCATTGACGAGCGCGATTCGCTGCTCGCCGAAATGCTTGAGCTTCACCAGCAAACCGGCGACAACGTAATTGCCCTAATGCAAGTTCCAGCTGATCAAATTTCACTCTACGGTTGCGCTTCGATCTCAGAATTTTCTAATAACACCGCTGTGGTGACAGACCTCGTTGAAAAGCCTGAGCCAGGCAAGGCGCCTTCAAATTATGCCGTCATCGGGAGATATGTCTTGCGGCATGAAATGTTTGAAATCCTTAGCAAAACTGAGGCCGGTCGCGGAGGGGAAATCCAACTCACCGATGCTCTTCAGGTGGCAGCAAAGAACCCAGAAATCGCAGGTGGAGTAAGAGGGGTTATCTTTGACGGTCGGCGCTACGACACCGGAGACAAAATTGATTTCATCAAGGCAACTCTAAAAATTGCCTTGGATCGCGAGGACATCGGACCGGAGCTAAGAAGCTGGCTGAAGGAATATTCAGCAACTATTTAGTTCGCTTGCATTTCTCTGAGCAGTAG
>DGPE01000090.1 GCA_002390305.1 Micrococcales bacterium UBA4448 | reverse complement strand
CAGTGTTTTGACTCGCATCTTCGTAATCACCTGAGCTATCTGACTTGTCAGTAGCCTGGTTTTCAGTGGCTTGAGTGTTTTGGGTTGAGCCTGCGTTGTCGCCTGCATCTGCAGAGCACGCAGTGAGCACGGACAGTGCCAGAATGCTTGCCGTGCCAAGAGCGGCTAATCGGAGGGCGACTGGGCGAACAGTTTCATTCTCATTGTGATGATTTTTCAATTTACTGCCCCTTTCAAAAAACGACTCTTGCTATGAATTAGCCAAATCAGGCTGAGCCTTAACAATCTAAAATTAGGTTACCTTAACACATAGTCTTACTAGGTTGCAAAATGTTTGCCTCGTTTACTTATCGCGGCGCAGATCCCTATTTTTCCTGATCCTTTTGGCTCATTACCCAAGACGCAAGAAGCGATGTCAGAGAGGCAAACAGACCGATTCCAACTATTAGAAGAAGGGTTGCTATCATCCTTCCGCTGTCCGAGACTGGAAATCGATCTCCGTATCCAACCGTCGACACGGAAGCTATTGCCCACCAGACAGCATCCCCGAAAGTAGTTATGTTTGCACCCTCAACATATCTTTCTGCCTCCAACACAGAAACTGCTGAAGTAAATAAAACCAGTGGTGTCGTGACCCCAATAACCATTCCAACCTTGTTTGCCCTTGAGGTGAAGAACGGTGCGATTCCTCGCAAAACTAGTAACACCCTCAAAACCCTCAGGGACCTGAGAGCCGGGAGTGTCAGAGCCAGAATCGCCAGCCAATTTAGCTTTATGAATTCAACGGCACCCGCCGGTTTGAAAACCTTTTTTCCCGCAACAAATAATCGGGCCAGTAGGTCAACGCCAAACACCAGGTAAATCCCGATTGAGCCCAACTCGAGAAAGAAATCCGCCTCTTCACCTGGCTCTGCGATTACCTGAATCGCATAGAGCGCCAAATATACAAACCCCAAGAGCATTAGCGGGATTTCAGACCATCCCAGAACACGTTCAACCTTGGCTTTTAATCTCTGCAAATCGAAAATCTCTCTTGTTGGTAGTGTCTGGAGTGGAACACAAGAGCCATCAGGTCGAGGCTGGCTGAGATGTTCTTCTTCACAACAGCCTATCTAGGGCTCGCAGTTCTAGGAACTCAGCCCCTGCTCAAGAATTTCAAGAGCTGCCATTGCCGCATTATGACCGGCAATGCCGCTAACTGCTCCACCGCGACGAGCACTCGAGCCGCAGATCAATATATTTTTCAGATTGGTCTGCACACCCCAGCGTTGTGCGGGCGTGTCGAGAGGTTCATCATCCTCCGCAAATGGCCAGCTAAGTGGCTCATGAAATATGTTTCCCCCGGGGAGCCTGAGGGCATCTTCGAGATCTCTAGTAGTTTTCGTCTCAATACAAGGCTCGCCATTTTCGTCACGCAACAATAAGTCCTGTATTGGCTCCGCCAAGACAGAGTTAAGTGAGTCCAGCACCGCCTGCTGGAGCTTTCCTCGAATCAAAGTGTGTTGGGCTTCCGATAAGTCAGCGACAAGCGAGTGAGGCGCGTGCAGTGCAAAGACCGTGAGCGTCTGAGCACCGGATTTCCTGAGCTCGGGTCCGAGAATAGAGGGGTCCGTCAAAGAATGGCAGTAAATTTCGCACGGCATTGGGTTCGGAATCTCTCCTCGGCTGGCCGCTTCAAAAGCTAGCTGGAGCTGGCTAAAGGTTTCATTAATATGAAATGTCCCCCCAAATGCAGCCTCTGCGGTCACAGATTCGTCTCTAAGCCTAGGAAGACGGCTCAGAAGTAAGTTGACTTTCACTTGAGATCCGAATGGGTAGATCTTGGAATCAGAGGGCATGGGGTTGGTGATACTTGCTTGCTCCACGATCCTCGCCAGCTCTTGTCTGGAAGCATTGGCCAATACTAGGTCTGCAGCGATCTTTTGTTTCTCGCCCCCCTCTTGATAATGCACTGTCACACCATGGTCGGTCGAAGTAATTCGCTCCACCTCGGCATTGGGGACCAACCGAGCTCCGAAGCGAATGGCGGCACGTTCAAGCTCTTTGGAGACAGTCCCCATCCCTCCGATTGGAACGTTCCACTCCCCGGTACCACCTCCTATTACGTGATACAAGAAACATTTATTGGCATTTAGAGTTTCATCGCGGTTTGAGGAAAATGTCCCAATTAGAGCATCAGTGTAGACAACACCGCGCACCAGATTGTCCTCGAAAGCCTCACTTATCGCCTGCCCGATGGGTCTTTCTATTAGCTTCTGCCACGTTTCGGGATTGCTGACACTTTCTCGCCAGGCTGACCTTCTGCGAAGCGGACTCAAGACACTTGGCCAGATTTCGGAAGCCAATTCCTGGGTCGCGGAGTAAAACTTCTTCCAGTTGGAAAAATCTCCCCTGGCGCCAAGCCCCGCAAAGGAGGCCTCGGTGACAGCAGGATCTTGATTGTCCACAAGTAGGCCAGCTGACTCACCAGGAATTGGAGTGTAGGAGGAATAGCGCCTACTCGCTAAGGATATATTCAGCCCCAGTTCTTCTTGGATCTGGCTTGGCAGAAGGCTCACAAGGTAGGAATATCGAGAAAGACTGGCATCAACCCCAGCAAAGGTCTGAGCGGAGACTGCTGCGCCACCGAAGGATTCCAGGCGTTCCAGCACAGTAACACTGACGCCGGCTCTCGCAAGGTACGCGGCGGCCGCTAATCCGTTGTGACCTCCGCCGACAATAACCACCGAGGTCCGTCGGATAGTCATATTTTCAACCACATATAGAAAAACTACTAGAGATTTTGAATAGACCCAAAAGCCATCACACACACCGATTTGAGATTGCGATGATTCAGGAATAGAGATAAGTTAGCCTAACATTAGGCTTGAATAACGATGACTCAGGATCGAGTGAATCATGCTGGGTGAGCACACGGGGAGCGAATCAGGGGCTGCACCTGAGACACCGTCGGGCTCTGAAGGCACAGATGGCAGCCGGCCGCGCAGCACCCACCCGGTCGAAGCAATCATTGCAAGCGTGACCGCCGTTCTTGCCATTCTGGGGCTGCTATTTACTTCTTCGATCTCACTCAGTTCTGACTACCGGAGCTCGATTCAACAATTTTTCAATTCGGAAACTGTTGGCTCACTCGAAGCCACCTCGACTATTGATGCGCCAGCGGTAAAAGAGGATCTTGAAACAACTGAAGATGCTCCAGTGCTGCAAGATTTCACCGATGAAATGTCTGGCGGTGAGAATTTGGCGGAGGGTATCGAGCTAGAGCGATCGAGGATGCTGGCTGCAGTGGAAGAAATCTTTGTTATCAAACAGGCTCTAGCTGAAGGAGCCGCTGGTGAATTCTCTGAAGACTTGCAAGCTGAACTCGATGAGATGACCAGTGAGCTCTTGGACCAGAATGGGTTTTCTCAAGGCTGCGCCCGCGACGTGGCAACCCCAGAAAATTATCCTGCAGCACAGCCCGGAGAAGTCAACTTCTTTTTCGTAACAGATTCGCAGGGCAGTCCTCAGTCCCTCGCCTCATTTTTTCTACTCAAGCCAACCTTTGAGGGGGCTGCGGTGAGTCTGGACGCCAGAGGAATCGCGCGGGTGAAATTACCCGCGGGGCTTTATGCATTCGACATGCAAAGTAATTTTGTCAGCCTGCTGGTCCACACGGACGGCTCGTCCTTGATGCCTGGGATAAGTACTGATCCTCGAGGTTACTTCGTCCTCGGGTCTGACGATTCGGAAGTCCGATGCGAACAGGGATGATGCAATGAAGTCGCTATGGGGAAAATTCAGCCAAGGCAATAACCCTCGGAAAGTTTTAGCTGGCTCCCTGGTGCTGCTCCTTCTCGAGGGATTTGCGGTGGCCTCGCTCATCTATGATTCGGAGCAGCCTGGGCCACTGTTGGCTGGTGAAACTGAGGCTACAGAAGTTCCAACCCTCGGTGAAGAAACTGACCAGCTACCTGAGTATCCGGGTGAAGTTTTTGGTCGGCACCAGCCGTTGCCTGAACCTTGTGAAGGTAACACCCTGGCCAACCACAACTTTGATTTCAACGCCGCTTCGCTTCCGGTTGATAACACCGATGCCCTGTCGAGTCTGGTCATGCAGCCAATCAGCAACGAAGACATGTCGCGCCCTAAGGACTTCTCCGTTGGAGAGTACGAGGTGGCAGTAGCAAGCGGGAAGGCTCTAATTTCGCTTCAGAAGCCCTACGACATCCTGGCAGTGCAGTCGACCGGCAAAAAAGGGCTCGAGTGCTCCAACCAATATCGATTTGACCTTGAGTTTAGGTTTGATAGAGCGGATGGGGCAGAAGAGAACCGCTTCGAAGATTATTGCAGAATTCTGGCGACCACCAATGGGGGGTGGCGTGACTCGATCGGTTTTTCTCTGATCATTTGCGAAGATCAAGGTCTAACCCTGTGGACCTCAGACGGTACCTATCTGATCGAGGGTTACCAAAGAAATCTCACCAGCCTGTCATCGGGATGGAACGCGCTTTCGGTTGATTTCCGCTTCGCCCTTGATAGCCCCACCGTTATGTTTTCGCTGAACGGGAAGAAGACATCAATCAGGTTGGTCGAATGGGACCGAGCCAATCCCGACATCATTCGACACAACTTTGCCGACCCAGACTTCACGCTCTACCTGGGAGGCCACCCGGAGGATTTATACCAAAATGTGGGAGGGGACGACGATTCCCAGCTGAGCATAGACATAGCGCGTCTTGACATTCGAACCGGTAGCGTGGCCCAAGACTCCGCTCGGTTATCTGCGATTTTGACGCAATTTATTAGCGGTTCTGTCAGTGCTGCCAATCAAGAAGCTCTAGTGCGCGAGTTCGAAGCAAAATTTGAATACCAATGGGAAGGTATCGGACCAACGGTCCTTCGGTTCTTGGACTTCACCTCCACGCGGTCCGCGATCTATCAAATTATGGGAGAAAATCCAGCAATTGAAGCCCTACCTGCGATTGACAGGCTGCAGTTTTTACTCAAGCAATGGATTGTCGACGATCTTTCTGCAGAGACCACCGGTCCGCTACGTTTTGCCGACGCGGAGCTCTTTCCCGGGTTTGTAAGCGATGATGTTCCGCGCCAAGCAGCAGAAATC
>DGPE01000050.1 GCA_002390305.1 Micrococcales bacterium UBA4448 | reverse complement strand
CTTGTCTACGAGATTGTGGACAACTCTGTAGATGAGGCACTAGCCGGCCACTGCGACAACATCGATGTGGTGATCACCGCAGCAGGAGATATTCGAGTCAGCGACAACGGTCGAGGAATTCCCGTTGACATGCACCCCGTTGAGAAGAAGCCAGCGGTCGAGGTTGTACTCACCGTCTTGCACGCCGGTGGAAAATTTGGCGGTGGCGGTTACGCGGTTTCCGGTGGCCTGCATGGCGTGGGAGCCTCTGTGGTAAACGCGCTTTCCGAAACCCTTTCGGTCGAAGTTCACCGAGAGGGCTTCATTTGGCGACAGGACTATTCAGTTGGAGTCCCAGACGCCCCGCTTGCCAAGGGCGAAAAGACTGATCGCTCTGGAACCACAATTAGGTTCACTCCAAGCCCAGAGATCTTCGAGACTGTTGAGTTTGACTACGAGACGCTTCGCCAAAGATTCCAGCAAATGTGTTTCTTGAATAAGAAGCTCAAGATCAACCTGCTTGACGAGCGAGATGGCCGTCAAGACACTTACTACTACGAGCGTGGACTGGCTGATTATGTGGAGTATCTAAACTCGGCCAAAAAGGTCGAAACTGTCCACGACGACATTATTTCTATCGAGACCGAGACCAAAGAGAAAACAATTTCGGTCGAGATCGCAATGCAGTGGACCACTGGCTATAACGAAGGTGTCCACACCTATGCGAATACCATAAACACCCACGAGGGCGGAACCCACGAAGAGGGTTTCCGCACCGCACTAACCTCGCTGCTGAACAAATATGCACGCGATAAGAACCTGCTCAAGGAAAAAGACGACAACCTCACCGGTGATGATGTTCGGGAGGGCCTAACGGCCGTGATTTCCTTGAAACTAACCGAGCCACAGTTCGAGGGTCAAACCAAAACCAAACTTGGAAATACCGAGGCGAAAGCTTTTGTGCAAAAGGCTGTGAACGACAAACTTGGTGACTGGCTCGAGAGAAATCCCGTCCAGGCTAAGGAGGTTGTCCGCAAGGCCATCCAAGCTGCGAGTGCTCGAATGGCTGCACGTAAAGCCCGTGAGGCCACCAGAAGAAAAGGCCTCCTTGAATCCGGTGGAATGCCTGGGAAGCTAAGGGACTGCTCATCAAGGGACCCGGTAGTTTCTGAGATCTACATAGTCGAGGGTGACTCGGCCGGTGGTTCTGCGGTCCGAGGCAGAAATCCTGAAACCCAGGCGATCTTGCCGCTTCGTGGAAAGATCCTGAATGTTGAAAAGGCCAGACTCGACAGAGCGCTTGCTAACACCGAAGTCCAAGCTCTAATTACCGCCTTTGGTACCGGTATCGGCGAAGAGTTTGATGTAACAAAGATCAGGTACCACAAGTGCATACTGATGGCTGACGCCGATGTCGACGGCCAGCACATTCGCACGTTGCTGCTCACCCTGCTGTTCCGTTACATGAGGCCTTTGATCGAACACGGCTACGTTTACATGGCTCAGCCACCACTGTTCAAGATCAAGTGGTCTAACGCCCCGCACGAATATGTCTTCTCCGATGTTGAGCGAGACAAAAGGCTGGCTGAGGGTCAAGCTGCCGGCAGAAAGATTCCCAAGGAAAACTCGATCCAGCGCTATAAGGGACTTGGTGAGATGGATTACGACGAGCTCTGGGAAACCACCATGAACCCTGAGAGCAGAACCCTGCTACAGGTGACGCTCGATGACGCGGCTCTGGCTGACGAGGTCTTCTCCACTCTTATGGGTGAAGACGTAGAGAGCCGAAGAAACTTTATTCAGAGAAACGCCAAAGACGTTCGATTCTTGGACATCTAGGAGGGCCCGAACAATGTCAGAAAATCAAATCGACAAAATAGAACGCATCGACATAAAGGTCGAGATGCAACGAAGCTATCTCGACTACGCGATGAGCGTTATCGTCGGAAGAGCCCTTCCGGACGTGCGAGACGGCCTGAAGCCAGTTCACCGCCGCGTGCTTTATGCAATGTATGACGGTGGTTACCGCCCAGATAAGCAGTTCTCCAAATGCTCGCGTGTTGTCGGAGATGTTATGGGGCAATTCCACCCGCACGGTGATACTGCAATTTATGACACCCTGGTGAGGCTTGTCCAAGACTGGAACCTTCGCTATCCACTGGTTTGGGGTCAGGGAAACTTTGGCTCCCCCGGTAATGACCCAGCCGCGGCCCCTCGATACACCGAGTGCAAGATGGCGCCCCTTGCCATGGAGATGGTCAGGGACATCGACGAAGAAACCGTTGATTTCCAAGACAACTACGACGGTAGAACCCAGGAACCAACCATCCTGCCAGCAAGGTTTCCGAACCTACTTGTCAACGGATCTATTGGTATCGCGGTTGGTATGGCAACCAATATTCCGCCACATAACCTGCGTGAGGTTTCCCAGGCAGCCCAGTTTGTTCTAAAAAACCCGGATGTGGTTGGCGAAGAACTGATCGAAGAGCTAATCAAGCTGGTTAAGGGCCCAGATTTCCCAACCGGTGCCCAAATTCTTGGCCGCCGAGGCATTGAGGATGCCTACAGAACTGGCCGCGGCTCAATAACAATGCGTGCTGTTGTGAATGTTGAAGAGGTTCAAAACCGCACCTGCCTTGTTGTTACCGAGCTTCCATATCAGGTGAACCCTGACAATTTGGCATTGAAGATCGCCGAGCTGACCAAAGAGGGAAAGCTCACTGGAATCGCGGACATCCGAGACGAAACCTCCGGTCGAACCGGCCAGAGGCTGGTAATTGTTCTAAAGAGAGACGCCGTTGCAAGGGTTGTGCTGAACAACCTCTACAAATACACCCAGCTTCAAGACAACTTCGGCGCCAACATGTTGGCGCTGGTGGATGGTGTTCCACGAACACTTTCGATCGATGGATTTATTACCAACTGGGTCACTCACCAAATCGACATCATTGTCAGAAGAACCCAATTCAGATTGCGCAAGGCAGAGGAACGCGCTCATATTCTCCGCGGATACCTCAAAGCCCTGGACTCGCTGGATGATGTAATTGCGCTAATTAGAAAGAGCGCAACCGTTGAAGACGCTCGCGACGGGCTAATCAAGCTTCTAAAGATTGACGAGCTGCAGGCTCGTGCAATTTTGAACATGCAGTTGCGCCAGCTGGCTGCGCTTGAGCGCCAGAAGATCATTGATGAGGCAGCAGAGCTTGAGAGGCAAATCACCGAATTCCAGAGGATTATCGGTGACCCCAAGGCTCAACGAGACATCGTTTCCACGGAGCTTTCCGAAATCGTTGGTAAGTATGGCGATGACCGCCGGTCAGAGATCATGCTTGGCTATGACGGCGACGTAAGCGTAGAAGACCTAATCCCAGAAGAGGAAATGGTCGTAACGCTGACGCAGGGCGGCTACATCAAGAGAACTAGAAGCGACAACTACCGCGTGCAGCACCGCGGTGGCCGCGGCGTTAAAGGCGCAAACCTAAGAGCAGACGACGTGGTGCAGAACTTCATTGTTTCAACCACACACCACTGGCTGATGTTCTTCACAAACGTGGGACGGGTATATCGTGCCAAGGTCTATGAGGTCCAGGAATCAGGTCGTGATTCAAAGGGTCAACACGTTGCCAACTTGCTTGCCTTGCAACCAGAAGAGCGAGTCGTAAAGGTGCTTGATCTTAAGGATTACGCCCAGGAGCCGTATTTGGTTATGGCAACTAAAAACGGTCTTGTCAAAAAGACCGCCCTAGAGCTTTATGACACAGCTCGCACCGGCGGAATCATAGCCATTAAGCTCCGTGAGGGCGATGAACTAGTGAACGCCATGCTAGTTAGCGAAGAGAACGACGTTCTGTTGGTTAGCCGCAAGGGTATGTCGATTAGGTTCTCCGCCGCAAACGATTCCATGCGACCGATGGGGCGTGACACCTCCGGAGTTATCGGAATGGCCTTCCGCAAACAAGACGAACTGCTGTCGGCCTCGGTTATCGGAGAGTCGGGCTTTGTCTTTGTTGTCACCGAGGGTGGCTATGCGAAGAGAACTGCAGCCGACCAATATCGCGTTCAAAAGCGCGGCGGCATTGGAATCAAGGTTGCCAAACTGGATGAAAAGCGCGGCGATCTAGTCGGAGCACTAATGGTCGACGAATCTGACGAGGTTCTAGCGGTGCTATCTTCCGGAAAAGTAATCCGATCCTCCGCAACTGAAGTGCCGGCCAAAGGCCGCGACACGATGGGCGTTGTCTTTGCTAGATTTGACCAGAGCGACTCGGTGCTTTCAATTGCCAGGAACTCAGAGCGAAACCTAGAAACCAACGAAGACCTGATCGAAGAGACCGAGACCGAAGGAGCGGCAGATGGCGCTGTTCAAGCGGAATAAGCAACCCAAAGAGCCAAAGAAGCAAATTCGACTCAAGCTTCGAAGCGTTGATGTTTGGTCAGCGGTCAAGGTCGGCTTCTTGATATCTATCGCCACCTCGATATCCCTCGTTGTCGGAGCTTGGTTGATTTGGGGAGTTCTTTCCAACTCTGGGATCTTCGCCTCGATCGGCAGCCTGCTTGGTTCTGTTTTGGGTGAAACCAGCAATGTGAACCTTGAAGAGGACTTTTCACTGAACAACGTCATGACAACCGCCGGAACACTTGCCCTATTGAATGTCGTGCTCACAACCGCCCTCTGGGGAGTTTGGGCAGTGATCTTCAACGTTATTTCCAAGCTGGTAGGCGGACTATCGCTTACTTTCACAAACAACTAGTTATTAGAGTTTGTGGCAGTGGGTTTTTTCTAGTAGCATCAACTTGCTTTACGGGCCTATAGCTCAGGTGGTTAGAGCGCTTCACTGATAATGAAGAGGTCGGAGGTTCAAGTCCTCCTAGGCCCACGGTGAGCACTTTCCGCCAGGGAATGCTCGCTATGGGGACTTAGCTCAGTTGGTAGAGCGCTTCATTTGCATTGAAGAAGTCGGGAGTTCGACTCTCCCAGTCTCCATTCTTGGGGGATGTGTCGGAACGGTAGACGAGTCTGACTTAGGATCAGGTGCTCTCGCGAGCGTGAGAGTTCAAATCTCTCCATCCTTATATTAAAAAGAATATTTTAAGACAAAAAG
>DGPE01000012.1 GCA_002390305.1 Micrococcales bacterium UBA4448 | reverse complement strand
TACAATGGCGCTGAGCGTTTTAAAGCTGAAACCGGCGTTGAATACCTTGAATTCGAAGTCACCGACCCTTCTCAGCGTGAAGGCGCCCTGCGTCAGATGGCTGAACTTGGCGCAAACCCAATCGTTGTGATGGGTTTCGCACAGGCCGACGCTATGGCCGTCGTAGCCGCTGAATTCCCAGACACCAACTTCGGTATCGTCGATGTTGGCTGGCTCGGTGGCGACAACATGCGTCAGTACACCTACAAAGAGCACGAAGGTTCGTTCCTCGTGGGCGCTCTGGCTGCCATGGCTTCCGAGTCTGGCGCCGTTTCCTTTGTTGGCGGCATGGACATTCCACTGATCCGCCGCTTTGCTTGTGGATATGAGCAGGGCGTACGCGCTGTGAACCCTGATGCGACTGTCATCGTCAACATGACCGGCACCACGCCGGCCGCTTGGGGCAACCCAACCCGTGGCGCAGAATTGGCTCGTGGCCAGTTCGACCAAGGTGCTGACGTTGTATTCGCGGCTGCTGGTGGTACAGGCGTAGGCGTATACCAGGCTGCTGCTGACTCCGGTAAGTTTGCAATTGGTGTTGACGCTAACCAGAACTACCTGCACCCAGGCGTGATGCTTTCCTCGATGGTAAAGCGCGTTGATAACGCCGTATTCGACACGTTCATGATCGCAATGAACGACGAGTTCGAGCCTGGCGTATTCGACCTTGGCCTGGCTGAAGCCGGCGTAGGCGCAGCAATGGACGAGTACAATGCTGATCTGGTTTCTGACGAAATGATGGCTTCCCTCGCTGAGTTTGAAGCTGCCATTATCGCCGGCGACCTGATGGTCCAGAACTTCACCGACGAAGACTTCTCCTACGAAGGCTCCTGCGTGAACTAAGACGCTTGGAACAGGCTGGAAACGGCCTGAACCTCACCTTACTGAAGTACCATGAATGCCGCCACTCAGCTGAGTGGCGGCATTTTATTTTCAGGAAGGAAGACGCAGAACTTTCTAAAAAGGGGTAAAGCCTTGAGGGCTTTCACCAAAGAACGCACTTCTGGTGGCGTTTTTCTCTCAATCCCTGTCGATTTAGCTGTTTCTGCATTTTGTGCTTTTCAGCGCAAAGGTTCGTAGACAAGCTATTGCACCATTCTTAGCGCTTGCGGGTGGGTTATCCCCTACCCGGCGCAGGCTATTTTGAGCTAAATAGACGCATGACAAATTTTGCTATCGAACTAAACGGCATTTCCAAATCCTTTGGACCCGTTCAGGCCAATAAAGACATCGACCTCGCGGTCGAAGCTGGCACGATCCACGGGATCGTCGGTGAAAATGGCGCGGGTAAATCAACGCTCATGTCGATCCTGTACGGCTTTTACGTACCAGACGAAGGCTCCATTAACGTGTTCGGTGAGCCGCTGGAGTTCAACTCGTCGCAAAAGGCGATCGAAGCTGGCATTGGCATGGTGCACCAGCACTTCATGTTGATACCAGTTTTCACAGTTGCCGAGAATGTGGCTCTTGGTCATGAGCCGACTAAGGCCTTGGGAGTAATAGACCTAGCAACAGCCAGAAAAAATGTCATTGAAATCTCTGAGCGCTTCGGGTTCAATGTTGATCCAGATGCCCTCATTGAAGATCTTCCAGTTGGCGTCCAACAGCGGGTAGAAATTATTAAGGCGCTGTCCAGAGATGCCAAGGTTTTGGTATTGGATGAACCGACAGCAGTTTTGACACCGCAGGAAACCGATGAGCTCATGGAGATCATGAGGGAACTAGCAAAAAGTGGAACCTCAATCGTGTTCATCACTCACAAGCTGCGCGAGGTAAAGGCGGTTGCCGACAGAATCACGGTCATCCGCCTTGGAAAAGTCGTGGGAACGGCGAAGCCGGAGGCTTCGACATCAGAGTTGGCCTCCTTGATGGTCGGCCGCGAGGTCATGCTGACCGTTAATAAGGAGCCTGCCACTTTGGGCAAGGTGGTTCTAACGGTCGAGAACGTCAGCGTACTGGATGACCGATTCCAAAAAGCAGTCAACGACGTGAGCTTCGAGGTGCACGAGGGTGAGATTCTCGCACTGGCTGGAGTGCAAGGCAACGGCCAAACAGAATTGGCCGAGTTTTTGCTGGGGCTTCGTAAGCCACTGGGTAAAGAGGGAAAGTCCAGCCTGAGTGGCAAGGAAATAACCAATGCGTCGGTCAGGCAGTCCCTGGAAAGTGGGATGGGGTTCATTCCAGAAGACCGGAAAACTGACGGACTAGTTTCTGAGTTCACAGTGGCGGAAAACTTGATGCTGAACTCGTCATACAAATCTCGTTTTACAAAGGGCCTAAACATTAATTTCGCAGCTCGCAAACAGATAGCAAATGAAGTGATTCAAGAATTCGATGTCAGAACACCATCTGCCGAGACACCCGCTCACAAACTCTCTGGAGGTAATCAACAGAAGGTTGTTGTAGCGCGCGAACTGTCAAGGAAAATAAATTTGCTCATTGCCTCCCAGCCCACCCGGGGTGTGGATGTTGGGTCAATCGAGTTTATTCACGAGCGCATCATTGCAGAGCGCGATTCTGGAAAGGCTGTGATCTTGATTTCAACCGAACTAGACGAAGTGCTCGCACTTGCGGATCGAATTGCAGTGATGTATCGGGGAAAAATAGTTGGGGTTGTAGATCCATCCACTTCTAGAGAAGATCTGGGAAAGCTAATGGCTGGAGTGACCTTATGAGCGATGTAAATAGAACCGACAATGTCATGTCGCAGGTAATGCGGGAGATTTTATCCGGTGGGTTTATTCGCACTGTAATAGCAATTGTGCTGGGATTTATCGTGGGTGCGATTTTCATGATTGGCTCCAATAAAGAGTTTGTAGAGTCGCTGGCTTATATATTTGCAAGACCCGGCGACGCGTTTGGGGCAGCCGCCGCGGTTGTCGGTGATGGATACGGAGCGCTATTCAAGGGCTCAATTTACAACTTTGATGCCGACACTTTTGAGAAAGCCGTAAGGCCTATCACTGAAACCCTGCGCCTCGGTGCACCACTAATTGCTGCCGGCCTAGGTATCGGCCTTACCTTCCGAGTAGGACTATTTAACATCGGTGGAACCGGGCAGCTGATATTTGGAATGATTTTTGCAACCTACGTTGCTACCAGACTGGAGCTTCCATTTGTGCTTCACATGTTTGTGGCTCTCATCGCCGGAATCATTGGCGCGGCACTATTGGGGGCCCTGGTTGGTTTCTTGAAGGCAAGAACCGGAGCACACGAAGTGATTCTTACAATCATGATGAACTACATTGCTCTTTATTTCTTTACTTTCTTAATGCGGGACCCAGCTCTACTGCAGGAAACTCGCGCTTCCGGGAACCCAAAGGCTGATGCAGCTGCCGAGAGCGCGATGTTTCCGAGGCTGCTTGGAGATAGTTATTCATTGCACTGGGGTCTAATCTTTGCGCTAATTGCGGTTGTAGTTTTCTGGTGGCTGATGGAAAGAAGCACAATCGGTTTCCGCTTACGCATGGTCGGATTCAACCCTGATGCAGCTCGCGCGGCCGGAATCAACGTCGAGAAAACCTATATTCTTGCAATGGCGCTTTCGGCCGGATTTGTTGGCGTAGCAGCAGCGAATCAATCGCTGGGTGTCGCAGTTGGAGTAACGCCTTCAGCGCATGCGAACATCGGATTTGATGCGATCACAGTGGCACTCCTCGGTGGTTCGTCTGGGCCGGGTATTTTGCTAGCCGGCCTGCTGTTTGGGGCATTCAAGGCTGGCTCTCCTTCAATGCAGGTTATTGGTGTGTCACCTGAGGTGCTTGGAATCGTGCAGGGAGCAATCGTGCTCTTCATCGCTGCACCACCGCTAATTCGAGCGATTTTCAGGCTACCGAAACCTCAAACCACCAATGCCCTGGGTGAGATGCGAAGACGCATCTTTGTCAAAGGAGGTGCCAAGTGAGCAACACCGTGGCTACTGAGGTAAAGGTTGGTTTTAAATCTCCGATTGTTATGGGCTCAATTGGGCTTTTGACAATTGTTTTTATGGGCTTTCTTGGCAGAGAAGGGATGGTTGGGTTTGAAATCTCGCGAAGGCAGGATGTAATCCAGGTCCCGGCTCTAGATATCGATTCCAGCACTTTGGGTATTATCTCGGGCGTTCTGATGCTGGCAATTAGCGGGTTCTCGCTTTACCGGTCGATGCAGAATCAAAAGACACCGGTTTGGGTCTCGAGCGTCTATGGCTTGGTTGGGATAACCGCGCTGCTTGGCTGGCTCGCAGCAGAAGGAACGGTACCAATCGCCTTCATTATTGGCACTGCTTTGGTCCTGGCTGTTCCAATTATTTTGGGTGCAATGGCCGGCATTATGAGCGAGCGAGTTGGAATAACGAACATCGCTATCGAGGGTCAATTGCTCACCGGTGCCTTCATGGCAGCTGTGGTTTCTTCAATAACCAAGAGTTATTTGATTGGCACCCTCTCCGCAATGGTTGCAGCAGCTCTGCTATCGATGGTGCTGGCTGTGTTCTCTATCAAGTTCTTGGCCCAGCAGATCATTGTTGGTGTGGTACTGAATGTTCTTGTTATAGGAATTACAAACTTCCTCTATCAGCAGTGGCTGACAGAGGATGCTGAGAATGTCAACTTCCCTGGAACCTTGGATATCATCAGGATTCCGGTGCTCAGCGACATTCCGATACTCGGACCTGTTTTCTTTGAAAATAGGATTACCGTTTTCTTGGCTATTTTAATTGTGCCAACTATCTGGTTCGTGCTGTTCAAGACCAGACTGGGACTTCGTGCTAGAGCGGTTGGAGAGCAGCCATTAGCCGCCGACACGGTAGGAATCAATGTTGGTAGGACCAGGTTCTGGTGGGTCACAATAGGTGGCTCAATGGCAGGTTTGGGTGGTGCAGCGCTGACGATTGGTAACGCTGGAGCGTTCGGTCGTGAGATGTCTGGAGGGCTCGGCTTCATAGCCCTTGCGGTAGTTATTCTGGGGCGCTGGCACCCTATCTCCGCGGCATTAGCAGCACTGCTATTTGGATTCTCGATTATTTTGCGAATTTGGGCAAATCAGGTTAGTCCGGGCGTGCCAACTGACTTCATAGCAATGGTTCCCTACCTGGTCACGATTATTGCTGTTGTTGGCTTTGTTGGTCAGTCAAGGCCGCCAAAGGCTCTTGCTGTCCCATATGTGAAGGGCTAAGAATGCAGATCGACTGGCAGGCTCTGACTCAACGGGCAATTGATGTGTTGCCGCACTCCTACTCCCCATACTCGGAGTTTCCAGTTGCGGCGGCTGCGATTTGTGATGATGGCCGAATCATCACCGGCGTCAACGTCGAGAATGCTTCCTACGGATTAGGGCTCTGCGCAGAATGCTCGCTGGTCAGCGAACTGTTTAGAACCGGTGGCGGAAAGCTTGTGGCGTTTGCCTGCGTAGACGGTAAGGGTGAAGCGCTCATGCCATGCGGTCGTTGCCGACAGCTCTTGTATGAACACTCTGCAGAAGGCATGCTTCTGCAGACCATCTCTGGCATAAAGACCATCAATGAGGTACTGCCAGATGCCTTTGGACCGGAAGATCTAAAAAACAAATGAGTTTTAGCGCGGTAGAACTAATCATTAAAAAGCGTGAACATGGAACGCTAGAAACCGAAGAGATTAACTGGTTGGTCGAGAACTACACCTCGGGTGTTGTAGCCGACGAGCAGATGTCCGCAATGGCGATGGCGATCTTGCTCAACGGCATGAACCGTCAAGAAATCAAGGACCTAACCATGGCCATGATTGCATCTGGTGAGCGTCTTGATTTTTCGGGCCTTTCTGCCCCCACCACCGACAAGCACTCAACGGGTGGTGTCGGCGACAAAATCACCTTGCCTCTTGCTCCCTTGGTGGCCTCTTATGGTGTTGCCGTGCCTCAGCTCAGTGGCAGAGGCCTAGGTCACACCGGAGGAACGCTGGACAAGCTAGAAGCCATCCCGGGCTGGCAAGCCAGCATGTCAAACACTGAGCTTTACAGTCAATTGGCGGAGGTCGGGGCCGTGATTTGCGCAGCGGGCAAGGGGCTTGCCCCGGCAGACAGGAAGCTCTATTCCCTTCGAGACGTAACTGGCACCGTTGAGGCAATCCCGCTGATTGCCTCCTCGATTATGAGCAAGAAGATTGCAGAGGGGACCTCTGCACTCGTTCTTGATGTCAAGGTGGGCTCGGGTGCTTTCATGAAGACTCTCGACCGAGCAAATGAACTGGCAACGGTGCTGGTGCAACTTGGTAAAGATGCCGGAGTCAACACCTCTGCACTGCTAACGGACATGTCCACCCCTCTGGGCAAGAAGATCGGAAACTCGCTGGAGGTCGAAGAATCCCTCGAGGTTCTGTCAGGTGGCGGACCCGAAGATGTTGTTGAGCTAACTGTCGAGTTAGCCCGCGAGATGTTGACCCTTGCAGGTGTGACAGACGTTGATCCCCGAGAGAATCTTGCCAACGGCAAGGCCCTTGATGTTTGGCGCAAGATGATCAAGGCTCAGGGTGGAGATCCAGACGCTGCACTTCCAAAAGCAGAGCATTGGCACGTCATCAGGGCAAGTGAGTCGGGCTACGTTTCAGAACTTGAGGCCTTAGGCATTGGTGTTGCTTCTTGGAGGCTAGGTGCTGGCCGAGAGCGCAAGGAAGACGCTGTTCAGTTTGGTGCTGGAATTGAACTGCACGTGCAGATTGGTGAAAAGGTCAATGCTGGCGATCCAATCATGACCCTTTACACCGAGACCCCTGAGCGGTTTGAGCGCGCAATCGGCCTTGCCGAGAATGCTGTCGGCATTCAAGAGCAAAAACCTGCCGAGCGTAAACTAATTCTTGGGAGAGTTAGTTAGGGAAAAATGGACATCGCATCACTACCAAAAATTTCACTGCACGATCACTTGGACGGTGGCCTGAGGCCTCAGACAATTATTGAGCTTGCAGGTCAACACGGACATGTGCTTCCGAGAAATAACGCCCTAGATCTGGCCAGCTGGTTTGCCGAGAACGCAAACTCCGGTTCCCTTGAACGCTACCTCTCAACCTTTGAGCACACCGTTGGCGTCATGCAGACCGCTGACAGCCTCGAAAGAGTGGCCTATGAGGCTGTGATGGATCTGGCGGAAGAAAATGTAATCTACGCAGAGTATCGTTATGCCCCCGAGCAGCACCTCAGGCAAGGCCTAGACATGGACCAGGTTGTCGAGGCGGTTCAAGACGGACTTGAGCGCGGCATGGCAGAGGTGAATGAATCCGGCGGGTTCATCCGCACCGGACAGATAATTACAGCCATGCGTCATGCTGACCGGGCACTCGAGGTTGCCGAACTAGCTGTCAGGCACCGAAATAACGGCGTTGTGGGTTTTGATATTGCCGGTGCTGAGGACGGTTTCTTGCCCTCTCGCCACAAGACTGCTTTTGACTATTTAGCCGACGAACTTTTCCCCTGCACCGTCCATGCCGGCGAAGGCAGTGGCATCGAGTCAATAAAAGACGCGATAGTAACCGGTCGCGCGCTAAGACTCGGG
>DGPE01000018.1:2349-3943 GCA_002390305.1 Micrococcales bacterium UBA4448 | reverse complement strand
AACTGCTCTTCTATTGCTCTTTGCTCTGGAGCTCTTGCCAAGTTGCTTGAGAAGCTCCTCGGTGTCCACCTCTTCCCTCTGGAGAGCATCTGTTATGTCTGCAATCTTTTTGCGTAATGGCTGCGGGTCAACGCCCATTTTTTTGTTGTACGCCACTTGCTTCTCTCTGCGTCTATTGGTCTCGTCTATTGCCTTTGTCATCGACTTAGTCACCACATCGGCATACATATGAACTTCGCCGTTTACGTTTCTCGCAGCGCGGCCGATGGTTTGGATCAGAGAAGTGGCAGAACGAAGGAAACCTTCCTTATCGGCATCGAGTATTGCGACAAGGGAAACCTCTGGAAGATCCAGGCCTTCTCGCAGCAAGTTGATGCCTACCAAAACATCGAAGAGACCCTGTCTGAGTTCCCTCAGTAGCTCAACCCTTCTGAGTGTGTCAACGTCAGAGTGAAGATAGCGAACACGAATCCCCATCTCGGTGAAGTAGTCGGTCACCTCTTCGGCAAGCCGCTTGGTGAGCGTTGTGACCAGTACTCGCTCGTTTCTGTCTGTTCTAACCCGAATCTCTTCTAGAAGGTCGTCTATTTGCCCCTTGGCAGGCTTCACGACAATTTGTGGGTCGACCAGCCCTGTCGGCCGAATGATCTGTTCCACCACGCCGTCTGAAAGCTCTAATTCGTACTTGGCCGGAGTTGCAGAAAGATAAACAGTTTGACCGGTTCGCTCCAAGAACTCGGCAAACTTCAATGGGCGATTATCCAAAGCCGATGGCAGCCTGAAGCCATGCTCCACTAGTGTTCGTTTCCGAGAGGAATCACCCATATACATTGCGCCTATCTGTGGCACTGTGGCGTGAGATTCATCAATTACGGTCAGGAAATCTTCTGGGAAGTAGTCAAGCAAGCAGGCGGGTGGATCGCCTGGCCGGCGCTGATCAATGTGTAGCGAATAGTTCTCAATACCCGAGCAAAATCCAAGCTCGCGAATCATCTCTAAATCAAATGTGGTTCGCATCTTGATTCGCTGCGCCTCCAACAGCTTTCCCTGAGAATCAAGCTCGCGGTAACGCTGTTCAAGCTCGTTTTCGATGTCCTCTATTGCCTTACCCATGCGCTCCACCGGCGCAACGTAATAGGACGCCGGGTAAATTGCGACGCTGTCCCGCTCCATCAATACTTCCCCTGTGAGCGGGTGAATGCGGTAAATCTTTTCAATTTCGTCGCCGAAGAACTCAATTCTCGTGGCCTCTTCGTCGTAGACGGCTATAACTTCGACGGTGTCACCCTTTACTCGGAAGTTCCCTCGAGTAAATTCAATGTCGTTTCTTTGATATTGAATCGCCACCAGGGCGCGAATTAGCTCATCTCGATCAATGTTTTGTCCAACCGATAGCGGAAGAGATTGCGCCAGGTATTCCTTAGGTGCCCCAAGTCCGTAGATGCATGAGACAGTTGCCACCACAATCACATCGCGTCTGGAGAGCAACGACATTGTGGCCGAGTAGCGAAGTCTTTCGACTTCTTCATTTATGGAGGAGTCCTTTTCAATGAAGGTATCGGTTTGAGGTACGTAGGCTTCCGGCTGGTAATAG
>DGPE01000018.1:0-2294 GCA_002390305.1 Micrococcales bacterium UBA4448 | reverse complement strand
AGAGTCTTATTGTGGGCAATGACGAGGGTGGGGCGCTGGAGCTTTTCTACCAACCATGCGGTGGTGGCTGATTTGCCGGTACCGGTGGCTCCAAGCAAAACCACGTCCCGCTCTCCCGCTCTAATACGTGTTTCTAGTTCGGCTATTGCTGTCGGCTGATCACCAGCAGGCGAGTATGGGCTAACAACCTTAAAAGGTTTCGACTCCTGACTCACTCCTGGTTATCTTCCACTATCGACTGAAATACAGCGGTGGCCCGAATGCTCAAATCCTCAAGTGTGCAGTTTGAATCAATTACGTGATCAGCTACCGCTTCCCGCTCTTGATCAGTGACTTGAGCGGAAATTCTAGATCTGGCGTCCTTTTCTGACATGCCTCTTTCTGCTACCAGTCTCTGCACGCGAATTTTCTCCGGAGCACTCACGGTGACAATAGAGTCAAACTGCAAGGGGGAATTTGTTTCGACTAGCAGTGGGATTGTATAAACAATCGGACCCTGAGTTGATGCAATGATCTGCTTTGCTAGGCCCTGAATCAATGGGTGAGTTATTTGCTCAAGCTTTAGTCGCAGGTCTGGTGATTTGAAAATGATTTTTCCAAGAGCGGTCCTATTCAGGGAACCGTCTTCGTTCAGGATGCCAACACCAAACTCTTCAACTACCTGATTCAAGCCATCTGAACCCGGCTGAAGCACTTTGCGAGCAAGCACATCTGCATCTATCTCTGTGGCTCCGAGCGTTACCCAGATTCTGGCAACGGTAGTTTTACCAGACCCGATTCCACCTGTAAGCGCGATAAGCATGAACCTAGGATAAAGCTAAAGCCGGGACACAAAATGCGTCCCGGCCCTATTCGAAGATTATTGGCTATTTGTCTTCAGTGAGCTTGTCCCTCAGGGCTGCTAGCGACTCATCGTCAGCAAGCGTCCCCTGGTCATCGTTTTTACCACTGGAGGCGGTTGCTTCCTGGGCAGGCGCAGACTCTGGAATTGTAGCTAGGTGCTCGAAAGCAGCTTTGGCTTGAACCTTGTGTAGCTCCCACCTCGCGTGAGCTTCGGCGTATTCGGCTTCCCACTTGGTGCGTGCTTCATCGAAGCCATCCTTCCACTCGCTAGTGGCTGGATCGAATCCCTCTGGGTAGCGGTACTGACCCTTGTCATCATAGTCAGCGCTCATGCCATACAGCACTGGGTTGAAGTCGGTGCCTGTGGCCTCAACCTCTTCCAATGCCTGCTTGAGGGAAAGTGAAATCCTTCGACGCTCAAGGTCGATGTCTATCAACTTGACGAAGACTTCTTGGTTCACTGTTACAACCTGGTCAGCATGCTCGACATGCTTGGCAGATAGTTCGGAGATGTGGACCAGACCTTCGATGCCATCGGCAACACGAACGAATGCACCGAATGGAACAATCTTGGTTACCTTGCCGGGGATGTACTGTCCAATCGCATGGGTTCTGGCGAATAGCTGCCAAGGGTCTTCCTGAGTTGCCTTAAGGGACAAAGAAACGCGCTCTCTTTCAGAATCCACCTCGAGCACCTCAACGGTCACTTCTTGCCCAACCTCTACGACCTCACTGGCGTGCTCAATGTGCTTCCAGCTAAGTTCTGAAACGTGGACTAGACCGTCAACTCCTCCAAGGTCAATGAATGCACCGAAATTAACGATTGAAGATACAACTCCTGTGCGGACCTGTCCCTTGACGAGGTCATTCATGAAGGTGGAGCGGCTTTCACTCTGGCTCTGCTCAAGAAGTGCTCTGCGGGATAGAACTACGTTATTGCGGTTCTTATCTAGCTCAAGAATCTTGGCTTCTACCTCGGTGCCAAGGTATGGCCCCAGGTCACGAACTCGACGCAATTCGATCAGTGAAGCAGGAAGGAAGCCTCGAAGCCCGATGTCAACGATGACACCACCTTTAACAACCTCGATGACGGTTCCGGTGACAACGCCGTCTGCCTCTTTAATGCGCTCGACATCCCCCCAGGCACGCTCGTATTGAGCGCGCTTCTTAGAAAGTATTAGCCGTCCCTCTTTGTCTTCCTTCTGGAGAACAAGTGCCTCAATCGCGTCGCCAACCTTGACAACGTCGTTTGGGTCTGCATCCTGGCGGATGGAAAGCTCACGAGAGGGAATAACTCCCTCAGTCTTGTAGCCAACATCAAGGAGGACTTCATCGCGGTCGATCTTGACCACGGTTCCGGAGATTAGATCTCCGTCATTGAAAAATTTAAGTGTTGCTTCGACTGCTGCTAGAAAGTCTGCTTCTGAGCCAATGTCGTTTACTGCTACCTG
>DGPE01000020.1 GCA_002390305.1 Micrococcales bacterium UBA4448 | reverse complement strand
CAATTGCATCAGTAGTCTGTTGTTCGTCGACTGAAACGGGTGCACTTGGGAACACTGATAAATATTGTTTCAATTCTTTTCGGCGCAGCCATGGGGGTCGCTCTCGGGCACAGGCTTCCAGAAAAGATATCCAAGACTCTCACCGACGCACTAGGTCTTGTGGTGCTGGTTATCGGAGCACTCAACCTCGCCGCGCTTTCTAATTCCGCCTTTGTCGGCGCAGTTACCCAGCCCGGGACACTCCTTGTTGTCTTGGCTTCCCTGGTCCTTGGAACAGTGGTTGGATCTCTAATCGGTATCGAGGAAAAACTTAGCCACTTTGGAACCTGGCTTCAGCTCAAGGTGTCCAAAGGTGGTGACAAGGACAAGTTCATTGAAGGTTTCGTCAATGCCTCTCTGCTATTCACCATCGGACCAATGGCTGTACTGGGTTCCCTCCAGGATGGCTTGGGTCAAGGCTTCGATGTGCTTGCCCTGAAGTCGAGCCTTGATGGCTTGACTTCAATCGCTTTCGCGGCTGCTCTGGGTTGGGGTGTTGCATTCTCGGCAATTCCTGTGGGGCTGTGGCAGGGGCTCTTGACGGTAATCGCTGCGAGCGCCGGAACATTGATGAGCGACGCTCTAATTGCATCGATTACAGCCACCGGTGGGATTCTCTTGCTCGGCACCGGCCTCAGGGTGCTTCAAATAAGGATGGTTTCGGTGGCAGACATGCTTCCGGCTCTAATCTTTGCGCCCTTAATAACGTTGTTGGTTGCCAACCTTCTCTAACCCTGGCCCGTGAGCTTTCTCACGTCACCGAGCAGTTTGTAAAATTCATCCTCAGTCATCAGCCCCAAGTCCATCACTGCCTCTTTCACGGACATGTTGTGTTGTTGGGCATGCTTTGCAATCAAAGAAGTCTTTTCATAGCCGAGCTTTGGGCCAAGTGCTGTGACCAACCCGATCGAGTTCTCGACGGTCAATCTGAGGTGTTCAACATTGGCAGTGATCCCACTAATGCAAAATTCAGCCAGAATGTGGCAACTCTGTCTCAGGTAGACCACGCTCATCATTAGTGATCTGGCAATAATTGGCTCAAAGGCATTGAGCTGCAGTTGACCGGCCTCCGCCGCCATTGTGACTATCAGGTCATTACCGATTACCGTAAACGCAACTTCGTTTACCGCCTCTGGTATTACTGGGTTTACCTTGCCGGGCATTATCGAAGATCCGGCCTGTCTAGCGGGCAGGTTAATCTCGTTTATTCCCGCTCTTGGACCAGAAGACAGCAATCTCAAGTCGTTAGAAATCTTGGAAAGCTTGGTCGCGAGCCTCTTGAATGTGCTGGAAACCGACACAAAGACTCCGGTGTCGCTGGTTGCCTCAATCAGGTTTACCGCTGGGGTGAAATTATGCTCGCAAATCTCACTGAGGATTTCACACACCAGCTGGCTGTAACCATCTGGTGTATTTAGCTTTGTACCAATGGCAGTTCCACCGAGATTGATTTCACTCAGGAGAGGAATCATCTCGTGTAACCTACCCTCGTCCTCGCTCAAAGTTTGAGACCAAGCTGCAAATTCTTGCCCAAGTGTCATGGGAACCGCATCTTGAAGTTGAGTGCGGCCCATCTTAAGAACTTCTGCAAATTCGAGCGCTTTGGCGTCAATTGCTTTTCTGAGAAATGCAACTTCGGTCAAGAGCGCTCTAATTTCAATGATCATAGAGACCCTGATTGCAGTTGGGTAAACGTCATTTGTTGACTGCGAAGCATTTACGTGGTTTAGGGGATGGATGTGCTGGTACTCACCTTTTTGGTGACCCGCAATCTCAAGAGCCCTATTGGCAATTACCTCGTTAGCATTCATGTTTGTTGAGGTTCCAGCACCGCCCTGAATGGCATCGACAACAAACTGGTCATCGTAGTTGCCGTCCCTGACTTGAATGGCCGCCTCGATGATGGCTGAACAAACAGCTTCGTCGATTACGCCAAGTGCCAGATTAGCCCTGGCAGAGGCTTCCTTGATAAAACCAAGTCCTCTTATAAGCGATCGGTAGTGGCCTATTGGGACTCCGCTGATGGGGAAATTTTCCACTGCTCTCAGAGTGTGGACGCCCCAGTAGGCATCGAATGGGACTTCCCGTTCGCCAAGTAAATCCTTTTCAAGCCTCATTGCTTTCACTCTCACAAGTATGGCAGTGAAAACGATATTCCAACTATCAGCGCCAGTTCACTTAGTGCGCTTAGACTTGGGTTCATGAGCGCAATCGCAACCATCAAATCCCCAACAAACTTTCATTTAATTCTGCAGCAGGTAAAAGAGGCAGGGCTGCTTCATAAGCGCCCCAGCTTTTACGTCATTCGACTAGCTGTGATCTCCGTTGTTGCATCAGCTTTATGGGTGGGAGCCGGCTTCGTTGGGTCTGCTCTTGCACAGAGTCAATGGTGGATCATTGCCGGCTTCGCACTGGCCGGCCTGCTTGGGATCATGAGTGCCCAATATGGTTTTATCGCTCACGAAGCATCCCACAGACAAGTTTTTAGAAACAACAAGGCCAACGATTGGCTCGGCCTGATTTTGGCAAATCTATTCGCTGGCTTGAGCTACGGCTTCTGGCTGAGAAAACACAATAAGCACCACCAGCGCCCGAATCAAATTGGTCAAGATCCTGACATTGCAATTCGCGTTATTAGCTTTACCACCGAGTCAAAAGAATCAAAAAAAGGGATTGAGCGCTTTTTCACTGAACGACAGGGCTACCTGTTTCCGCTGCTACTGCTGTTCACCGGATTCGACCTCTTGGTTGACTCCTTCGCAGGGCTTGTGAGAAAAGACAGGGCGCTGAGACTAAGGCTCTTGGAATTCTCACTGATGATGATTCGTCAAACTGCGCCGTATGTTGTCATGGGAATTATGTTCGGATGGCTATGGGCGATTGCACTCTGGTTTTTCATGATGATGACCTTCGGTTTTTTCATGGGCGCAGCCTTTGCTCCCAACCACAAAGGCATGCCCCTGGTTGAAAAAGACAGCAAGCTAGATTTCTTTTCGAGGCAGGTTTTAACCTCGAGAAACATTCGGGGAAGCTGGCTAAAGGACAACCTGATGGGTGGCCTGAACTATCAGGTTGAGCATCACCTGTTCCCCTCCATGGCGAGGCCTTTTCTGAGAAAGGCGCACGTAATGGTCGACGAATTCTGTAAGAAGAACAACATAACAATGGTTGAGATGAACCTGATGGCCAGCTACGTAGCAATTATGAAGCATCTAAACAAGGTAGGGCTTAGCAACAACGTTGATCCGTTTGTTTGCCCGATGGTGGCAGAGCTTCGCCCCAGAAGCTAGAGAGCCGACCACGGGACTCGAACCCGTAACCCCCACTTTACAAGAGTGGTGCGCTACCAATTGCGCCAGGTCGGCTGGCGGCATTACTCCCAGCCGCTTGGTGGAAATAGGGGCAGATTTCTCTCGAAACCGTCAACTTCAACCAGGTTTTCCTTCCGTTTGACGGTTGGGCACAATTCGCCACACGCAGGTAACATAGTTTGTGAAATTCACAGTCGAGAGGGTCGCCTTGCAATTTCTTAGCTCGATCGGACAAAGCCCGCTTGTGCAGCTGAAAAGAATGACCTCAAAGGATCAAGCGGAAGTGTGGGTCAAGTACGAGGGGAACAATCCCACGGGGTCGTATAAAGACCGCATGGTCGCTGGAGTGCTGGCGGCCAAGATAGCGCGGGGAGAGCTTAAAGAGGGTGACCGAATCTGTGAGTACACCGGAGGAAGCACGGGCACTTCCCTGGCTTTTGCGTCCAGCATTCTAGGTCTGAAGTTCACTGCAGTCACATCAAACGCATTTGCTCAAAACAAGCTCGAATCAATGCGGGCTTTCGGGGCAGAGTTGGTTCTTGTTGAGTCTGAGGACTCAAGGCTGACGCCAGAACTATTTGAGGAGCTAAAGATCACCACAATGCGCATGGTCGAAGAGGAGCAAGTTCACTACTTCGACCAGTTTGCGTCCCCCGATGTGCGACCAAGCTACAAGGGAATCGGTAGTGAAATCGTGTCTGAAATTGGTCCCGAGATAGACGTTTACTGCGCGGCAGTGGGAACCGGTGGGTCACTAATGGGGAGCCGAGATGGCCTGTTCTCCGCAGGTGCAAAGCCTAGAGTTATCGCCCTGGAACCTGAGCAATCACCCCGTCTTACTCGCGGACACGGAGGTGGGCACAAAATTGATGGCGTGGCTCTGGGCTTCGTGCCGCCTTTCCTGGATTTAAACCTTATTGACGAGTCAAGAGCGCTGGATCAGGAGTTAGCTTTCGAGACTTGCAGAAGGCTAGCCAGAGAAGAGGGGATACTGGCGGGCTCTTCGACCGGTTTGAATGTGGCAGCCGCTCTTGAGATTGCCTCCGAGCTTGGCCCAGGTAAACGCGTCGTGACAATAGCCTGTGACAACGGCATGAAATATTTCGGTGGAGTGCCCTTCAGTAGCCGGTGAGTACCACGAACTGCTCCATCCTCATGAGTAGCACTTGGCTCTCCCGATTAGATGGGGTTCTGGTTTGTGCTCGACTGATTGCCAGTGACTCGAGAAGCAAATAGGCTCAACGGCGTCATGAAAGAGCGCAGGCATCGTCGGAAACTTGTGAAGTACTCCAGTGGCCTATTAGTAATTGGCGGAGGTCTCTGGTACTACAACTCCGATTCGAACCCTCCTGAGCTATCAGAGGCCAGTTTTTCCAAAAGTCTGCTATCTCTCTGAGGGAATTGTCTGCCGCACTCTGACCTCCTGAAATGCTGCTCAATCCGGGCTTGCCGGAATGTAGGCCGGAGAACTCTTTTTCAATGAGCTCAATTGGATTGAGACTGACATCTATTTGCTTCACGGGTTTGACAACCCTTAGCGAGGAAAAAAGCTTTCTTAGAGAGCCGACCACGGGACTCGAACCCGTAACCCCCACTTTACAAGAGTGGTGCGCTACCAATTGCGCCAGGTCGGCCTGAAGCGTGATACCCAATCTGCTTCGGCTGGAAGCCTACCAGTGTCTTTGACGCACGAGCTAGCATTGTCGGCGTGCTCCTAAAAAGAATTCTGCAAAACAAAACCACTTACTTCTACCTGATACCGGCTTTGCTTGCCACAGGCGCTTTGTTGATTTACTCAAGCGACGATGAGCCACCTGTGATCTCAAACTTCACGATTACACCAAAATCTTCTTCGCTTTCCGATTCTGGCATCACTCTGACGTACTCGGGCTCACTGAGTGATTCGAGGCCAATTCGCCATGCACAGTTCTTGTGCAAACAAGACGGTAGTCCGCATCTTCAGATGTATCTGGGCTTCACGTCCAACGAAGCAAACCTGGTGAGCTTCGGAATTATGCCAGGCTCACCGAGCTGGCAGGGCAGTTGGGAAGGGACCAGTGAAAACATTGCTTTTCAAGGCACCGGGAGAATCCCCGCGGGTTTTGCAGGCACGAACTGTAAATGGTCAGTTGAGCTCCGAGACATACTAGGAAACGAGACCACAGTTGAGTTGGAACAAACCACCTCGATCACAAGAGGGTAATTACTGAGCGGTTGCCAGCTGAACAAACTGGGCGAAACGTTCGGCTGACACAAGGTCATTGCCAGTTGCCCAGGTGTATTGGTTTCCGTTCACCAAAATTGTTGGCGTCCCCGAAACGCTGACACCATCTTGAGGTTCTGAAAGAACCCTCTGAGTGTGCTGCTCTACATAGTCACCAAAGCTCTTGGCTTGAATGCAGCCCTTAACTTCTTCAGTTCCAGCCCTGGCCTCCTCGGCATAGGCGAATAACTGATCGTCATCGTGTCCGCTGGTGCCCTCTTCTGGCTGGTTCAGCATCAAAAGTTCGTGGTAGTCAAAAAATGCGTCTGGCTCGAAGTTTGCAACACAGAATGCTGAGTTGGCAGCCCTCGAGGAGTATTCGTTCAAAGATGCTCGATCAAGGAATGAGATTGGACGAATCTCAATGGTCGCTGCACCGATATCCGCCCATGAGCGCATTTGTGCTGAGTTGGGAACATCAAAGGCTTGACAAATTGGACACTGGTAGTCGACATAAATCTGAATCTCTGGGGTCTCTTCAGCGGCATCTGGAGTTGGTGTATTACTGGCTGTGAATGCCTGAAGCCCGACACCCACCTTAAGTCCACCAAGGGCAGTTAGGTTCGCTGGTGAGTCGCCAACAACCGGAGCATCGGCACGGTTGGCCGCATCAACAATGACAACCGCCGCAATACCGCCGACGAGGCCAAGGGTAACAAGCACAACTGAAAGCTGAATCAAGATGCGATTTCGCTTTTCACGCTTTGCAGTTTCCTGCCGTAACGCGCGAGCTTTGTCCCTTGCCACCTCGCGCTTTTCAGATCGAGTTGGCTTGTCATTAAAAGTCATCCGTTATGTCCTTAGGTATCAGCTTGATTACGAGGCACTCCAATTCTAATTGGAGTGTCATACTTATGGTGTTCGTTAAAGACGAACACCTATCACAATGGATCGTCCGGCACGTACCTGCCGGTGAAGGAGAATATCATGGCATCAGTTTCATTCAAAGACGCATCGAGGGTTTACCCGGGCGGAACAAAACCAGCAGTAGACAAACTAAACCTTGAAGTAAAAGACGGTGAGTTCCTCGTACTCGTTGGTCCTTCAGGTTGCGGTAAGTCGACATCATTGCGAATGTTGGCAGGCCTGGAAGAAGTAAACGAAGGTGGCATCTACATTGGAGACAGGGAAGTCACCGATGTCCCACCTAAGGACAGAGACATCGCTATGGTTTTCCAAAACTACGCTCTATACCCGCATATGACCGTTGCAGAGAACATGGGATTTGCTCTTAAAATCGCCGGCATCAACAAGGAAGAGCGTGCCGAGCGCGTTCTTGAAGCTGCAAAACTCTTGGACCTTGAGCCTTACTTGAACCGCAAGCCAAAGGCCCTCTCGGGCGGTCAGCGTCAACGAGTCGCCATGGGTCGTGCCATTGTTCGTCAGCCTCAGGTCTTCCTAATGGACGAGCCACTTTCAAACTTGGACGCAAAGCTAAGAGTTCAAACCCGTACCCAGATTGCTTCGCTTCAGCGGCGTCTTGGAGTCACCACCGTTTACGTGACCCACGACCAGGTTGAGGCTATGACCATGGGTGACCGGGTGGCTGTATTGAAAGATGGGCTGCTGCAGCAGGTCGATACTCCTCGCAACCTATATGACCGTCCACAAAACGTTTTCGTAGCTGGCTTCATCGGCTCCCCTGCGATGAACCTAGTTCAGCTCCCAATCATCGAGGGAGGAGTTCAATTTGGAGATGCGGTGCTACCGATTTCAAAAGACATCCTCTCGAAGGCCACCGGGAAAACTGTCACCGTTGGAGTGCGTCCAGAAAAGATGACCCCAGCGGCACACGGACTGGTAGTGGACGTCGACGTAGTTGAAGAGCTAGGTAGCGACGGCTTCCTTTACGGTCGTGCGCAGCATGATGGCGTCGAACAAGATATTGTTGTTCGCGTAGATCCAGTTGACCACCCGAAGGCCGGTGACAAGATTCACCTTCAGGCAGACCCAGAGTTCGTCCACGTGTTTGACGGAGAAACCGGCGAGCGCCTGAACTAGGGCTTCAATGCCTTCTGCACTTAACATTACGGCTGCCACGGCGGAACCAGCACTGCTGGATCTGCCGTGGCATTTGCCGCTTGAGAACTGGCCAAAAGAGAACATTGCCGCATTGCCAAAAGGGCTGTCTCGTCACACGGTGAGATTTGCTCACTTAAATGACCATGTGGTGGCAATAAAGGAAACGCTGTTTGAACTCGCTAAGCGTGAGTACGACATGCTACGCAAGCTTGAAAAACTGGATATCCCGTGCGTTGAAGCATTTGCGATAATAAACGACCGCGACGATGGCGCTGGTAATCCGCTGCCTGCCGTTCTACTTACTAGGCACCTGAAGTTCTCGCTGCCCTACCGAGCGATGTGGTCTCAGGGTCTTAGAGAGCAGACTGCAAACCGGCTGGTTGATGCTCTTGCTCTTCTACTTGTGAGACTGCACCTCTCTGGCTTTTTCTGGGGAGATGTGTCCCTTTCCAACACTTTGTTCCGACGCGATGCCGGCCAGTTTGCCGCGTACCTGGTCGATGCTGAAACGGGACATCTCTACGACAGCAGGCTTTCAAATGGTCAGCGAGAAAATGACTTAGAGATCGGTCGAGTAAACATTGCCGGAGAGCTCATGGACCTCCTTGCCTCCGGTAAGGCCACAGACATTGATCCGGGCGCTGTGAGCCAACGAATCGTGGATAAGTATCACGAGCTTTGGCGAGAACTCACATCCGATGAAACTTTCGATGAAAGTGAGCGCTGGAAAATTTCCAGGAGAGTTCAACGGCTAAATGATCTTGGATTCGATATTCAAGAACTCGGGATGGTCAAAGACCAAGACAAACACACCGTCAGGATTCAACCAAAGGTTGTGGACGCTGGCCACCATACCCGAAGGCTGTTATT
>DGPE01000093.1 GCA_002390305.1 Micrococcales bacterium UBA4448 | reverse complement strand
AAAGTTCTAAATGCCGGTGTGAACCTGGTCTTTCCTTTCATCGACGTTGTTAGAAGAACAATTGACTTGCGTGAACAAGTTGTTGATTTTCAGCCGCAGTCGGTTATTACCGAAGACAACCTTGTTGTTTCAATCGACACCGTTATCTACTACCAGGTGACCGATTCAAAGTCCGCCACCTACGAAATCAACAACTTTGTCCTGGGTATCGAACAGCTGACTGTCACAACGCTTCGTAACGTGGTGGGAAGCCTAGATTTAGAGAGTGCATTGACATCCAGAGAAACTATTAATAAAGCTCTAAGAACCGTTCTGGACGAAGCCACTGGTAAGTGGGGAGTCCGCGTAAACCGGGTTGAAATCAGGGACATCGTTCCACCGGAATCAGTTCGTGACTCCATGGAGAAGCAGATGAAAGCGGAGCGAGAAAAGCGCGCTTCAATTTTGCTTGCCGAGGGAACTAAGCAAGCGGCTATTTTGACCGCCGAGGGAAATAAGCAAGCAGATATCCTGCGCGCCGAGGGTAGCGCCAAGGCGATGGTCTTGAACGCACGCGCCGATGCAGAATCTCAGGCTCTGGTTGCAGACGGCGAATCACAGGCCATTCAAAAGGTCTTTGATGCACTTTCAGAGGCAGCTGTTACTGACCAGGCGCTGGCCTATAAGTACATTGATCAACTCAAGGACTTGGCTCAAGGCGATGCAAATAAGGTTTGGTTTATCCCAACCGAGCTTTCGGCAGCAGCATCAGCCCTTGCGAGGGCCTTTGCTCCGAAGAAATAGCTAGTTCGCTAGCGACCTGTCAAAAAACTCAGCCAATGCAGCTGCATAGCGATCGGACTCGGTAAGCATGCCCTCGGTGTGATCTGCGTTTGCAAATCCCTCTAGTTCAATGTCAGCGCCTACTGATTTTGCGTAGTCATAAAAGTCCACTGAGCTTTGGTAGGGAAGTCTTTGGTCAATTTCTCCGTGCAGGATGAGCATGGGCCTGGTTCCTGCCGAATCGATGCCTTCTTTCACTGAAGTTTCTGAAAGGTCAGTGCCGTGGAAAAGCCGCGCGGAAATGAGTGCAAACTGCCATAGGAATCCGGGGAAACCTTGGTATTCGACCTCTTGAGTGGCAGCGGCATTGAAGTCAAAGATTGTGCCCTCCATTGCGAAGGCCGAAACATTATTTGATTTTGCTGGAACTAGAGATGTGGCGATAGCTCCTCCGGAGACCCCAAACATGCCTATGTTCGAAGCCGACAGGCCCTTATTGGCAATAAGCCAATCGGCAACCACTGCAAAGTCGCTGGACTCTTCTTGACCGGCTGAGTGACGACCATCTAAGCAGGTGGATTCGCCGGCGTCTCTTTGATCAACCAAAAGCACGTTGAAGCCGTTTTTCACGAGCATTGCAGTTGGCAGTAGCGTGTTGAAGTCTTGTTTTGAGGTGCCGATGCCGTGGGTGACCATCACGGTCTTATTTGAATCGGGGTTTTTGGCATCGATCCACCAGGCAGCCAGCTCCACCTCATCGGCAACCGGAATTCTTATCGAGTCATAGGGGTAATCCTGCAGCCACCAACTACTTAGGTCGTAGCCAACCCACTTTTCCCAACCGGGCCCCGGGTAAGGGCCTTCACCCGAAGGGGCGGTGAAAAACTGCTCTGGCTTGTTGTTCACATCGTCCGCGTTCACGGCGCAGGCAACTTCAGTGCCGGAGGTGTAAACGTAGTCACCAACGGCCAAAGCACCGGCCCCGGTTACAACAAGTAAGGAGGCCACAGTGATGGCAATAACACGCTTTATTCGCATTGGTTGAGATTATCAGAGGACTTAGTGTCACTCAGATAATTTTTGGTTGTAATTGAGGTGATTGTGCTTCACAGCCGCAAATGTCCTCTCGAGTGAGGCCGAAGCTGATTTAAAGAGCATTAGTGTTAGTTAATGGCTGGCACTCACAAAATTTTAGATGCACTTGCAACCGCAGGTTTTGATTCGAAGCAACTCATGCAATCACCTGCCAGAAAAGTTGTCTGGTCTAGAGACGCATCTCACTTTCAGATTCGACCCGGAAGCACACTCAGGGCCAGGAGTGTAGCTGAGATTTCAAAAATTCTGGCAGCTGCGACAGCGACAAGGACATCGGTGACCTTCAGGTCTGGAGGGTCCTCCCTGAGTGGACAAACACTTGGAACCGGGTTAGTTGTCGACACCAGAAGTGGGTTTCAGAAGATTCTTGAGATAGATTCTGGGTCCATCAGGGCACAGCCGGGAGTAACGCTCGCGCGCCTCAATGGCCACCTCTTGAAATACCAGCAAAAAGTTGGACCAGACCCAGCATCATTGGTTGCCAGCACCCTGGGAGGTGCTGTTAGTAATAACTCAAGTGGCATGACCTGCGGAGTTGAGTTCAACAGCTACGCAACCATCACTTCTGCGGAGATTGTTTTTGCGGATGGAAAGGTATTCAACACTGGCCAACCAAATGCCGAGGCAATTCTGCGAGAGCTAAAGCCCGAACTGGTTTCGGTATTGGAACAAAAACGAGATCAAATCCGGGCCAACTCGACTTCAGTCGAAAAGGTTAGGCGATTGTTTAGCCAAAAAAACACCATGGGCTATAGCCTTAATGCTTTCATTGACTTCGATAGCCCAGTGGACATCCTCACCCACCTGCTTGTCGGTAGCGAGGGCACGCTCGCCTTCCTCGGGGAAGTTGGCCTGACGACCGTGCCGGTTAAATCTCTTAGGGCGACCAACCTGCTCATCTTCGACAGCCTGGATGAGGCAAACGATTCGCTGTTAGAGATCATCAACCACAAACCAGCGGCGATCGAGCTAATGGATCGCACCTCCCTTGCAGCCCTAGACGGCCAAGGGCTGTTGTCAGTAGAGATTCAAAATCGGCTGTCAACAAATGCAGCGGCCGTGTTGGTTGAATTTGAAGCTGATGGCGAAGTTGAGCTTGAGAAATCCTCCAGTGCCTTCTTGGTTGCCTTTGGTAGGGCAATTGTGTTCGGAGGCGTGAGAGAGCAGACACTCAGAAATCAGCTTTGGTCAATGCGCAAAAATCTTTATGCAATCGTCGCCAAGTCCAGGCCTCAGGGAACGACAGCATTACTGGAAGACGTGGTAGTTCCTCCAAAGCATCTGACTGAGGCCTGCAAGAAACTTCGAGCGCTCTGTGAAAAGCATGGCTATGGAACCCCGGTGATCTTTGGCCATGTCAGGGACGGAAACATTCACTTCATGGTTTCGGATGACTTCTCTAATCCGCTGCGAATCAAGGCGTTTGAAAGCTTCACCAAGGATATGGTTGCACTTATTTTAGGGTTCGAGGGCAACCTGAAGGCGGAGCATGGCACAGGTCGAGCAATGGCTCCTTTTGTTGAGGCTCAATTTGGTCAAGAGTTGTATGGGGTCATCAAGGACGTCAAACAAGCCTTCGATCCCGCTGGGATTCTCAATCCCGGGGTGATATTGCCTGCCAGCGCCACTGAATACCTGGAGAACCTAAAGACAGTTGCTCAGGTGGACGAGATTATTGATTCTTGTGTTGAGTGTGGTTACTGTGAGTCCTCTTGCCCGAGTGCCGGCCTAACGTTGACTCCAAGAGAGCGCATTGTCGCCTATCGAGAGCTTGAGAATCAAAGCCCTGCCAACCGCAAGGCTTTGGCAAAGGATCTGCACTACCAAGCCGATCAGACTTGTGCCACCGATGGCATGTGCGCAGTGAACTGTCCGGTTGGCATCAATACCGGCACCTTTGTTAAAGAAATAAGGGCCAAGAATCAGGACGGTCTTGGCGATGCAGTCGGTCAAGTCATGCAAGCGAACTGGGGGCTCATCGCGCGGGTTGCAGGTCTCGGGCTGAAGGCTGCGAATAAAGTGCCAGCTCTGGCTAAGAATGCAGCCAAACTATTGGCCCTTTTTGCCCCAAGGGGAACAACACCCAAGTGGGACAGGCACATTGTTGGCAATGGCTTTAGAAGGAAGAAACTTCATAGAGAAACAAGCGGAGGCTACGCCTACCTACCTTCTTGCATGAATGAGATGTTTGGTGATTCTGCAATTCCAGAGATTCTTGAGCTAGCAAAAAAACACCAGGTCGCAGTATCAGTGCCCAAGGCGTCAGCGGATTTTTGCTGTGGTACACCATTCAGCTCCAAGGGGCTAAAGAAGGCGTATGAGAAGCAAAAGCAGCAGAACCAAACCCTGTTTGATTCCTTGAGCGGTAAGCAGCTGGTGATCGACGGGTCATCCTGCCACCAAACATTGGCTAGCCAATCTCAAGAGCCGGTGATGGAAATCTCCGAGTTCGTGGCCAAGGAGCTGCTAGAGATTCCAGTGAAGATGAAGCACCAGATGATCGTGCTGCATCCAACTTGCAGTGGTGTGGAGACCGGCACAAACAAAGCGATGGAAACAATCGCCAACCACATCGCTGAAGAGGTTGTGATTCCGGTCAATTGGAAATGTTGCGGGTTTGCCGGAGACCGAGGCCTACTTGTGCCCGAACTGACCGCAAACGCCACCAGGATGGAAGCTGCAGAGGCACTTGATGCCAAAGGCCTATTGGTTTCAAACAATCAGCCTTGCCAAGTTGGGTTAGCTGGTGCGACAGGGCAGCCATACATTTCTATTCTTGAGGCATGGCTTAGGAGTGTACGTTGAAAATTCATAGGGTGAAATCTGCCGGACAAGGCCAAGCGCTGGCTGCAGAGTTGTTTGCTGGGATCTCAGATGAGTCCCCTGATTGCCCGGTTGGTCTTGCAACCGGGGGCACCATGTCAGGTGTTTACTCGGCGCTCGCGACCAATGGCTTCCGCCCAAAATTTAGTGACGCATTTGCGCTGGATGAATATCAAGGGATTAGCCCAGCCAGCGAAAACTCATATGGGAACGAGCTAACTCGAAAATTCACAGAACCCTTGAACTTTCAGGGAAAAATTCATGTCCCAGGTCAAGGCGATTACGCAGGCGAACAAGGCCCAGAAGAATTTGAGCAAGCTATAACCAAACTCGGCCCACTAAGCGTGCAATTGCTTGGCATCGGAGTCAATGGGCACATCGCTTTCAACGAACCAGGTTCGAGCTTCAATTCCAAAACTAGGGTCGTCAAGTTGCATCAGGAAACCATTAAGTCGAATTTGGTCTATTTCGATGATCCCGCATCAATGCCCACTAAAGCTGTCACTCAGGGGCTTTCAACTATTAAGCAAGCAAGCAAGCTGTTGCTTTTAGTGTTCGGGGAAGCGAAGGCATTCGCACTGTCAAAGGCAATCAACAACCCGGATGAAAGCACTCCGCTGGCAGCACTCTTGGATCATCCAGGGCTTGAATTGATTACTGATCTCAACTACTAGCAGGGTAGCCCCAGAGCTCCTCGGGAGAATTTAGAAACCCATCCTGCACTCGCATCGGATTTTCGTGGTCGTTCGCAAGACTGAGAAAGCCATCCAGGTCGCTGTAATCGGCTTGTTGAGCGAGCAAAAAAGCCGGTGCAATGGCTAGAGAGCTGCTAACCATGCAACCAACCATGACTCCAAGACCACGCGCTCGGGCAGCATTCAGATCAGCGAGCGCACTTGTGAGACCACCAGATTTATCAAGTTTTATATTCACAAAACTGTAGGACTGATCCAGGCTCTCTAATTCAGCACCCGGTTGAAAGCTCTCATCAGCACAAAGTGGGATTGGGCAAGCCAGTCTCGCTAGCTGGTCGTCTTGATTGCTGGGCAACGGCTGCTCGACCAGCTCAACCTGAGTTGCAACTAACACCGGAATCATTTTTTCAAACAGAGAGATATCCCAACCTTCATTCACATCGACAATTAGCCTGGCGTTTGGCGCAGCTTGCCTTATTTCAGCGACTACCTTGGCGTCATCTGATCCACCGAGCTTCACCTTGATTAGAGAGACATTGGCATGCTCCTTCGCATCAGAGGTCATTTCCGCGATGTCTCTTAGCGAAACCGTGTAGCCCATGGCTTGCGGCACTGGCCTTTGGAATCCCGCGAGTTTCCAAACTGGGACTCCAGCTTCTTTGGATTCAAGGTCCCAGAGTGCTGCATCTAAGGCGTTCCTTGCTGCACCAGCAGGCAATAGCCCCAATAAGTCCTGGCGGTTAAATTCAGCTGGGAGACTCGATATCTGGGCAATTGAAGCAGCTGTCGTTTGTCCATACCTGGAGTAGGGGACCGCCTCACCGAATCCCGTGACCCCATCTCGAGTGATCGAGGTTTGGATTACCTCAGCACTGGTCTTTGTTCCTCGCGAGATACCAAAAGGCTTAATAAGCCGCATTGATTTTGCTATCGCCCTTACTTTCAACTCAACTCCTTGTTAATTGTTAATAGTTTGCAACTGTTTGGTCACAAAAAGGTAAATCTGTTACATAAATACTAGAAACAATGTATTTTCTTTACATACACAAATTTCGCTTGCATCCCAGGCGATAACCCAAATAAGAGAGAGGGCAAAATGACTCAACTAAAAAAGTGGTCAGCTCGTCCAGCTAAGGCCTTTGCGCTGATTTCAGTCGCATCACTGGTACTTGCTGGCTGTGCCGCCGCAGAAGAAGAAGAGCCAACAGCAGCGCCGACTGCCACACAGGCCGAAGAGCCAGCAGCCGTGGGAGGCAACCTAGTAATGGGTGTCACCTCAGACCCCGACACTATTTTCCCCTGGAAGGCAACTCAGTTCCAAGCCTTCCGCATGTTGGAAAACATCTATGACACCCTGACAGCATTTGACGCTGACCTAAATGTGGTCCCAGCACTTGCAGAGTCATGGGAAGTTTCTGCCGATGGAACGTCCATTACCTTCAATCTTCGCGATGGAGTGAAGTTTGCCGATGGTAGCGATTTTGACTCGGCTGACGTGAAATACAGCTACGAGGCAATTCAGGATGAGGCCAACGCCGGAGTTGCAAGGTCAACCCTTGGTGGCGTTACTTCAATCGAAGCCCCAGACGCTGACACTGTGATTCTGAATCTAGCAACCGCAGATGTTGGATTGCTAGCCAACCTAACCACTACAAACCTTGCAATCGTGTCCTCAGATGACACCGAGGAGAGCCTAAGCAATGCGACCAATGGAACCGGTCCTTTCATGCTTGAATCGAGAACCGCGGGGCAGAACGTGATTTTGGCACGTAACCCGAACTACTGGGGCGATCCAACTCCACTGGACACTCTTGAGTTCCGTGTGCTTCCAGACGAGGCTGCCATTGCTGCTGCCATGTCTGCAGGTAACGTACAGCTAGCAGTGTTCGGCGACCCAATCACAGCAAGAGCTATTGCTGGTGAGGTAACCGTTAACACCACACCGCAGCTGAGCTACCACGCCTTGATGATGAACCCGAGCAAAGGCACAACTAGTGACCAGAACGTTCGCCTAGCAATTCAGTGTGCGATTGATCGCCAGGTTGTTCTGGACACTGCACTATTGGGTGAGGGTCAAGTCACTGGTCCAATCACATCTCCAGCATTCCGCTCAGACCCAAGCGCCAGACCGTGCCCAGAGCGCGATCTTGCCAAAGCTGCAGAGTATCTAGCTGCATCCGGTAACCCTGACGGCCTTGAGATTGATGTAATGGTTCCTCAGGGCTTGTATGCCGGTGAACTTGAGATTGGTCAGGCAGTTGCTGCTCAGCTGGCTGAGGCCAACATCACCATGAACCTCGAGGTAGAAGAACGCGGTACCTACATTGACCGCTGGATCGCCGGAGACTTTGTGGCCGCAATCGCTCAAAACGGTGGCAAGCCAGACCCAGATGGAATGTATGGTCGCTACTTCCCAAGCACCGGAAACCTAAACCAGGTTGCCGGCTACTCATCCGCATCAATGGACCAGCTATTTGCTGATGGCAAGGTGGAGTCCGACCCAGTCAAGCGCAAAGCAATTTACGCCGACGTTTCAGCGGAGCTCGAGAGCAATGCTGTTTGGGTGTGGCTGTTCAGTGGCTACAGCTACACAGCAACTAGCGACACAATGACCGGCTTTACCCCGATGACTACTGGCTCATGGCAGTACCTAAGGACAACCGGCCTCAAGTAATAAGAACCCCGATCCAAAAGGGGTGCTCTTTCTAGGGCACCCCTTTTGATTGGTGGGAGGAAAAAATGCGTAGCATCTTACAAAGCGGGGTTCTGCGGAAGACTGCCGGAGCATTTGCAACCCTCGGCGGAGTCGCAGTTTTTGTCTTCTTTATGCTCCGAGCTATCCCCGGTGACGCCATCTCGGCCTCTTTGGGAACCGAAGCTGCCGGCCTAACTGAAGCCCAGCGCCAGGCGCTGGAACAGTATTACGGCTTGGACCAATCCCTCCCAGAACAATTCTTTTCCTGGCTCGGCAACCTATTCCAAGGCAACCTTGGTTTCTCAGTTCGTGCACAGCAGCCAGTCTTAGACCTGACAATTGCGGCTCTTCCCGTCACCTTCCAGCTTGCAGTTTTCGCAATAATCTTGGCGCTTGGTGTCGGCGTTCCAATCGGCATGCTGGCGGCATCTAGGGTTGGTAAAGGAAGAGACGTCTTTGGGCAGGCACTTTCCCTGCTTGGCCTTTCCGTCCCAGCATTTTTATTGGCCACGACTTTGTTGACGTACCTGGCGGTGACTTTTGGGTTCAACCCGAACGGCCTGGGTTACAAGACATTCTTTGAAGACCCCAGCGTGAACTTGCAGCAGATGCTGCTTCCGTCAATTGTTTTAGCCTTTGGTATTTCAGCTCCAATCATTCGAACAACCAGGGCTGCGGTATTGGAGATTCGCGGCCAAGATTTTATTCGAACGGCAAGAGCAAAGGGCGTTTCCACCAGAATCCTGCAGTTCAAGCACATTCTTCGCAATGCCCTTATTCCAATTGTGACTATCACAGGGCTTCAATTCGGCTACCTGCTGGGCGGTGCGGTGGTTATCGAACAGATCTTTTCTATTCCTGGCGTGGGCAGACAGGTGCTGCTGGGGATCCAGCAAAAGGAATACGCCCTGGTGCAGTCCACGGTGTTGGTGATCGCAGCCAGCTTCGTAATCATCAACCTTCTCACCGACTTGCTCTACCGCGCCATTGACCCGAGGGTGAGGGCAGAATGAGTAAGTCCGCAACGAACTCGTCGAGCAGATCCGTTTTCGGCAGGCTCATTCGGTCTTGGACCGGCGGCTCTTCGCTGTTTGTACTTGTGCTGCTGATCTCGTTGGCGGTACTGGTAAATCTTGGAGTTATCGGTTTTGACCCAATTGCCCAGACGCCTTCAGATCGACTTCTGGCTCCGAACATCACCTATCTAATGGGTACCGACCAATTCGGACGAGACATTTTTAGCAGGGTGCTCAGCGGTGTTGGGTCTACCGCTCTTATTTCAGTGGTGGCCGTGCTAATTGCAGCGGTTTTCGGTACCCTGATCGGCTTGGTGGGGGGCTTTTATCGAGGCGTCGCTGACATAGTTGGAACGGGATTTACCAACATACTTTTTGCCTTCCCTCCGCTTCTCTTGGCACTAACCCTTGCATCGGTTCTAGACCGGAACTGGTTCACAATTGCCATGGCAATTGGAGTCGTCTACATACCGATTTTTGCCAGAGTAACCAGGGGCCCCGTGCTATCACTCCGGGAGATTGAATTCGTCCGTGCAGCCCGGAGCACTGGCATGAGCTCCATTGGAATTATGTTCAGGCATGTTCTTCCAAACATCTACTCAATTGCGATTATTCAGATCGCACTGTCACTTTCCTGGGCAGTTTTGACGGAGGCCGCTCTTTCATTCTTGGGCCTAGGCTCTCCACCACCGGCACCATCTTTGGGGTCGATGATTTATGAGGCAAGGACGCTCGTGCTAATTGCACCGTGGACGCTTTATGCGCCTGGCGTGATAATTGTGGTTTTTGTCGCGGCACTCAATTTGCTCGGAGATTCTCTGAGAAATATTCTCGACCCAAGATCCAAGGAGGGGCAGTAGTGTCCGCAATCGGAAATTCCAACATCGACGATCTAGAGACCGAAAAACAAGACCACCGTTTCGGTAACTTAGATCAACTCAGCGCTCTTGAGCTGGTAGCCACCATGAACAAAGCTGATGCCGAAGTGGCGCAGGCAGTTGGTGCCCAAGCCGCAGATGTCGCTGACGCAATCTCGGAAATCTCGAAGCGCTTCGCTACGGGAGGCAGAATTATTTACGCTGGTGCCGGGACTTCTGGTCGAATCGCCACCTTGGATGCATCGGAGGTCTATCCGACGTTTGGCGTCGCGGACCGAGTGCTGGCACTTATGGCAGGTGGGCGAGATGCCTTGGTTGAATCTTGCGAGGGCGCTGAAGATGACCAACAAGCGGGCAGGGCTGCTGCTGAAGAGATTGGTTTGAGCAAAAATGATGCTCTGGTCGGGGTTGCCTCTTCCGGTTCGACCCCATACGTGCTTGGCGCGCTTGAATATGCCAATGAAATAGGT
>DGPE01000067.1 GCA_002390305.1 Micrococcales bacterium UBA4448 | reverse complement strand
TGTCGGATGACCAAATCTGGGGCCTAAAGAGAGGTGGGCACGATTACAACAAAATCTATGCCGCCTACAACGCTGCAGTTAATCACAAGGGCCAACCAACCGTGATTATTACCAAAACTGTCAAGGGTTATGGTTTGGGCAAAAGCTTCGAGGGTCGTAACGCAACCCACCAAATGAAGAAGTTGACTCTGGATAACTTGAAGGGGTTCCGGGACGAAATGCGAGTTCCGATAACTGATGCTCAACTAGAGGCCGATCCCTACCAGCCCCCCTATTACCACCCGGGCCCAGATGCACCAGAAATTCAGTATATGCATAACCGCCGCCGCGAACTGGGAGGTTACCTGCCCGAGAGACGCAGCAAATATATTGACTTCAAGCTCCCAGAAGAAAAAGCTTACGATGCGCCTCGGAAGGGTTCGGGTAATCAGGAAATCGCCACCACTATGGCGTTTGTGAGAATGCTCAAGGACCTGCTGCGCTCAGAGGGCACCGGGCCAAGAATCTCAATGATTATTCCGGACGAAGCTAGGACCTTCGGTATGGACGCCTTTTTCCCGACCGCGAAAATCTACAACCCCCGTGGCCAGCATTACATGTCTGTAGACCGTGAACTACTGCTGAGCTATAAAGAAGCGACCGATGGCCAAATTCTGCACACTGGAATCAACGAGGCTGGATCACTGGCCGCCTTTACCGCAGCTGGCTCTAGCTACGCAACTCATGGTGAACCGATAATTCCGTTCTATGTCTTTTACTCGATGTTTGGATTCCAAAGAACTGCAGATGCAATCTGGCTGGCTGGGGACCAAATGGTTCGGGGCTTCATGATTGGTGCAACGGCTGGAAGAACAACTCTCACCGGTGAGGGCCTTCAGCACGCCGATGGCCACTCCCCTGTTTTGGCCAGCACCAACCCTGCAGTAGTGAGCTATGACCCGGCTTACGGTTATGAGGTAGCTCACATCGTCAGAAGCGGTATTGAACGCATGTATGGCGGCCAGCACGAAGACCCGAATGTCATGTACTACATCACCGTTTATAACGAGCCAATGCTTCAGCCTGCTGAACCAGAAGGCGTTGACATTGACGGAATTGTCAGGGGAATTCATCAAATCAATCAAAACCAACATCCAGGCCACAAAGCGAACATCTTGGCCTCTGGTGTCGGGCTCCCCTGGGCCATAGAAGCACAGGAGATTTTGGAGGAGTGGGGCGTGTCTGCTGATGTTTGGTCAGTAACAAGCTGGACCGAGCTGCGCCGAGACGGGTTGAGGGTTGACGAGCATAAATTCCTCTACCCAAACCAAGAGGCGCAGACCGCATACATCACTCAGAAACTGGCGGCCACGCAGGGTCCGACTCTGGGAGTTAGCGACTTTATGCACGCTGTGCCAGACATGATCAGGCCTTGGATTCCTGGACCATACGCCACCCTGGGAGCGGATGGTTTCGGATTCTCAGACACCAGGCCTGCAGCCCGGAGATTCTTCAAGATTGATGGCCCCTCCATAGCCGTGAGAGTTCTTGAGCAATTGGTTGCAGAGGGCAAGATTGACGCCGCAATCCCTCAGCAGGCAATCGAAAAGTATCGCCTGCACGATGTGTCCGCTGGAACAAGTGGATCGGCCGGTGGCGAAGCCTAAGCATCTTGCGTGGCTGCACTCCATCGCCGGGGAGCTTGCCACTGCAACCCTCATTCGGCTGGATGAGACTCTGCCCTGGTATCGGCAAATGCCGCCCGCCAGAAGAGCAGCTGTTGGCGGTGTTGCCCAGGCCGGCATTACCAGTTTCATAAATTGGTATGAGAACCCGCAAGCACAGCCCTGGGTGGCTGCCGATGTGTTCGGAAATGCACCTCGTGAATTGCTACGGTCAATCTCACTTCAGGAGACTTTGCAGCTGATACAGGTTGTTGTGGAAATGGTTGAGGAGGCAGTGGTAAGAGACCACCCAGATCTCCAAGCCGCAATACTCAGGTACTCAAGGGACATGGCATTCAGCGCCGCCGATGTCTACGCCAAAGCCGCCGAAGCAAGGGGGCTCTGGGACGCACGCCTGGAGGCACTTGTAGTCGATTCGATTATTAGCGGTGAGCGGTCTCAAGAAATTAGTTCTCGGGTAGCTGCCCTCGGCTGGCAAGCCGACGGTCAGGTCGCGGTCCTATTGGGTGCGACACCCGTTAGCGAGGATTCCGATGCCGTGAGGAAAATCTCCAGAAAGCTCGGCGCCGATGTCCTCATTGGCATTCAAGGTCGACGCCAAGTGATAGTAATTGGTCTAAATCGGGAAAAGCCCCAGGCTTCTGACAAAATACACGAAATCGCAATGCAACTAGAGAGTTACTTCGCAACCGGCCCACTGGTCTTGGGGCCCACTGTTCTAAGTGTTTCAGACGCTTCCAGGTCCGCCAATGCTGCACTCTCGGCCTATGCGGTGGCTGCTTCTGCAAGTACTATGCCAAGGCCGACGAAGGCCGACTTGCTGCTCCCAGAAAGAGCTCTAGCTGGAGATCCAGTCGCCAAGCAGACGCTTATAGATAGTTTCTACATTCCACTCGCTGACTCACAAACAGACCTAATGCCAACTGTCAAGGCCTATCTGGAAAGTGGTAGGTCGCTAGAAGCTACCTCGAAGGAACTGTTTGTTCATGCGAACACAGTGAGGTACCGCCTGAAAAAAATTGAGGACATTATTGGTCAGGACCCCACTGACCCAAGAACGGGCTTTCTGCTGCAAATCGCCATATTTTTAGGGACTATTAATGACTCCGAATCTGGAATGAGAAGGTAAATAATGGTGATTGTCGGATGCCCGGGACAAGGCTCGCAAACCGAGGGCTTTTTGATCCCTTGGCTTGAGCAAATCGTCGAATTCAAAATGGAGCTTGAGAAGCTCTCGGAAGCATCAGGCCTGGACCTAGTGCGACTTGGATCAAGTGCATCCGAGCTAGAAATCAAGGACACCGCGATAGCTCAACCATTGATTGTCGCATCATCAATAGCAGGGTTCCGAGCGGGACTTGGCAACACGCCAATTTCAGGGGTTTTGGGCCACTCCGTTGGAGAATTTGCTGCGGCTGCAATCGCGGGAATTCTCAGCGACGACGAAGCGATCACACTGGTGAAAATTAGAGGTGAGGCCATGGCCCGCGCGGCAAAAGCCGAGAAGACGTCAATGGCCGCCATTCTCGGCGGCGAAAGTGGAGAGATACAGTCAAAACTAGACGAGCTTGGACTTTCGATAGCCAACTACAACGGATCTGGGCAAGTAGTCGCCGCTGGCCTAAGTTCAGATATTTTGCGGCTCATTGAGAATCCTCCCGAGCGCAGCAGGGTTATTGAGCTAAAGGTTGCCGGTGCTTTCCACACGCACTTTATGGACTCAGCGGTTCCCGAACTTTCACAGGCAGCGGCAAAAATGAAGCCGAAGGACCCAGAAATTGCCATCTGGAGCAATGTTGATGGCCAACTCGTGAACTCTGGGCAAGACTTCCTTGACTCACTTGTGAGGCAAGTCTCTAGCCCCGTGAGATGGGATGCTTGCATGGAGTCCCTTCCGACAGAGCCATTTACATTTGTCGAATTGCCGCCGGCTGGGGCTCTAGCGGGAATGGTCAAACGAGCGGTAAGTACTGCATCCCCAGTAGCCTTGAGAAAGCCAATTGATCTCGAAAAGGTTCCAGCATGAAAACTTTGAAGCAGTCACAGCCGATACAGCACAGTCGCATTTATGCACTCGGTGCAGCTCGAGGTGACACTATTGTGACCAACCAGGAGATTGCGGGTCCGATCGACTCCTCGGACGAATGGATTCAGCAGCGCACCGGAGTAATAACTAGAACTCGTTCCTCAAAGGACCAAAGCCTGATGGACTTGGCAACAACAGCCTCTAATGAGGCAATTAAAAAAGCGGGCATCAACCCAGAACAAATAGGCGCGGTAATACTTGCCACAATTTCCTTTCCCTATCAAACCCCATCAGGAGCTTCCCTTCTCTCTGAATTAGTAGGCGCCCACGATGCCGCCGCCTACGATATTTCTGCTGCTTGTGCTGGCTATTGCTACGGCATTGCCCAGGCCGATGCGATGGTGCGTGCCGGTGTCAGTGAATACGTGCTTGTCGTGGGTGCGGAGAGACTCTCAGACTTCATTTCGCCCTCGGACCGAAGCATCAGCTTTCTTCTTGGAGACGGAGCGGGAGCTGCGATTGTTGGACCCAGTGATCACCCTGGAATTTCAAAAACAGTTTGGGGCGCAGACGGAAGCCATTGGGACAAGGTGGGAATGACAGACTCAATCCTGGATTTCCGTGATGGAAAAGTTCCCTGGCCCACGCTTGTTCAAGAGGGCCAGTCCGTTTTTCGGTGGGCTGTTTGGGAGATGGCGAAGGTTGCCAAGGAAGCACTGGATGCAGCTGGCCTGGAGGCTGAAGACCTATCGGCTCTGGTACCTCACCAAGCCAATATGAGAATCATTGACGAACTTGCAAAGCAGCTGAAATTGCCAGAGTCAGTAGTTGTAGCCAAGGATATTGCCGAGACCGGAAATACCTCAGCTGCTTCCATTCCCTTGGCTATGCACCGACTGCTCACCGAAGGCCAAGTGCAATCTGGCGGTTACGCCCTAGAAATTGGTTTTGGAGCTGGGCTTGCCTATGCAGCTCAGGTCGTAGAACTCCCATAAAATACAGAGAGCAAAATAAACACTAAGGAGAAGCCCAAATGGCACACACACAGCAAGAAGTACTGGCTGGACTAGCTGAACTCGTAAACGACGAGACCGGCATTGCGGCAGAGGCTGTACAGATGGACAAGTCCTTTACCGATGACCTAGACATTGACTCAATCTCGATGATGACGATCGTCGTGAACGCTGAGGACAAGTTCAGCGTAAAGATTCCAGATGAAGAAGTTAAGAACCTAATTACAGTGGCTGACGCAGTCAACTTCATCACGGAGAACCAGGACTAACATGCACCGCGTAGTTGTCACCGGCATTGGGGCAACAACCCCTCTAGCCGGTGACGCACCGGGCAGTTGGGATTGTCTGGTTAGAGGCGAGAGCGGCATCTCCACCCTCGAGCAGGACTGGGTCGCCAAGTATGAAATTCCAGTTACCTTTGCTGGCCAGGCAAAGGTCTTGGCTAGTACGATGCTCACCCCTCAAGAAGCTAAAAGGTTAGATCCATCAAGTCAGTTCGCCCTAATTTCCGCTCGCGAAGCTTGGGCAGACGCCGGTGAACCCGAGGTTGCACCCGAACGCTTGGCCGTAGATTTTGCAACTGGTATCGGTGGTGTTTGGACCCTGCTCGATGCCTTTGACACACTAAAAGAACGTGGACCACGTCGAGTTTTGCCGATGACCGTGCCGATGCTGATGCCAAATGGTCCCGCTGCAGCAATAGGAATGGCGCTCGGCGCCCGAGCTGGAGTCAGGACCGCAGTGAGCGCCTGTGCATCAGGCAATGAAGCCATTGCAAACGCTTTCCACAGAATTCAACGTGGAGAGGCAGATGTTGTGGTTGCAGGTGGAGCCGAGGCAGCAATTCATCCGCTTCCCATCTCGGCTTTCGCGGCAATGCACGCTCTCAGCAAGCGCAACGAGTCCCCCGAACAGGCTTCGAGACCCTACGACATAGCTCGCGATGGTTTTGTGATGGGAGAGGGTGCTGGCGCACTGGTCCTGGAGACGCTTGAATCTGCTAATGCCCGAGGCGCCAAAATATATTGTGAAATTGTTGGTGGTGCGGTCACTAGCGATTCGTACCACATCACCGCACCAGATCCAGAAGGTGCTGGAGCAGCGAGGGCAATGCTTGATGCCCTGGAGCAGGCCGGGGCTGGAATAACAGACGTTGAGCATGTGAATGCCCATGCGACCTCAACCCCGGTTGGAGACATTGCCGAATTCGCAGCAATGCAAAGAGTCTTTGGAAAGCACACCGAAAATCTAATAATTGGAGCCACCAAGGCCTCTACCGGTCATCTGCTCGGTGGAGCCGGTGCAATTGAAGCTGTATTCACTATCCTGGCCCTCAAACACCAGTTGGTAGCACCGACTATCAATCTCGATAATCAGGATCCTGCTATCCCGCTAAATGTCCCCAGGGTAAAGACGGGGCTAAGCCGACCAGGTGCAATTGCGATATCCAACAGCTTTGGATTTGGTGGAACAAACGCGACGCTGGCGTTCAAACGGTTAGAGGGTTAAGGCCGTGAATGAACAAAAACCAGCAAGCGACGCCAAAGTGACACCAGCAACAGGTGGCCTCATGCAGGGTAAGCGCGGTTTGGTCATGGGCGTTGCCAATGATCGATCAATCGGTTGGGGCATCGCCGAAACATTGGCGGCCCACGGTGCAGAAATCGGATTTACCTATCAGAATGAAGCTATTGAACGACGTTTGCGGCCACTTGCTGAAAGTGTTGGCTCCAACGTCATCGTGCAATGTGATGTTGAGGACGAGGCATCAATTGCCAACGTGATAGACCAATCCGTTTCTGCGTGGGGCTCCATGGATTTCATCGTTCATGCAATTGCCTATTCTGACAAACAAGAACTCAAGGGCCGTTACATCGGCACCACGCGCGATAATTTCCTGCGTACCATGGATGTTTCTTGTTATTCGTTTACGACGTTGGCGCGTCACGCTGCACCCGCCATGACCAATGGCGGCAGTATGATTGCGTTGTCGTTTTCCGGCTCCAACCGCGTGGTTCCACATTACAATGTGATGGGTGTCGCCAAGGCGGCCCTCGAAGCCAGCGTGCGTTATTTGGCCTCAGATTTGGGTGGCGATGGCATTCGCGTGAACGCGCTTTCACCAGGACCTATGCGGACGTTGGCGGGAAGTGCCATTTCCGGTGCGCGTCATATTCTGCGTTGGAATGAGAAACATGCTCCGTTGAAACGAAACATCCAACTCAGTGATGTAGGCGGCGCGGCTCTCTATTTACTGTCTGATCTGTCGATGGGTGTGACGGGTGAAATCCACCACGTGGACAGTGGGTATAATATTATTGGCGTGCCGTTCCCAGAAGACGTCTAATCCGTGTCCTTGACTTAGATCATTGTTATTAGAAACGTTAAGACATATATCGGTGATATGAACGCTCATTCAGTACACGCACAAATCACCGATCGTCTCCGCAATGTGGGTCTTCGACCGACCCGCCAGCGTGTCGATTTGGCATCATTGATGTTTGTTGGCGAAGATCATCACATGACCGCCGAGACCCTGCATCGCGATGCGTCATCTGCGGGTGTCTCGGTATCTTTGGCGACGGTATATAATACACTGCATCAATTTACCCAGGTGGGTCTGCTCCGTGAAATCGTCGTCGATTCAGGCAGATCTTATTTTGACACCAACACGTCAGAACACCATCACTTCTATTTCGAAGACAAAGGTGTTTTGGAAGACATTTCGTCTGCGGATGTTGTCTTGGCTGAACTGCCTGATGCACCAGCGGGATCGAAGATTTCACGTGTCGATGTTATCGTTCGTGTTACCGAAGCTTGATAAAACTCTTTAGAATAATTCCAATATATTGACTCCGGACCATATCATTACCATATTCCGGTAAGCGCAATAGCTCGCGTGATAAAGCTTTAAAAATCAACTGACCGATCTTAACAAGGAGGATCAAATGTCCCTCAAAGGAACTCAAACCGAAGAAAACCTGAAAGCTGCATTCGCTGGCGAATCGCAGGCTAACCGTCGCTACTTGTACTTCGCCCAAAAGGCAGACATCGAAGGCTACAACGACGTTGCATCTGTTTTCCGTTCCACCGCCGAAGGTGAAACTGGCCACGCACACGGCCACCTCGAGTTC
>DGPE01000017.1 GCA_002390305.1 Micrococcales bacterium UBA4448 | reverse complement strand
TTCAAGGCTCCCTCTAGTGCAATTGGGTATGCAATGTTTCTACCAAGAAACAAAACCGACTTAGCCGCTTTAAAACTCCTGGCAAGATCCGCAATGGATGCACTCGAGTCGAGCACTTCCTTGATCTTTCTTGGAAGAGTTAGTAGCTCAAGACCAATTTGCCTCAGCTCATCGGCGGGAAGAGTCTTTCGCTCCCAGGCCAAAACCAGTGCGATTAGCTGTCCCGCGGTTACTTGAGCAGTGAAGGCCTTTGTGGAAGCCACAGCCACCTCTGGGCCTGCGTGCGTGTAAATCGTGGCGTGTGCCTCGCGTGCCAGAGTAGCGCCCTGAGTGTTGCAAACAGCCAACACCTTCGCGCCGCTTGCAAGTGCATGCCGCACAGCCATAAGCGTGTCCATCGTTTCACCGGACTGGCTAATAGCAATAACCAGTGTCTTCTGGTCTATCACTGGGTCGCGGTAGCGGAATTCATGGGCTAGCTCAACACTGACAGGAATCTTGGCCCATTTTTCAATGGCGTATTTTGCGGCTTCAGCCGCATAAGCAGCCGTTCCACAGGCCACGAAAACAATTCGGTTCGCCTCGGAAAGCTTGGCAAGATCCTCCATCTCGGTCAGGTTGACAGAACCATCCGATGAGATTCTCCCCATGAGGGTGTCACCAACAGCTTGTGGTTGGTCTGCAATCTCTTTGGCCATGAAAGACGGCCAGCCTCCCTTGGATGCTGCACTGGCATCCCAGCTGACCTCAAATTCCTCGGCCTCAACCGAATTGCCTTGAAAGTCAGTAATTTTCACCGAATCACTTCTTAGTTCGACGATCTGGTCTTGACCCACTGAAACAGCATGTTTTGTGTGCTCAACGAATGCAGCAACATCAGAGCCCAGAAAGTTCTCTCCTTCGCCAAGGCCAATAACCAGCGGAGAGTTTCTCCGGGCCGCAAACACCACATCCGAGTGGTCTTGGTGCACACAAAGCAGAGTGAATGCGCCTTCGAGGCGATTTACCACCGCCATAAATGCTTGCTTCAAATCTTGTGATTTGTCGTATTCGATTGCGACCAGGTGTGCAACTACTTCGCTGTCTGTTTCCGAGCTGAAAACCGTTCCGCCGGCACTCAACTCCTTTTTCAAGCTGGCAAAATTTTCAATGATCCCATTGTGGATAAGCGAAAGCTTGCTGTGGGTGCCTCCGATGTGGGGGTGAGCATTGTTATCAGTTGGAGCACCGTGGGTTGCCCATCTGGTATGACCTATTCCAATGTGAGCTTCCTGTATTGGGGCATCCAACAGTTCTTGGACCAAAACGCTGACCTTGCCGGCGCGCTTTCTAGTTTCAAGCCCGCTCGCCGAAGAGATTATCGAAATTCCTGCCGAATCGTACCCCCGGTATTCAAGGCGCTTAAGTCCCGAGATTAGAACCTTTTCCGCCGATTTTGGGCCGACGTATCCAACAATTCCACACATATCCACTAATCTACGGCACAATAGGCGCTTGTGAGCGCAGTGCAGGGGCCCGAGGGCCTATCCCCCTATTTGGCAATCGAAAGACGCGATTGGGCCGAACTCGGCAACTCCTCTGACCAGCCCTTAACAGAAGCTGAGATTACAAAGCTACGTGGGCTTGGGGATTTCTTGGACATCAAAGAAGTGTCCGAGGTTTATCTTCCAGTTAGCCAGCTGCTATCGCTTTACGCCAAAGCGAGTGGTGACCTTCACCAAAACACTGAGGGCTTTTATGGGCAGCGCGCCACCCGAACTCCTTTCATTATTGGAATTGCCGGCTCGGTAGCGGTTGGAAAATCAACGGCCGCAAGACTGCTCAAAGAGCTCATGAGCCGCTGGGAGGGCACCCCCAGCGTTGAGCTTGTCACCACAGATGGTTTCCTGTACCCGAATGAAGAGCTCGAGCGCAGGGGCCTGCTTTCCAAGAAGGGTTTTCCAGAAAGCTACGACCGGAAGCGCCTGCTCCAGTTTGTGTCGGACATTAAATCGGGTAAATCCAATGTGCAGGCGCCAGTGTATGACCACCTTGCCTACGACATCCTGCCGGGAGAATTTGCGACCGTAGGGGCACCTGACGTGCTGATAGTCGAAGGACTAAACGTCCTCCAGCCACCATCTGTTGGTCAGGAGGTTGCCCTGAGTGATTACTTTGATTTCAGTATCTACATCGACGCCGAGCCTGAGACGATTCAGTCTTGGTATTTATCTAGGTTCGAACAGCTCTTTGAGACTGCTTTTCTAAATCCAAAGTCCTATTTCCACCAGCTCACTTCGGAGCTCGGCAGACAAGAGGCGATAGAGCGTGCAGCTGGGTTCTGGAAAGAGATTAACCTGCCGAACCTAATTCAAAACATTGAGCCAACGAGGTCCAGGGCGACCCTGGTCATGCAAAAAGGTGAGGGGCACCGCGTCGAACGCGTTCAGGTGAGAAAGATTTAGTTTTCGTCTACAAACTTTGTGTCGACACTTACCAGGCAGTCTGGGCGTTTTTCCCCGGCTAACTTGCGCTCCACTGATGCGTCATAGGCATTCTCAACAGCGATAAAATCCTCTACCGATCCCGGCACCGAGACCGCCCAGATGAACTCGCTATTGGCATTATCCAAATACATAAACTCAACCTGAAAACCGAACTGTTTTCTGATTGGTAGCACCTCTTTGTTAAGCCAGCCTCGAAACTCTTCCAACCTGCCTGGCACTATTTCGTAGCGCCGAAGTTGAACAGTCTTAGCCAATTGCTAGCCGCTTTTCAACCATTCGAGCAATTCGCTCCGCCCAGCTCTGGGCGGTGCCGGCTTCGGCTGCTTCAACCATTACTCGGACCAGGGATTCAGTTCCAGAGGCCCGCAACAGCACTCGGCCGTTTTCACCCAACTCCGAAGTTGCCTCGGCAACCAGAGCCTGCAGCTGTTCATCATCTACTCGTGATTTATCGACCTCGGGAACATTGATTAGAACCTGCGGATAGATCGGCATTTGGCTTGCCAGCTCTGCCAGCGACTTCCCGGTTGAAATAATTTGCTCTGCCAATTGCAAGCCGGTAAGAACTCCGTCACCGGTTGTTGCATATTGGGAAAAGATAATGTGGCCGGATTGTTCCCCACCGAGTGAATAACCGCCCTCACGCATTGCCTCCAGAACGTAACGATCACCGACCTGCGTCTCAATGATTTCGATACCGTGCTTTTTCATGGTCAGCCTCAAACCAAGGTTTGACATCACCGTGGTGACCAAGGTATTTCTGGCCAGATCGCCAGATGCCTTCATGCCTATCGCCAAAATCGCCATGATCCGGTCGCCGTCGACAACTTGGCCCTCGTGATCTACGGCCAAGGCCCTGTCGGCATCACCGTCATGTGCAATTCCGAAATCAGCCTTGTGCTCAATTACCGCAGCCTGCAGTGCACTTAAGTGAGTAGAGCCATTGCCCGAATTGATATTCAAGCCATCGGGATCGGCTCCGATCAAGAAGACAGTTGCCCCAGCGTCAGTAAAAGCTTGAGGCGAAATCGCACTGGCAGCTCCATGGGCGGCATCAATAACGACCCTAAGGCCTGTCAGCTTCTTCC
>DGPE01000029.1 GCA_002390305.1 Micrococcales bacterium UBA4448 | reverse complement strand
TGCTTTCTTTGACGCTCTGACCGCTTTGCGCTTCGCTCGCCTTGCTAATCGAATTACTTTGCGCTCCTTGCGTCCTTCTACCAGCCAGTAGAGAACAGGTACCAGGATTAGCGTCAAGAGTGTTGATGAAATCAAACCACCGACAACCACTAGCGCTAGCGGCTGGGAGATGAACCCTGAATTCCCAGTGACTCCAAGAGCCATTGGGGTCAGGGCAAAAATAGTTGCTAGGGCAGTCATCAGAATCGGTCGTAGCCGTTGTCTAGCTCCAGAGATGAGGGAGTCCTCTACGCTTTTGCCCTTCTTCCGATACTGATTGACCAGGTCAATAAGCACGATTGCGTTCGTGACAACAATTCCAATCAAAAGCAACATACCAATTAGGGCAGGGACACCCAGAGGAGTGTCGGTTATTAGAAGCAAACCAAGTGCTCCGGTTGCTGCAAATGGAATGGAAATCAATAGCAGCAGTGGCTGAATCAAGCTACCGAATGTGGCAACCATGACAATGTAGACAATGGCAACAGCCGCTAGCAGTGCAATGCCCAGCTGTGCAAAGCTTTCCGCCTGGTCAGCGGCAGCGCCACCAATCGTAGCTTCGGCACCTGCAGGCAGCACAATTCCATCCAAGACCTCGGTGATCTCCGCTGAAATGGCACCTAGGTCATCGCCGATAGGAGCAAGAGAGACAGTCGCTGTGCGGTTGCCTCGTTCCGAAGTGATGGAAGTTGGTTTTAGCACTTCAGTGACACTCGCGATGCTGTCCAATCTAACCAGCCCTTGAAGCGTCGGGATGGAAATCGCCTTTACCTCGTCAACTGATTCTGGTGCCCTGGTGCCTTCGATATAAACATCGGTGTCATTGCCTTGAATGCTCACGGTTCCAAGAGCGCTGGGTCTTAGCTGGGACGCAACGATTCCAGTGACTGTAGTCTCAGCAAGTAAGTACTCGGCTGCTTTTTCACGGTCAACCACTACCTCGAGAACTCGTTGGTCCGCATCCAGTGTGGTTGTGATTGAGCTAACGTTCTGGACACTCTCAAGTGAAGCTGCTAGCTGGTTCACAGCCTCTTGCAGTAGCACTGGGTCACCGGCCAGTACTTGAATGTCGATTGTCTCGCTAGAACCAAAGCCACCGCCACTGGAAACTGTAATTTCGCTTCCAGCTGGCGAATCAAGCTGTAAAACTTCAGTCTTGATAAGTTCTGCGTCCGCGTCCTCATCTGCATTTACAGTGATTTGAACGCCTGATGCAGATCTGCCAAAGGCAACTCGACCGTCTGCAGAAGAGCCAACAGTGCTCTGAACAACATCTACCCCTTCCAGCGCCATTATCTTGTTTTCTAGATCAATCGCGGCGGCATCCTGTTCCTCCAGGGTGCTGTTGGTCGGCATCGATAGTGTCGCAGTGAACTGGTTTGATCCGCCACCGTCGATGAAGTTTGTCTTGAGAAGCGGCACGAGTGACAGGGTGTAACCAAGAATCAGAACGGATGCAGTCAAGGTCACCCAGGGGTGATTTCTGGTTCCATTCAGAACCGGCAGGTAGCCGCGTTGCAGCCAGCTCTTCTTTTCACGTTCCTCTTCAATTTCACGCTGAGCTTCTTCGAAGCCCTCCGGGTTTAGCTCTTTAGCGGCAATAAGGCGCTTCGGCATTCTTAGGAACCAGTACGCAAGCACTGGGACGATGGTCAACGACACTAATAGTGATGCCAGCAGTGCGATTGAGACAGTGAATGCGAATGGACGGAAGAGTTCTCCGATGAGTCCCGATACCAGTGCAATCGGCAGGAACACGGCAACGGTGGTGATTGTGGAAGCGGTAATCGCACCAGCAACTTCCTTGACTGCCGTAAGGACTGCCTTTCGGCGTTCCTCGCCATAGCTCAAGTGACGGTTGATGTTTTCAATAACCACAATGGAGTCATCCACCACACGACCAATGGCAATTGTCAGCGCACCGAGGGTAAGAAGGTTTAGGGAGTAGTCGGCAACCTGCAAGCCGATAAAAGTGATCAACAGCGATGTCGGAATAGACACAGCGGTAATGATCGTTGATTTGAAGCTCAACAGGAACACCAAGATAACCAGGATGGCGAAAGCCAAACCAAGCAAGCCTTCAATGGTCAGGTCCTTGATGCTCTCCTGAATAAAAGGCGCCTGGTCGAAAATCGTTACTACCGTCACATCGGTTATAAGCGCCGCTTGAAGGGCGGGGATTAGGTCCTGAACTCCCTGCGAAACGGCAACTGAGTTTCCATCCGGGGTCTTGGTAATCGAAATTGCAAGGGCTTCGTTTCCATTAGTTCTTGCTATCGAGGTAATTGGGGCATCCTCGTAAGTCACAACTGCGACATCACCAATGGTGACTGCGCCAGCCCTCTCTGCGTTGGGAGTGTTAGAAATTAGAGGAAGTGATTCAACCAAGGCCACCGTGTCCACGGCGGAGCCCATCTGGATCGAGATGCTTCCTTGGTCATCGGTCAATGAGCCAACTGGTAGCACCAATCCATTGGCGCTGAGGGCCGTGGAGATGTCCCTGGCATTCAGGCCATTTTGAGCCATGGCAACCTGATTGAGTTCCAGATTTAGGCGCTTGTCCTTGCCGCCGGAAATCGCAATGTCTCGGATCCCATCTACCTGCTGAAAGATGGACGGTGCAATTTTCTCAAGCAACTCGCTTAGCGCTTCGTTGTCACCATCGTCTGCTGAAACTGCCAACACAATGATTGGCACAGAGTCAAAACTGCCAGAGATAACTTGCGGTGACGCATCCGCGGGTAGAGCGGACTCAATGGAGCTAATCGCATTATTTAGTCGCTCCGTGGCATCCGAAGTCTTGGTTCCAAATTCGAAGGAAACCCTCAAAACTGATAGCCCGGTCGATGAAGTCACGGTTGTCGACTCGAGGCCCTCAAGGCCCAGCACTGCGTTTTCGATAATGACTGAAATTTGGCTGTCCACCACTTCTGGAGAGGCACCGGGATAGGCGGTTACGATGGCCGCCGATGGAATCTCGATTGAGGGGATCAGCTCTTGCTTTAGCGATCCGGCTGACAACACTCCAAAGACCGCAATAATCACAGTGATTAGTGCGACAACGGCGCGGTTAGCAAGAGAAAGTTTGGAAATTATTGACAATTGGTGACCTTTTCGATTGACCGTGCTTCTACCAACTCACCAGCTTAGGAGATTAGTCCCACCTAGGACCACCCAGATTCTGTTAAAAGACTATGAATCATATATCTAAGTCGGCAACAAACTTCACAGGTGTACCGAATCGGTGAGCCGTCACAGTCACCGCTTGCTCTTTGAAGTATGGAAGCAGCTCAAGGTGTCCAGACTCGGTGACAGGACCCTGGTAGAGGGCAATATCAACACCCAGTAATTGCCCGGAGATATCAGCTTCTGATTGATGCCCTACAAGACGAATTCGGCTCGGATGAGATTTTTTTCGCGCTATAAACTCATCACTATTTTCAATCCTCACCCGAATGCCAGCCTTGGAAAGCAGCCATGCTAACTCAGGTTCTATCGACATTAGGCTTATTTCACCGGACTCTAAAGCAAGCACGGCCAAGATACTGCGAAGTGCCTCGATGCTCATCGAGCTGGCATCAATGCGAAGCGCGCAGTCACTTCTTAGATAGCGCAGAACATTTCGTTCACTCTCAAGTGCCGATGGGTCCGTCTTTTTGCGAAAGATTCCGTCAAGAGCGTCTTGGTCTGAACGAGCTGAGCGAATAAGGAATTCGATTTCCTGATCCGATCTGTCCCCGAGTTGTTCAGCGGCGAGCAATTGGTTCACGAACTTGTTTTTGATTTCACTGATTGGGTTTGCCTTGGATTTCTCCCAGCCTGTCAAGGTTGCCAGATAGTTTGGGCCTCCGGCTTTGGCTCCGGGTCCAACGCTTGAGCGCTTCCAGCCTCCAAAAGGCTGTCTTTCAACTATTGCACCGGTAATCCCACGATTCACGTAGAGATTCCCGGCCTGAACCGTGTTTAGCCAGGCGTCTATCTCAGTTTGGTCGAGCGAGTGAATACCAGAGGTGAGTCCGTAGGCAACAACGTTTTGAAGCGCTATCGCACCTTCTAGGCTTTGCGTGGTCATTATCGACACAATTGGGCCGAAGTACTCGGTCATGTGGCTGACCGCACCTGGAAGGACATGAGTCCTAATGCCTGGAGACCAGAGCTTGCCGGTGTCGTCAAGCTTTTCGGGCTTAATAAACCAGCGCTCACCCCTTTCAAGCCTTGTAAGTCCCTCCAGGAGTTTCCCCTCTGGGGCTGCAATCAGAGGCCCCATTTGGGTCCTTGGATCCTCAGGGTATCCGACATGTAAGCTCTGCACTGCATCTTCGAGTTGTCTAAAAAAGCGCTTTGACTTTGAAACTGAACCCACCAAGATCACCAGTGAGCTAGCAGAGCATTTCTGACCCGCGTGTCCAAAGGCAGATTGCGCGATGTCCTTCGCGGCCAGATCGTAGTCAGCTGATTCGGTGACGATAATTGCATTTTTGCCACTTGTTTCAGCTAGCAGGCGCATGCTTGGGTTGAATTTCTTGAATAGCTCAGCAGTTTCGTAGCCGCCGGTAAGGATTACTTGGTCAACGCTGCTATGTGCAAGCAGCTTCTCGCCCAGACCTGATTCGCTGATTTGAATAGGAGCGAAAACATCGCCATCGAAAACATCTGCGATTATCTCGCCGAGCACCGCACCGCACCTTGCAGCCGCACCCGCAGGCTTAAATATCACTGCCGAACCTGCCGCTAAAGCAGCCAATGCGCCTCCTGCTGGAATGGCAATTGGGAAATTCCACGGAGGAGTTACAACGGTAACGGCGTAAGGAACAGGAGTTGCTCCGTCTATTTTTTCTAGATCAACCGCGCGCTCAGCGTAGTAGTGAGCGAAGTCGATGGCTTCAGAGATTTCGACATCGGCCTGGTCCAATGTCTTTCCAGCCTCAGACATCGCGACTTCTATCAGCTTGCTCCGGTTGGCCTCAATGGCTACTCCAACCTGGTGCAGCTTTTTGGCTCGTTCACGAGCTGGAACCTGGCCCCAGTGCTTCCCACTCGCGGCCGTTTGGGAAATCAGATCTTCAAGTACCTGCTCTTGATCAACAGTCTGGTTTGCAACAGCTTCAATCCCAAGCTCACGTGTTTGTGCTTGGGCCATGATTTGATAGGCCCAGCTTCGGTTGCCGGCAAGGGATGGATCAGTATCTGGAGCATTGGAAAATCCATCTGCCGGTGCGAAGGCCAAATCATTATGTCGATCTTGCAGGCGGTTTGGAATCGGGATGTCTTTATCCAGCATTGTCAGAGAGACCTGGAAACGCTCGCGTTCAATCTTGAAGACATCAGGGTTTGTCAATTGAAATGCACTCGATAGGAAATTCTCCTTGGATGCGCCTTCTTCAAGTCTCCTAATTAGGTATGCGATGGCAACATCAAATTCTTGCGGATGAACAATCGGAGTGTATAGAACAAGGCTGCCAACGGTTTCTTTGACAACATTGGCCTGTGTTTCAGCCATACCAAGCAGCATCTCGAAATCCATGCCGACTTGAGCGCCTCGCTGCGAAGCCAAAAGCCAGGCAAATGCAAGATCAAAGAGGTTGTGGCCTGCAACGCCCACTCGAACATTTTGGACTCGGTCTTCGGTAAGCGCATAGTTCAAAACTCTTTTGTAGTTGGCGTCGGCTGCAGCCTTTGACTCCACGGTGGCAAGAGGCCAGCCGTGTGTTTCGGCATCCACTTTTTCCATTGGAAGGTTGGCACCCTTGACGACCCGAACCTTAACTGGTGCGCCACCGGAAAGCACTCGGCTCGCAGCAAACTGTTGAATGTCTATCATGGCTCGAAGCGCATCAGGCAGATATGCCTGAAGCACAATGCCTGCAGAAAGTGACTGGAATTCCGGCTTAGACAATATCCCCTTGAACACCGCAATGGTCATATCTAGGTCGTGATATTCCTCCATGTCCAAGTTAATAAACTTTGGATTGTCTGATTCGATCGCGATTCTATACAGCGGAGTAAGCCTCTCAACCACATCTAAAACTGTTTCGTCGAAGGACCAGGGCGAGTGTGGCGCAACAATCGCCGAGACCTTCACCGAGACATACTCAACGTCGGACCTAGACAAGACCTCCATAATCTTGTGAAGCCTGCGATCGGCCTCCTTCTTGCCAAGCACTGCCTCGCCCAGAAGGTTGATGTTCAACGTAGAGCCACTGGAAGCAAGATTCCGAATGCTCTTTTTTAGTTTCGCAGGGCTTGCATCTATAACTAGGTGTGAGACGAACGAGCGGAGCACTACTCGAGCAATTGGAATGACTATCGAGGGAAATGGTCTGGCAAGATGAGCGCCAACCGAAACAAGGAGCCTCAGGATCCAAGGCAAGAACTTTGGCGTGATTTTTCTCAGGCGATAGAGGTTGTTGGCTGCGACTTTAAGGCTCTCGGGTCTAATTACCCCATCAACAAATCCGACTGCGAAATCCAGTCCGTTAGGGTCCTGCAAAAGGCCAGAGAGACGATTTGCTGCTTTTGAGTTCTTTTGCTGCGACGCTTTAAGCACCCAGTCCTGAACCATCTCGACAACTGCGTCGGCTAATTCATCTTTTGCTGGAATCACAGGTACCTGGGTCGTGCTAAGCGCCATTGATTTGCCATCCCTCGTGTTCTGCAGCCAGTTCTACTTTACGGCAGAGGACGCCACACTTCCGCATCCAAACCAGCGACTGCTTCTGAGATATTGCAAAGGATTGTTCTTTCCTGGGCGCTCAGACTGTGGCAACTAAAATGGGCTTGTAGACTTATCAACGGCTTTACTAGCCCAAACTGCCCTCGTAGCTCAGTGGATAGAGCAAGAGCCTTCTAATCTCTTGGTCGTAGGTTCGATTCCTACCGAGGGCGCCAATCACTAATGATGCTCAAGTCAACACCACGTCAAGCATTAGCTAATTACCTAGATCGCTGACGAGAGCGCTGCCCGGCTCCAACCGGTCTTGCAGTTCTTTCACCGGTCGCCGATCCCGTCTTTCCTGATGGCCTGGAGTTTGAGTTTCTACTCGAACTGTTTGAAGTTGATCCCTGCTCTCGCTGAGTGCGCTTACGCTGAGCGTTTCTACCGTTAGATTTGCCCCCACCTTGCTGTTGTTTGACCACTGGAACTGGCTTCACATAAGCGGCAACTTCACCGATTAGCGCCACTACCTCAGGGGATGCGGCTGTAACTTTCTTCGGCGTCACTGAGATTTTCGCTTTTCTAAGTAGATCCGCAAGGTCTTTTCTTTGAGTTGGAAGGCACAGTGTGATTACGTCGCCTGAAGCACCGGCTCGCGCTGTTCTTCCAGAACGGTGCAGGTATGCTTTGTGCTCGGCTGGCGGGTCAACGTGAATAACCAAACTCACGTCGTCAACGTGGACACCTCTGGCCGCAACATCGGTTGCAACTAGGACACTTACAGATCCAGCACTAAAAGCTGCGAGGTTTCGGTCTCTTGCATTTTGAGACAGTGCTCCGTGAAGGTCAACTGCAGGAATGCCGGCGTTAGTGAGTGTCTTTGCGAGCTTCTTGGCGTGGTGCTTGGTTCGCATGAACAAGATTCGACGCCCTGTTCCAGATGCGAGAGCCTTGATAAGTTCGTTTTTAGCCTCTGGGCTGGCAGCTTCAAACACGTGGTGTGTCATCTGGGTTACAGGGGAGTTAGCTTCATCGACAGAGTGCATAACCTGATTGCTTAGAAAGCGATCAACCAGTTTGTTGACTCCGTTGTCCAAGGTCGCTGAGAACATCATGCGCTGCCCGGTCTTAGGTGTTGCGGTAAGGATTCTGGTGACGCCTGGCAAGAAGCCGAGGTCTGCCATGTGATCAGCCTCGTCTATAACTGTGATTTGAATCGTGTTTAGTTTTAAGATGCCCTGTTGCATTAGATCTTCTAGGCGGCCAGGGGTCGCGACAATAATTTCGACACCCTCACGAATTGCTTTGACTTGGCGTGCCTGTGGCACACCACCAAATATTGTTGTAACCCGCAATCCCATTACTTCTGCAAGCGGCTGCATAGTGCCGGCTATCTGAGTTGCAAGCTCACGGGTTGGTGCTAGCACTAGACCAACCGGCATGGCTCCTCTGCGGCCATTTGGATTGCCCGCACTCAAGCGAGAAACCATTGGGATGCTAAACGCTAGAGTTTTCCCTGATCCAGTCTTCCCACGTCCGAGGACATCTTTGCCTGCCAGGGTGTCCGGGAGAGTGTCAACTTGAATCGGGAATGGGGTTTCGATTCCCTGTCTAGATAATTCGGAAACGAGATTTTTTAACACGCCAAGGTCGGCGAAGGTATTTGGAGCCATTATTTATTGCTTTCTGGTGATGAGTATCATCACAGTGGGGCCAAGCGTTTATTACCTGACCGAGGGCGAATGCGTCCGTTGACGCTTCCGTTCGCCGAAAGAAAAATTCAACCACTTTGTGGTGGGGGAGCGTTCTACGACGCAAGAAACAAATGAATGTTTGCAAGTATTTATAAGCCTATTGCAGAAAAGCGTGCAGCGGGTGATTGGTTTTCTCCGAAGCTCGCAAAAAATTAGATCACGGGCTGAGCCTGCGTCGAAAATCAGAGGGCGTTCTCGTGCATATCTCGCCAGAAGCCTTAGTGGTGAGAATTGTCAGCAGCAGCTTGTGGCAGTGGCTTCTTTTGCTGCAGCCAGATCACCTGCGGCATTCTCAACTTCGCGGACGACCACTGCGTCCGGGTAGTAGCCCTCTGGATAGGTAGGGCAGACTGCCGAGTATCCGTTGTCACGCTTCAGCAGGTAACCTGCGAAGTCCTTTTGTGCCATGAAGACTTCTGCATCTTGTTCAGACTCGAAGGGCTTGGCGCACTTGGTGTAATTCCATTCACTCATCAGTTCAGTATACATAGATAGCCGTCTATGTAATGTATTTAGAGTATGGCGTCGATGAACATGTAGATACCCAACAGCGTTAGCGCCAACCCACCAGCTCCCCGAAAGTTCGCCAGACGAGCATCTGAACTCCCAAGCCAGTCTCTTGCCTTGCCTGCGGCGATGGCATAGACCGCATCACTGCTGACGCCAACCACCAGAAACATTGCACCTAAAAAGAGCATTTGCATGCTTGGGTTTGCAATTTCAGGGCTCACGAAACTTGGAAGGGCTGCAATGAAAAAGACAAGTGTTTTGGCGTTTGTGATTCCAACCACAACTGAGTCCGACATGACTCTTTTTGTCGACTGTTGGTTTTCACTCTGGTTTAGGGAAATATCTTTGCGACTAAGTATTGCTTTGATGCCGAGAAAGGCAATCATTGAGGCACCAATTATTTTGATGGCAAAAAACAGGCCGGCGGACTGCTGGATTAGCAACCCAAGACCAAGGGCAACAACCACAATCTGAATTCCCACCCCTATCGCGTTACCAAACACACTTAGAAGTGCGGATTTAGTTCCAAGCACTAAAGCCCTGCCGATAGCAAATAGCACACTCGGGCCTGGGACGAGAATAATTACGAGCGAAATCAGCAAGAAGCCGAGGATGTTAGCTGTGGTTGGCACCTAAGAACATTAGCGCTTTGACTCTGGATTTGCCTTCCGGAAAACCTTCAGGCCACCGGTGGCAAAAAGAGCCCAAGCAACCAAGACCGGCTGAAAGAAGAGCCTGGTGAATCTGGCCTGATCAGTGTCAAGGCCGAAGGCAGAAATCCCGTTTACCCAGTGGGAAATATTGCCAGGGAAGATTGCGATGAAAAACAGCGCAGTCGCAAGTCCCACATACATCCTGTAGCGCCACAGGAACATCAGGGCAAGTCCAAGAGCTATCTCAACCACACCGGAGGCAATCACTACAAAGTCAGCATCCAGGGGCAACCAGGTGGGCACCTGAGCTTGGAATTCAGCTCGCGAGGTGGTCAGGTGAGAAAGACCAGCCGAGAACAAAGCGAATCCAAGGCCAATTTGCAGTATTGCCCTCAGGTACTTCATCTGGAGGCTGCCAGGGCTATTTCGACCATGCTTGCAAATCCAGATTCACGCTCTTCCGAGGAAGTGTGACCAGAACCATCCATCATGTCTGACACTGTGACGATGCTCAGTGCCCTTCGGCCAAATCGTGCTGCAAGCGTGTAGAGCTGGTTGGTTTCCATTTCTAGAGCCAAAATTCCGAGTTTCTTCCACTGCTCAAGGGAGTCGGTAGTGTCATAAAAAAGATCTCCTGAAGCGATTCCGCCAACGTGGAATTTGATTTCCAGTTCCCTCGCCTTTGCGACCGCCTTCTCGAGAAGTTCGAAGTCTGCACTTGGAGCAAAATCTAGGCCGTTGGTAGCTCTTCGGTTTATCTGTGAGTCGGTAGATGAAGTCATCGCAATTACTACGTCTCGCAGCTTTGTGGGAGCTAGGCCTCCGGATGTGCCAACTCGAATCGCTTTTTGCACACCAAATTCTTCAAAAAGTTCGTGGGCATAAATGCCAATCGAAGGTGCGCCCATGCCGGTGCCCTGAACAGAGACCTTTTTTCCTTGGTAGGTGCCCGTGAAGCCAAACATGTTTCTAACCGAGTTGTACTGGACTGGATTTTCGAGAAATGTCTCAGCTATCCACTTGGCTCTTAGCGGGTCTCCCGGCAGCAAAATAGTGTCTGCGATGTCTCCGGGTTTTGCATCAATGTGCACTGACACTAGATCAGCCCGTGCTCTCCGTCGGAAAGCTGGCCCTGTTTTCTGTAAAGGTCCAGCTTTTCTCTGGTGTCCTGAATGTCGAGGTTGCGCATGGTCAGTTGACCTACGCGATCTTTAGGACCGAAAGCCTCTTCAGAATTGCGCTCCATGGAAAGTTTTTCGGGGTGGTAGCTAAATGCTTCACCCTCGGTGTTCATGATCGAGTAGTCATCTCCTCGACGAAGCTTTAGAGTCACTTTCCCGCTAACAGCACTTGCAACCCACTTCATGAGTGACTCGCGAAGCATCAGGGTTTGAGGGTCTAGCCAGCGCCCTTCATAAAGCAGGCGGCCGAGTCTGCGGCCTTCCTGGTGGTAACTCGCAATGGTGTCTTCGTTGTGGATGGCACTCAGTAGGCGCTCATAGCAAATGTGAATAAGTGCCATTCCCGGCGCTTCATAAATGCCCCTTGATTTGGCTTCTATGATGCGGTTCTCAATTTGGTCGCTCATGCCAAGTCCATGGCGGCCACCAATCTCATTGGCCTTGAAAATAATGTCAGCTGCCGAGTTTAGGGTCTCACCGTTTATTTTCACCGGTCTTCCCTGAACGAATTCAACGGTCACTTCTTCGTCTGCAATTTCAACCGAGTGATCCCAGTGCTTGACACCCATGATTGGCTCCACGATTTCTAGCGGTGTGTCTAGGAACTCCAGGCTTTTCGCCTCATGGGTTGCCCCAAGCATGTTGGCGTCTGTTGAATAGGCCTTTTCCACCGAGGAGCGGTATGGCAGTGTTCTAGCCTGAAGCCACTGGCTCATTTCTTCCCGGCCACCGAGCTCTGCAACGAAATCCGCATCTAGCCAGGGCTTGTAGATTCTCAAATTTGGGTTTGCAAGTAAGCCGTAGCGATAGAAGCGCTCGATGTCATTGCCCTTATAGGTGGACCCGTCCCCCCAAATTTCAACGCCATCATCTTTCATGGCTCGCACTAGCAGCGTGCCGGTGACCACCCGTCCAAGGGGAGTGGTGTTGAAATAAACCTTGCCGCCGGTGCGAATGTGAAAAGCACCGCAGGCAAGAGCCGTCAGTCCTTCTTCTGCTAGGGCTTCTCTTGCGTCAACGCTTCTGCCTGCCTCTGCTCCATACTCCAGAGAGCGGTCAGCAATGGAATCGATGTCGTCCTCGTCGTATTGCCCGAGGTTGGCAGTGTAGGCATAGGGGATTGCACCCTTTTCTCTCATCCACGCAACTGCAACTGAGGTATCGAGACCTCCGGAGAATGCGATACCGACTTTTTGGCCCACTGGGAGCGACGCTAGAACTTTAGACACAGCCACAGCTTAACGAAAAAGTGGCGGTTATGCCCTTGCCATTGCGTTTTGAAGGGTTGAGAGGCCTATTCCACCAAGGTTCAGAGCTGTCATGTGGAAGGTCTTTATGTCAAAGTCTGATCCCTTACGCGTCGCGTATTGATCCAGCACCTGCTCCCAGATGCGCTGACCAATCTTGTAGCTCGGTGCCTGTCCTGGCCACCCGAAATACCTCATAACTTCAAACTCAACGGAAGGCTTTGGCATGTTCACGTTCTGCATCATGAACTCCAGCGCGTAGTCGTAATCCCACTTGCCTGAGCCGGTGAGCTTGTTTTTGCCTAGGTGAACTCCGATGTCAAGCACAACCCTTGCGGCCCTCATCCGCTGTCCATCTAGCATCCCGAGTCTGTCCGCCGGGTCATCAAGGAAGCCAAGGTCAGCCATGAGGCGCTCGGCATACAGTGCCCAACCCTCGCCGTGACCGGAAGTCCAAGAGGCAAGTCTGCGCCAGTCATTAAGCATGTCCTTGATATAAACCTGCTGAGCGACCTGCAAGTGATGGCCCGGAACGCCCTCGTGATACACGGTGGTCTTCTCGCGCCAGGTGTTGAACTCTGTGACTCCCTCGGGAACAGACCACCACATTCTTCCCGGCCGAGAAAAGTCATCCGACGGGCCGGTGTAGTAAATCACACCGTGCTGTGTTGGTGCGATCATGCACTCTAAAGTTTTTAGCGGCTCTGCAATGTCGAAATGCTTTCCAGCGAGGGCCTGGATGGCATCATCGGAAACCTGCTGCATCCACTCCCGAAGTGCTTCAGTTCCCATCAACTTTTTGGCCGGGTCGGTATCCAAGTGAGCAACAACTTCTTGCACTGACGCACCTGGCAGGATTTCGTTGGCAACGCTTTGCTGCTCGGCAACGACTCTGGCTAGTTCTTCAATTCCCCACTCGTAGGTTTCATGCAGATCCACCTTGGTGCCCAAGAAGCGCTGGCTCAATAATTGGTAGCGCTCCTCACCAATTGCGTCTATATCTTTGGCCTGCGGCAGTAGTTCTTCGGAAAGAAACGACTCAAACTTTGCGTAACCGGCAGTTGCCTTGTCGCTTGCCTGCATGAGTTCCTTTTTCAAGGAATCTGACAGTTCACCGGACTCAGTCTTGGCATTGCTAGCAAACTCGGTGAAAAAACCATTTTTGGCGGTGATTTGTTTCGCCTGTGCGATTACTGCTTCAATTTGACGCTTGGCCGCTGTGTCATTTTTTGATGCTCCCAACCTGAGGGTTTCCATATACCCCTCAAGGGCCTGCGTCACCCGATTGAGTCTTGCTGTGATGTTTTCCCAGTCAGTTTCGGTGGCTGTTGCAGAGAGATCAAAGATATCCCTAACTCCTTGGGCGGGGGAGGCCAGGTTGTTTAGGTCTCTAGTAGTTAGCCCGGCTTGATGAAGCTCTAGTTCCATTTTGAGAGAGCTATCAAGGGCATCTTTGCTCACCTCGTCAACCTCGTCTTTAGGGGTGAGTGCTTCAAGTTCTTTTCTCACGACCGCTAGCTTTTGAAAGTAGCCTTCGGTGGCCTCGGGAGAGTGGTCGTCCATTTTGGATTCGTGCCCGGGGATACCCGCGGAAGTGGCAAACGATGGTGAGAACTCAGCCAAATAGACTGTGAAGTCGTTGGAAAGGTTGTCAATTTTCGTGGCTTGGCGCTTTTGATTCATGGTTTCCCTCTATCTAGGCTGGTTGCTGTTGAGTGATGCAATGAATGCCGCCGCCTCTGGCAAATAGCTCTCTTGCATCAAGAAGTACTACTTCTCTACCCGGATAACAATCTCTAAGAATTGATCTTGCCTCTTTGTCATTTGAGTCATCAAAACTTCCAAGTAGAACAGCATTATTCAATACATAGTGGTTTACGTAGCTGTAATCGACATACCCCACAGAATCCTTGAGTGTTTCTGGAGCTGGTAGTGACACTAGCTCTTGACCTCGGCGGAAAAACTGATCTCTTACCTCTGCACTGACCAAGTGGTCAGGGTGATTCGGGTTTTTCTGATCGTGGTAAATGACTCTGCCATCTGGCGCGTAGCAGGCCACAATATCAACATGCCCACGGGTGCCGAACTCGTCGTAATCTCTGGTGAGGCCACTTTTCAGCCAGACAAAATCAGTAACTCCTAGGGTTCGAGAAAGTTCTTGTTCGACCTGTTCTTTTGACCAATCTGGGTTGCGTCCGGGGTCCAACTGAACGGTTTCTGTCAGCAGCACTTGCCCTTTGCCGTTTATGTGAATACCGCCACCTTCGTTGACCAGATCACTTTTGATTAGCTCGACCCCGTACCTTGCGGCAATCTTCGAAGCAATCATTTCATCATTTGAGTATTCGGCCCAGCCCTGTGCTCCCCAGCCATTGAAAATCCAATCAATAGCGGCAAGCTTCCCGGCTTGATCTTTTACAAAAGTGGGTCCACTGTCTCGAATCCAGGCGTCATCGATTTTCTCGATCATGACTTCAATCTCGGAGGAAAGAAATTTCGCCGCTAACCGCTCATCATCGGGGTGAACAATTGCAGTGACTTTTTCATACTCTGAAGCTGCATTGGCAACACTGGCCCAGGCTTGCCTCGCAGCATTTTGCTCGGCCTGAGTGTTGCCGAGGGTGTAGCCGGTGTGAGGGAAGGCGATAAAGGTGCGCTGATGCTTCTCCCATTCGGGGGGCATTGTCAGTGTCATGGCTTCACACCGGGTATTCCACCCAGCGCTCCTTTTCCTGTGGCGGAGCGCCTGTTGACCATTTGTTTGGTCAGGTCGGCGTAAGTTTCAGGCCTCCGAGTGGCAAAAAATGGGAAAAGCTCAAGCCAGTCCGCTCGCTGCGAGAGGTCAATCTCGGCAACCAACACTTCGTCACCGGTTCTACCAGCCTGTGCCAGGACTCTGCCGTAGGGGTCAACAATGAATGAGGAGCCGTAAAAATCCAACCGACCTTCGTTGCCCCATCGATTGGGCACGACTATGAAAAGACCGTTGGCTATTGCGTGGCCAACGATCACTTGACGCCAAAGTGGTTCGGTGTCGAAGTCTGGGTGGTCTGGCTCAGAACCAATTGCAGTCGGATAGCACAGGATGTCAGCACCTCCCAGTCCATATGCTCTGGCCACCTCAGGGAACCATTCATCCCAGCAGGTAGGCAGGCCGAGCTTTGGATGTCCCTCCAGGGAAAGCTCGTGAACCGGGTATGGGTTGTCATTTGGCCCTGGAGCAAAATACTTATCCTCGAAGTAGCCCTCGGTGACCGGGATGTGAAGTTTGTGAGTTGCACCAGTCAATTTGCCCTCGGGGGAGACTATTACCGCGGTGTTCAGGCCTCTACCATCTTCGGATTCCAGCTTTTGAAATAACGATGCGTGAATGTAAACGCCGTGTTTTTGGGCCTGCTCTTTGGCGAACTTCATCGTGGGACCGGTCATTAGGTCCTCAGCTGTGGCCATCGGTGCGCCACTTGGAAGTTCATCAGCCGGGTAGCGAGAAAGCGTGAGTTCTGGAAGGAACACAATCTGTGCTCCGGCTCCAGTAGCTTTAGAAATTCCTTGCGCCAGAATCTCTCGGTGCTCTGAAGGATCCTGGTGGAACTGGATTTGAACGGCCGCGACCGTGATTATTGCTCGCTGTGGAGCGTTGACCCGAGCAAGTGATTTCGGTGCCGAAACTTTTGTTAGCTTCATTTGAACCTCATCGCTATTCCATTGTGTCCAAGATTGCCACCAAATCCTCGAAGCTGGTGTTTGGATTCACAATTGCAAATCTGGTGTTTGGTTTGCCCAGGTGACTTGATGGCACGACAAAACCGATCTGATCGGCTAGTAATTTTTTGGACCACTTTTCGTAGTCTTCCAAAACCCAACCTTTCCGTTCAAAAACGACTACCGAGAGTTCTGGCTCGCGAACCAGCTTCAGGCCGGGTCTGGAGGATATCTCCCCGGCGATTTTCTGCGCGAGTTTTACGTTGCCAGAAATAGCCGAGCGATAGCAGGCCACGCCGTAAGTGGCCAGTGAAAACCAAAGCGGAAGGCCTCTTACTCGTCTTGTCAGGTTGAAGGCATAGTCCGATGGGTTCCAATCATCTGCCTTATTCAACGTCTCCAGGTACTCGCCGTGTTGGGTGTGCGACTGCTTGGCAAGGGCTGGATTCCGGAAGACAAGGGCGCAGGCATCAAATGGAGCGAAGAGCCACTTATGTGGGTCGACAATGAAGGAGTCTGCCCTCTCGAGTCCTAAGAATTTTGGCTTTAGCTCATTTACCAGCATTCCTGCAAGACCGTAGGCACCATCAACGTGGTACCAGAGTGAATTTTTGGCAGCAACATCAGCCAGTTCGGACAGCCTGTCAATAATTCCAAAATTCGTAGTACCACCGGTAGCTACAAGTGCAAACGGAACCAGATTTTGCTCTTTGGCCGATTCGATGGCTGCATCAGCAGCAGTCCCGGTGAACGACCCGGTTTCGGATGCGTCACCGGCAACAACAGTGATTCCCATAACTTTCGCCACGGACTTTATGGATGAGTGAGCCTCTGAACTGCAGATTATTGCCCAGTTTTGCTTGCCTAGATTTTTTTCTGCGACGTCTCTGGCTACCACGAGCGCCGAGAGGTTGCCAAGTGTGCCACCCTGCACGAATACTCCGCCAGAGCCTGTTGGAAAGCCTGCCTCGTCGGCCAAGAACTCGAGAACTTGGTTCTCTGCGAAAACCGCTCCGGCACCCTCGGTCCAAGAGCCACCGTAAATCGAGCTGGCTGAAACCACCAGGTCAAAAAGGGTGGCTGCTTCGGTGGGCGCAGCGGGGATAAATGACAGGAAATTCGGGTTATCTGTTGAAATTGTTGCGGGGGCGAGAACCTCTTCGAAAACCGCTAGGGCGGCCAAGCCACCCATACCAGCCTCGGTAATAGTGTTACCCACGAGCGAAGCCAGCTCTGCCGGGGCTTTAGGTCCATCGAGGGGAACCGGATCCATAGCCATTCGATCGGCTGCGTACTTATAGATAGCATCTCGCAGCACACTATCGGCGCCGGCCTGGTGCATTTCTTGGGTCACCTTAGGACCTCCTCGTCAGCCACAACTCTAGCCAATCGGGCCCTTGTGAAAGTGGTCAAAGACGATGTTGGTTCTGGTGGTTGCAACTGAGGCATTACTGCTGAGTTGTTCTAACACAAACTCTCTCGCTGCATCCGAATCGGCAACTGCAACATGGACGATGAAGTCCTCGGCACCTCCCAGGAAAAATACTTGAATAACTTGAGGATGCTCTTGCATCGCCTTCATGAACGAAGCCAAGTTGGCCCTTGCTCCCGCACGAAGAGTGACGGAGATCAACGCCTGCAATTCCAGACCGAGAGCCTCGGGGGCAATCTCGGCAGCGAAGGAGCGGATTACGTTTTGCTTTACAAGGTTGCGCACCCGACCGAGGCAAGTTGAGGGGGCGATGCCAACTTCGGCCGCCAGGTCAGAGTTTGAGATCCTGCCGTTCTTGCCCAGGATGTTGAGGATCTCAAGGTCTATGTCATCAAGCTGGCGAGGGCTCTGAATATTCTGCGAATTTAGCATCTCTATAGTCTCTGATTTCGTTCAAATGAATAGGAATAATTATTTAGAACGAATTTTATTCTGTTTTGAGCACAAAGAACAAAATTTTTGTAAGAATTCACTCAATTCGGCCAAGGAGAAAAATTGCTAGTAGGCGTTCCCAAAGAAATCAAAAATAATGAGTTCCGCGTCGCGTTGACTCCAGCCGGTGTAAACGAGCTGGTGGTCAGGGGTCACGATGTGCTAATCGAGACTGCGGCCGGAGTTGGTTCAGGTTTTGCCGATGCCGATTATCTAGCAGCCGGAGCTAAGATTTCGAAAACTGCCGAAGAGGTTTGGGCAAAGGCTGATCTTTTGTGCAAGGTGAAAGAACCAATCGCGAAAGAGTATCCGCTTCTTCGCAAGGGGCAGATTCTATTTACATATCTTCACCTTGCAGCATCCAAAGAATGCACTCAGGCACTGGTTGACTCAGGCACAACGGCAATCGCATATGAAACCGTTCAACTGTCAAATAGATCTTTGCCGCTATTGCAACCAATGAGCGAGGTGGCAGGAAGACTGTCTGCGCAAATCGGCGCTTTTCAACTGATGCGCACAAACGGTGGAAACGGAACCCTCATGGGTGGCGTGCCTGGAACCCCTAGAGCCAAGGTGGTTGTGATCGGTGGCGGTGTTGCTGGAACTGAGGCGGCACTGGTGGCAAATGGTATGGGTGCTGATGTAACAGTGATAGATCTATCCCTGCCGAGGCTCCGCGAGATTGATGAGAGATTTAACTCGGAAGTACAGACCCGCGCCTCCACCTCTTATGAGATTGCAGAGCAGCTGAAGGATGCGGATTTGGTCATCGGCTCAGTTTTGATCCCTGGAGAACGAGCTCCAAAACTTGTAACCGACAAAATGGTTTCTGAAATGAAGCCGGGAGCTGTTCTGGTGGATATTGCTATCGATCAAGGTGGCTGCTTCGAGCACTCAAAGCCAACTACCCATGATGAGCCGACATTCAAGGTGCACGACACTATCTATTACTGCGTGGCCAACATGCCAGGCGCTGTCCCGGCAACTGCCACCAGGGCTCTTACTAATGCGACGCTGCCGTATGTGCTTCAGCTCGCCGGGAAGGGCTGGAAGCAGGCTTTAGCTGACGACCAGGCGTTGGCGCTGGGGCTTAATGTGCACGAGGGAAAAATTACTTACGCCGCTGTTGCTCAGGCTTTCTCGGAATTTGAATACGTGCCAGTAGCCAAGTTGATTTAGCCCGCTATTTCTTCCTCTTCAGAACTGTGGTGATCAGTATGCCTATGACAGTGACGCCAACGAGCACATAAAGCGCGACAGTTCTCTGGTTAGCTATGTCGGCGCAGGAGGTCCAACCCTCAACCTGGGCCGAAGGCGTGCAGGTTTCTGGATCGAAAAAGCCAACGAACCAGGCCAAAATACCAATTCCAGCGATTGTCGCCAGCATTGCAATTGAGTTATTGCGCAATTAATCTTCGCTCAGTGCTTCGGACTGCTGTTTTTCAATCTCAGCCCTAACCTCTGCCATGTCAAGCTCTTTTACTTTGCCAACAAGCTCTTCAAGTGCTGGGGCAGGAAGCGCTCCGGCTTGGTTAAATAATAAAATTCCATCTCGGAAGACCATCAGCGTAGGAATTGAGGTGATGCCGGCCATGCTGGCAAGCTCCTGTTCAGCTTCGGTGTCCACTTTGGCAAAGCGAAGATTTGGGTGATCTTCCGATACTTTTTCGAAGATAGGCCCAAAGCTTTTGCATGGCCCGCACCACTCTGCCCAGAAGTCAACGAGGGTGATTCCCTCTTTCCCCACTGTTGCTTCGAAATCTGCTAGTACCAAGTCTTGCGTTGCCATTTTATCCGACCACCCTTATGGTTTTTTGTCCTCGAGCTGTTTGGGCAATGACTATGCCCGTAACGACCACAATACCTCCGAGAGCCTGGGTGAGGCTAATCAGTTCCCCCAGCCATAAAAGAGCAAACAGTGCGGCCAAAACCGTTTCGCTGGTTGCCACAACCCCGACCAGCGCCGCGCTTAGGTGCCTGAGTGCCAGGTAGGTGAAGGCCATGGGGAGAAAGCTCCCGACAATACCCATCATTAGCAAGAGCGCCCATATCGGTGCTGACGTTCCAGCTAGATTGCCGGTTAGGTCAACGTGGTTGGTAACTCCCGCGTAGTCAAATTCGCCAAGTCTTGAAAATGGCAGGAAAAAGACCGTGGCAATACCCATCCCGTAAAACAGAGTCACGTTTGTTGGCAAGTATCGCTGGATCCTCTCGCCGGTGATGAAATGGGTGGTCAGTGAAGCTGCAGCAGCAAATGCGAAGAAGATCCCAACAGGATTTAGCTGGCTGTCCCAAATTTGTGCCACTACCGTTAGGCCGCTAAGAACCAGCGCTGCCCCAAACCACAGCTGCTTTTTGACTGGCTCTTTGAAAATCAATAGGGCGATTATGGGCACCCACAAAACCGCTGTGTATTCGATCAAAAGGGCGATGCCAACCGGCAGCAGCACCACTGCTTGGGAGTATGTCCATTGCAGCATTCCCACTCCGACAACACCAAGCAGTAGAAGTCTTGGAATTAATCGACCCTCTATCTTCAAAGCTTTTGGGTTTGTTGCAAGCACCCAGATGAGTGCGATTAGTCCGGCAGATAAAGATCTTATAAAGACAACCTGTTCGGGCGTAATGCCGGACTGGATAATCACTTTGGTGGTGGACGCATTTAGCCCAAAAAGAACAGCTGCTAGCGCGGCGAAGACAATGCCTAAGGTTGGGTGTTTTTGGGTCAAATTAAGCCGCAGCCTTACCTTTCTGATTAGGCAATTGGGAATCAATTGCATAACTGGATAAGTTTAGGAACATTATGGAAACTTATGTACTTGCCGGCGGCTGTTTTTGGTGTCTAGATTCTGCATACGTGCAGTTTGGTGGAGTGAGTGAGGTCACCTGCGGTTACGCCGGTGGACACAAGCCAAATCCCTCTTACCAGGACATCTGCAATGGAAATACCGGTCACGCTGAGGTAGTCACTGTCAAGTTCGACCCTGAGGTAATAAGCCGCGAAGCAATTCTCGACATCTTCTTTACGCTGCATGACCCAACCCAGCTAAACCGCCAGGGTGCAGATGTTGGCGATCAATACAGGTCCGCCATGTATTACTCGAGTGAAGATCAAAAAGTGGACTTTGCATCTGCCCTGGAGCGCGCCGAAGAAATTTGGGGCCCAGACGTGGTCACAGAAATTACACCGCTGCCTGAATTATTTGAGGCAGAAGAATATCACCAGGACTATTTTGAGAAAAATCCTAACCAGGGGTACTGCGTGGCTGTCGTTGCACCAAAGGTCGCAAAGGTGCGGGCAAAGTTCACAAGCCTGCTCAAGTAGTCAGTTATCCACAGATTTAGAACTGGCGCCCAAAACCTGTTTCAGAATTGCCAAACTTTCCCGCAACACAAGGAAAGGATTTTCATGGCAGAAAACTTCACAGTCGTTGGTTTGGTCGCAACCACTCCTCGCAATATCATCACGGCGGACGGCCTTTCGGTCACTTCGTTTCGTCTGGCATCTAGTTCTAGAAAGTTTGACAAGCAAACCAGTCAATGGATCGACGCTGAAACAAATTGGTTTAGTGTCGTGGCCTTTAGGCAATTGGCCGAGAATGCCAATATCTCTATTGCAAAAGGTGATCGAGTGCTAGCCAGTGGCAGGCTAAAGGTTCGAGATTGGGATAACGGCGAACGAACCGGCACCACTGTTGAGATAGAGGCCGATGCAATCGGTCACGATCTTCTATTTGGCACCACCACTTTTGAAAGAGTTACCAAAGCAGCCGAACCTGCTGAAGACTCGGATCCTGCGCTCCAGCCCGCGTAGGGTTCGCTAGGGCCTGGCGCCCCCAAAACACCAGGCCGTAAAACTCCTCTTCGTCGGATGCACAATCAAAAGCAGTGCGCTTTTACACTGGGCTAAACTTGGCCCGAGCAATCGACGAAGAGGGGTTTTCCCTTTTCCAAATCAGACGGGCATTATTCGTGGCTGAATTTATTTATCAAATGATTAAGACGCGCAAAGCGCACGGTGACAAGGTCATTCTTGATGACGTAACACTTGCGTTTTATCCGGGTGCAAAAATCGGTGTTGTTGGCCCCAATGGTGCTGGTAAATCTTCGGTCTTGAAAATTATGGCTGGCCTAGATACACCATCCAACGGTGAGGCGAGATTGGCCGAAGATGCCACCGTCGGGATTCTGATGCAAGAGCCTGCATTGAATGAAGAAAAAACCGTGCTCGGTAACGTCGAAGAAGCGGTGACTGAAATCAAGGGCCAGATTGACAGGTTCAATGAGATTAGCGCCGAACTTGCCAACCCCGATGCCGACTACGACAGTTTGCTGTCGGAAATGGGAACCCTTCAGGAGAAAATTGATGCCGCTGACGGCTGGGACCTAGATAATCAACTCGAGCAGGCAATGGACGCCCTTCGCTGCCCACCGGGGGA
>DGPE01000001.1 GCA_002390305.1 Micrococcales bacterium UBA4448 | reverse complement strand
AAGAAGCTCCAGCTGCCGAAGCCGAAGAGCCAAAGGCCGAATAGTTATGTTGCAGGCGACCCTCCAGTTTCTAGTTCGATCCATCGTTAACAATCCTGACGATGCAACCGTTGCTACTCGCAAGGTTGGACCGAACGATTTGCTGGAGGTGCGCGTGCACCCTGAGGACCTAGGTCGAGTTATCGGCAAGAACGGTCGAACTGCAACAGCTCTTCGCACTGTCGTGAACGCCCTCGCTGGCGGAAAGCGCGTGCGAGTAGACGTGGTGGACACCGATTTCTAGTTCCACTGAGCTCCGAGTGGGCCGGCTGCTAAAGGCGCACGGTCTTAAGGGAGCATTCAAGCTCGAGCTCTACACAGATAGCCCCAAGCAGCGATTTCGCTCCGGCGAGGTCCTTAAACTGCAGGTGCCCGAAGATTCTGAGTGGTTCGGCAAAACAATCACCGTAAAAGAACTTCGCTGGTACAACAGTTCGGCCGTGCTCTTTATCGAGGGTATTGAGTCTCGTGAGCAAGCCGAAGGACTGATTCGCGCAATCTTGCTGGTAGACCAGCCACTAGATGCATTGCCAGAAGAGCCAGAGTCATGGTTCGACCACCAGCTCGTCGGCCTCAAGGTATTCCGAAACGGCAGTGATATCGGAAGTGTGCTTAGAGTAGATCACATGCCGGCCCAGGACCTTTTGGCAATTAGGACTGAGTCAGCAGATGTATTGCTACCGTTTTTGAAAGTCTTCGTTCCAAAAGTAGACATCGCTAACTCGATGATTGAGATCACACCTCCGGGTGGGCTCTTCGAGGAGATCGAAAGTGCATCAAATGAGAATTGAAGCAATCAGCATATTCCCCGAGTTCTTTGATGTGCTTGGCCTATCGCTTCTTGGCAAAGCTCAGGAACAAAAATTGATTGATTTTCAGGCACATGACCTAAGGAAGTGGACTGAAGATCGTCATAAGACGGTCGACGATTCTCCTTATGGGGGCGGTGCAGGCATGGTTATGAAGCCTGAACCCTGGGGGCATGCTTTCGATGAAATTTTGCCTCAACAGCTAACTGCAACGGTTGTTTTTACAACACCGGCCGGGATCCCGTTTACTCAAGCATTGGCTCAAGAGCTCTCCAAGAAACAACACTTGGTTTTCGCCTGCGGACGCTACGAAGGTATTGATCAAAGAGTGGTGGAATATGCTGGCACCAAGGCAGAAGTATTAGAAGTTTCAATTGGTGATTATGTTCTAAATGGCGGCGAGGTCGCTGCCGTTGCAATGATCGAAGCCATTAGCCGGCTAATACCCGGGGTGATTGGAAACAGCGAGTCGCTGGCGGAGGAATCTCATAATCAGGGCCTCCTCGAGTACCCGAGTTACACCAAGCCCGCGACCTGGCGATCACTGGATGTGCCAGAAGTATTGCTTTCGGGCCATCATGCCGAAATTGAAAAGTGGCGCAAGGAGCAATCGGTTGCTCGAACTGAAACAAATCGCCCTGACCTACTTGACTGACTAGTTGTTTTATTTCCTCGGCTGTGGCAGAATTTGAAACTGTGCCCAACTAGCTCTGCCGCAGGGGAGACGGGCCCAAAACTTATTAGACACTAACCATTTTGACCTGCGCGCAAAAGGAAAGAATAAACAAATGAACATTCTCGACGAGCTAGATGCAAAAAGCCTCAGGACCGATATTCCTGATTTCCGTGCAGGTGACAACGTGAAGGTTCACGTAAACATCATTGAGGGAACGAGAAAGCGTGTTCAGGTTTTCCAGGGCGTAGTAATCGGTCGTTCAGGTGACAGTGTTCGGGAGACCTTCACTGTTCGCAAAATCTCTTTCCAGGTTGGTGTTGAGCGTACATTCCCAGTCCATAGCCCAGTGATCGACAAGATCGAACTTGTTTCACGGGGCGATGTCCGCCGTGCAAAGCTTTACTACTTGCGCAATCTTCGCGGCAAGGCCGCAAAGATTCGTGAGAAGCGCGACAACGTTTAAACGACATTAACCAATGACTCCGGGTGGGTTTCGACCAAGAAAATCGGGTCTCATTTTTGGGTTTAGAAGACGGCTTCGGTCCCTCAGAAAAAACTGGCTACTCGCTTTTCTGATTGATTTAGTTGCCATCGTAGGATTCGCACTAATACTTTCAGTGCTGATAAAAGCATTTCTGATTCGCTCATTTTTCATACCCTCCGGTTCAATGTTGGACACCCTTCAAATCAACGATCGAATAATCGTGAATGTTTTGGCACCCGAGGTGGTAGAGCTTCAGCACGGTGATGTAGTGGTATTTAAAGATCCCGGCGGGTGGCTTGGAGTCGCCTCTGCAGTGGAAAAGGAACCCCTTGAGCAGTTGGGCGACTTCGTATTGGGGACCTTTGGAATCACAGCCCCCGATTCGGCAGAACACTTGGTGAAGCGAGTGATCGGACTCCCGGGAGACGTCATCACTTGCTGCGACGCTGATGGAAAATTACTTCTAAACGGGCTACCTCTCGATGAGCCCTACCTACGAGCTGGTTCGAACCCTTCAGATATCGAATTCTCGGTAACAGTTCCAGCAGGCCAACTCTGGGTCATGGGTGATAACAGAGGCAATTCAACAGATTCTAGATATCACCAGGACTTACCGACCGGGGGGTTTGTCCCAATCGACGTGGTAGTTGGTAGGGCAATGCTAATTAGTTGGCCGGTTGAAAACTGGACCTATTTGGATAACTACCAGGACACATTCAATGTCGTCCCCAAACCTTGATTTTGAAACCTCGCTACTAGAGACCTACCGGTCCGTCATCGGCGTTGACGAGGTTGGACGCGGTGCACTTGCTGGGCCGGTAGCAGTCGGCGCATTTTCCTTGATGCCGGCACTTCTTGATGGTATGCCTACTTCTTTGCGGGACTCAAAGCTGGTGCCTGAAAAAAAGCGTGCAGCGCTGGCGCTTGAAGTTGCTGCTTGGGGCCAAGGGGTTGTCGGATACTCCTCAGTTGAGGTTATTGAATCTTCTGGAATAAATAGAGCGCTGCAGCTTGCAGGGCTTGAAGCACTTAAATCTCTTGAACTCGCGGGAGCCGTAATCTTGTTGGATGGGAGCCATAACTGGCTTGGCGATTGCGGTGCGGATGTGGTTGTTCGAGTAAAAGCAGATCGCGACTGCGGATCTGTGTCGGCAGGGGCAATCACTGCCAAAGTAGCAAGGGATCAACTGATGGTAAACCTCAGCCAGCATTACCCCGATTATGGCTGGGAGGGTAATAAGGGTTACTCCTCTGCATCTCACATTTCCGCACTTCAGAGGCTGGGGCCCAGCGAGCACCACAGGAAAAGTTGGCTCACAAAAATTCTATCCTCTGATCAAGCACTGTTTTGAGGGTTAGGATTTAGGCATCATGGATGAGAGTGAATTCGAAGACTTCGACACCCAGGCAGAGTTGGCCCTGTATCGCGAGTATCGCGATGTTGTGAAAATGTTTCGGTACGTGATTGAAACCGAACGGCGTTTTTATCTGGCCAATGACGTCGAGCTAAAACGAGTAGACACGGCAACAGATTTTTACTTTGAGCTGGCAATGACCGATGTCTGGGTGTGGGACATCTACCGCACAGACAGGTTCGTAAAGCAAGTCAAGGTTATGACTTTCAAAGATGTCAACGTTGAAGAGATTGGCAGCCAGGAATTCGCGCTGCCAGAAGAATTAGCAGTCGGGGATAAGCCCTAGTTCTGCACAGATGTCGTTTTAGCTCTTGTGTGCCGTAAATAATTTGAAACCTTCTTCTTGGAGGTATCGAAAATGCAATTATCTGAGAATGACCTGGCTCTAATCACCTGGACAGCCCTTGCTGAGCCAGGGGATGCATTGGCCAACCTGTTGTGGCTAGCTTTTGGATCGGACGCACTCGAGCATGCAAGGTCTAAAGACTTCAAGTCTTGGTACCAACTTGTCGGGAAATACCACCCCGAATACCTGGGAGGGCTAAAGCCGGCCATCGAACGCATTTCACTCAGGCTTCCGTCAATAAATCCTCATCAGCTCGTTGAGCGAGGCATTAGGTGGAATTGCAAGCCAGTGAACGTTCAGCAATTGCCAATAACCAGGCAAAAATTTGAAGATCTCGGTTTTCATGCTCCGCTGCTGCTCTGGGTTGCCGGAAACGAACAGCAACTTGAGAAGACCCAAGTAGCGGTAGTCGGAACCAGAAAGCCTTCCAAGCAGGGAATCAGAAATTGCCAAAGGTTGGTTGATTTGTTGGCCATGCCACTTGTGTCGGGAGGGGCCATTGGCATTGACGCAGTCGCTCATGAGCAAGCATTAAAAAATGGGCTACCCACTGTCGCAGTTATGGCAGGAGGTATTGACAAGGCGTATCCCGTTGAAAACTGGAACCTGTTTCATCGCATTGTGAGATCCAATGGCGCTCTAATAAGTGAAATGGCTCCCGGTGTTCAACCCTCGAGATTCAGATTCTTACAGCGCAATCGTTTGATTGCTGCGCTGTGCTCAGAGCTCATCGTCGTTGAGGCTGCTCTGCGGTCCGGTTCCAAGAACACTGCAAATCACGCCAAGCGTCTAAATCGCGAGGTGTATGCAATTGCCGGCCGGTGGGAAAATCAGATGAGTAGAGGCTGCAACTCTATGATCCAAAGTGGTTTAGCCAAGCAGTTCCCACTTGATGGTTATCTTGAACTAGAACCCGATTGGGTGAGTAAGCGAATTCAAGATGCGATGCGAAATGGAGCGGTTTCAACTGATGAGATCGCTCAAGAGTCGGGGTTGAACCGAATTGACGTGCAGAAGCACAGAGGGAAGGGTAGGGAAGCGGAAATAGGTCGATGATTTGACTGTCGTTGCCTTATGCCGCCAAGACTTGAGCGCCGAAGCTCATTATGGCCAGCTCAAAATTAGTTGCTGACATAAGTTTTTTCGCCATGGTGGCCTAGTTCTGTAGCACAACACTGTTTACCTGACGCTAAAAGGCCCCCAGCCCTTTATTCTGGAATGGTGTCAGAATTACAAGCGCAATCTCAACGGTTCCTCTCTCAGCTGGCTGCGCGTGGGGTAGCGGAGAACACACTTAAGGCCTACGCCTCGGATATTGCCGATTTGATTGGCTTTTTGGGTGACACGAAGCAGGTCATCGATTTGGAATCGATTAGGAGTTGGCTCTATAGAGTTTTGGAGGCCGGGGCTTCAAAGGCGACACTTGCAAGAAAGACGTCATCGATCAAGGGCTTCACCGCATGGTTGTTTGAACATAAAGACCTCGAAAGCGACCCAGGTATTCGCTTAAGATCACCAAAATTGGACCGACCACTTCCCAAGGTGGCAACTGAAAATGCGCTTGCGGAAGTTTTTGAACGCCTTAAGGCAAGCGCCACAGAAGATAGCCCTGTTGGCATAATGACGCTTTGCGTCATGGAGTTGCTGTACGCAACCGGCATGCGCGTCAGTGAACTCGCCGGAATCGATCTTCAAGACATTGATCACACCAGAACCCTAATTCGGGTGACCGGCAAAGGTGATAAGCAGCGCATGCTTCCCTACGGAGCAAATGCTAAATCGGCACTTGACGCCTGGCTCAAACATGGCAGGCCAAAATTTGAGGTGGAATCGTCCCCCAATTCATTGCTGCTAAGTTCCAGGGGCGGGCGAGTTGGAGTTCGTCAGCTCTATGACGCTGTTGCCAAGCAGCTAGCTCAAACCAACACTGGCTCCGCCGGTCCCCACACTCTCAGACATTCCGCTGCCACCCATTTACTGGATCATGGAGCTGACCTGAGAGCCGTTCAGGAAATACTTGGCCATGCATCGCTTGCAACAACTCAGATTTACACCCATGTTTCAATCGAACGGCTGAGGGCATCATTTGAGCAAGCTCACCCAAGGGCCTAGCTTTTTATGACGCTTGGATGAACCAAACCAAGAAATAGTTCGGGGTTTAGGTATCCATGGTCTGATCGGACTGACATGTGAGAGCAAGAGGGGCAATGAGCCTCACTGCCAACCTCAGAAGAGCATTCAAACCCGATTACCTGCCCTTTCGAAACATAGGCCCCCTCTGCTAACGCTGAGCAAGTTCCAGCAAAGGAAACCAAGAGGCCAGCTGTTGTTTTGATAGTCAGGTAGTTCTCATCCACCACCTTGCCTGCGAAGTGCATGGTTCCTGCTGTTGGAGACTGAACAGGGCCCTGTTTCTCGACCAAGAAGTCAACTCCTCGGTGGCCTTGGCCTCTAAGTGTTATGGGCGCCTGAAATTCTCGCTGCACCTCAAAATATGGAACCGGGGTAGCCCAGATATCAGGGGGCTCAAAAAGCTGCTGAGTAAAGCTGAAAACGGCTATCGCAATTGCAATGAGTTTGAACATAGTTAATACGTTTGCAGTCATTAGGGCTTCACCCTCAAGGCAATCAAAAGACCTAGCAAAACTCCCGGTTTCCTTGGTATGCTAGGAACACTCTTTGGGCTTTAGTCCATTGAGAATTCGCGTGTTCCACCAAAGCTGATAACTCGGTCCTAGAAATAGGTGCTGTCAGCTGGAATGCCAGGGACCAAGCCATCCGGCCTGGTCATAAAAACTGAGTGGACGCTTTTAGCGTCCAAAAGGAGGGCCAATTGGCCACGATTACAATGCGTCAACTATTGGACGCAGGAGTTCACTTCGGTCACCAGACCAGAAGATGGAACCCGAAGATGAAGCGCTACATCCTCACAGACCGTTCAGGCATCTACATCATTGACCTGCAGCAGTCTGTAACTCAAATTGACGCAGCCTACAACTTTGTTCGTGACTTGGTCGCCAATGGCGGTTCAGTGATGTTCGTAGGAACCAAGAAGCAGGCCCAGGAAGTGGTCTCAACAGAGGCACTTCGCGTCGGTCAGCCATACATTAACCAGCGTTGGTTGGGTGGTCTTCTGACCAACTTCAACACTGTGAACAAGCGCATCCAGCGACTCAAGGAGCTGGACACAATGGACTTTGAGGACGCCAGCAAGTCCAGCTTCACCAAAAAAGAATTGCTAATTTTCCGTCGCGAGCGCGACAAGCTTGAGAAGTCCCTCGGTGGAATTCGCAACATGGCCAAGATTCCTCAGGCAATTTGGGTTGTCGACACCAACAAGGAGCACCTAGCGATCACCGAGGCCAAGAAGCTCGGTATTCCAGTCATCGCAATTCTTGACACCAACTGTGACCCGGAAGAGGTCACCATCGGTATTCCTGGAAACGACGACGCTATTCGCTCGATTGAAATTCTGACCAAGGTTATTGCTGACGCTGCTGCCGATGGAATGATTGCTCGTCACTCGAAGGACGAAGAGCAGGCTGAGCCCCTTGCCGAATGGGAGCGCGAGCTTCTAGAGCAGGGCCAGACCGAATCTGAGTCCAAGCCAGCAGCAGTTTCCAAGGAAACCCCTGCTGCAGTTGAAGCTGAAGCTGTTGTCTCGGAACCCAAGGTCGCCGCAAAGGCAGAACCTAAGGCT
>DGPE01000024.1:2947-10012 GCA_002390305.1 Micrococcales bacterium UBA4448 | reverse complement strand
GGATGTCACAGCGGCAAGAGTGCTTGTGCTATTGGGGGACTCTGTGACAACCGATCACATTTCCCCTGCTGGAGCAATAAAGGCCGATTCTCCAGCGGGAATCTACCTGGTGGACAAAGGTGTTAGTCGGGTGGATTTCAATTCATACGGCTCTCGCAGAGGAAACCACGAAATCATGATTCGGGGCACCTTCGCAAACATCAGGTTGCGTAATCAACTCCTTGACGATGTTGAGGGCAGCTATACCCGTGATTTCACGACCGCAGCTGGTGAGCAGAGTTTCATTTTTGATGCGGCTCAGAATTATGGTGAAGCAGGTGTGCCACTGGTCGCGTTGGCCGGCAAAGAATATGGATCTGGTTCTTCAAGGGACTGGGCAGCAAAAGGAACAAGCCTGCTTGGTATAAAGGTTGTAATTGCTGAGAGTTTCGAAAGAATTCACCGAAGCAACCTGATCGGCATGGGGGTCTTACCTTTGCAATACCCGGTAGGGGAGAATGCATCAAGCCTGGGCTTAGACGGCACAGAAGAGTTCGATTTCACCGGCATAGAGGCCTTGAACGATGGGAACACTCCAAAAACTGTGCACGTTGTAGCCAAAGCGACCGCTCATTCACCAGCAGGTAAACCGACGATTGAGTTCGACGCCGTCGTGAGAATCGACACACCGGGCGAGGCAGATTATTATCGAAATGGCGGAATTCTGCAATACGTTTTGCGCTCCCTGGTCTCCTAGGAATAACAGCTGGAACAGATGGTTGGATTTTAGATGAGCATTCTTGACGGCATCGACGGGCCCGAGGACCTTAGGGGTCTTTCTGAGCTCGAGCTTTCTTCGCTTGCCGAGGAAATAAGAGCGTCACTAATTCACTCTGTTTCTAAGACCGGTGGCCACTTGGGGCCAAACCTCGGTGTTGTGGAGATAACTATTGCCATGCACAGAGTGTTCAATTCGCCAAGTGACTCTATCGTCTTTGACACTGGCCACCAGAGCTATGTTCATAAAATGCTGACCGGACGAAGGGATCTTTCCACGCTTCGACAAAAAGACGGGATTGCCGGATACCCGCAGCGATCCGAGAGCGTTCATGACATTGTGGAGTCCTCCCATGCCTCATCCTCTCTAAGTTGGGCGGATGGCATCTCGAGGGCCTATAAAGCCACCGGTCAAGATTCAAGATTCGCAGTGGCCGTGATAGGTGACGGTGCTCTCACGGGCGGCATGTCATGGGAAGCTTTGAATAACATCACCGATGACAATGATCGAAATCTTGTCATTATTGTCAACGATAACGGCAGAAGTTACGCCCCTACGATGGGTGGCTTGGCACACAGACTAGATGCAATTCGGTCTAACTCTGTATATAGGGCGGGGTATTCGCTCTCAAGAAAAATCTTCTATAAATTCGGTAGTGCTGGACGACTGTTGTTCGACTCTGTTCACTCAAGTATTCACTCAGTGCTGGGTCCGGGAAATTTTGGAGGTATTTTTCCGAACTTAGACATTAAATACTTTGGCCCGGTTGACGGCCATGACATCCCCGCTTTAGAAAAAGCGCTCGAAAGGGCTAAGGCTTTTCCGGGACCGGCTGTCGTCCATGCGATGACCCAGAAGGGTAAGGGGTATGACCCTGCAGTTCAGGATCAGGCAGATCAATTCCATGCGGTAGGGAAGATTAACCCGGAGACCGGAATGCCGGTTGGATCCAGCGGTGCTGAAAGCTGGACTGACGTTTTCGCGGATGAAATACTCCGCTTAGCTAGAGAAGAAGAGAACATAATCGGCATCACCGGCGCGATGAAGATTCCAGTAGGTCTTGACAAATTTGCCGAGGAATTTCCGGATCGTGTTTTCGATGTTGGGATCGCGGAACAGCACGGCGTGGCAGCCGCTGCAGGTATGGCCTTCGGAGGCTTGCATCCAGTCGTTGCCATCTACTCAACCTTTATTAACCGAGCGTTTGACCAGGTCTTGATGGACGTAGCGCTTCATAAAGCCGGTGTGACTTTCGTCCTGGACCGATCTGGCGTGACGGGTCCAGACGGCGCCAGTCATCACGGGGTGTGGGACATACCGCTGCTGCAGATGGTTCCAGGCATTCACATCGCAGCACCCAGGGATAAACAATCTCTTATTGACCTGCTCGGAGAAGCGGTTGCGATATCAGACGCACCAACAGTCCTGAGGTTTCCAAAGGGCGCAGTGGCTAAGCCACTCGAGGTGGTTAGGAGAACTGCAAACGGTCTAGATGTGCTTGTTGCGTCATCGAGCAAGGATGTGCTGATCGTTGGGGTTGGTAGCTTCGCCGAGACAGCCGTTCAGGTGGCGGAATTACTGGCAAGCCAGGGGATAGGGGCAACGGTAATAGACCCTAGGTGGATTCTTCCCATCAACAGGGACTTAGTTGAGATGGCTGGGGAGCACAGATTGGTCGTGACCATCGAAGACGGTCTGAAGACTGGTGGTTTTGGATCAAGGGTCCGTCAAGAGCTCAGATCCAACGACGTTGACACAGCGTTGAGCGAGGTTGGCGTGCCAGCGGAGTTCCTAGAGCATGCTGAGCGACAGGAAATACTTCAGCGTTTAGGTCTAACGGCCAAGGACATAGCCAGAGATATAGTCGCTCAAGTTTTGGGAGCAAAGCTCCCGCACGCTAAGTCTTTGGGAGAAGATCTACCTGCAACTGAGCTAATGCAAGACCCGCTTCTATAACTGGGACAGCTAACTCTATTTGCCACTGTCTGGCGCCCAGGTTCAATAACTGCAAGGAAACATCTGCCTGAGGTGCGAAGCACACTCTTCGTAGATATTCAGGAGTGAGTAAGTTCTCTACTGGAATACTTAGTTCCTCGGCCAGTTCAAGCATCAGCGGTCGGGTTTGGCTGAGTCTTATGTAGGCCTCGGGGAAACGCTTTTGCCAGCTTTTGTGGTTTGGAATGGCGTCCGGGTTGGCCTCGACAGCTTTTATAACCAAGTTTTGAGAATTACTTATCGCATGCCACCAAACCCCAAGCTTGTTTCTGGAGGCCCTGCCTTGAAAAAGTTTGTTTTGAGCTAGTTCGTTTTTTGAACGGGGGAGTTTCTCCACCGCGGCCATAATCGAACGATCTGGAATGAGGCGGCCAGGTGCCAAATCATTTTCGCGGGCTATTTGATCCCTTGCGAGCCAGAGAGCAGCGGCAGCCTTAATCTTCGCTTCGTCTTTTATCCTGCTAAGGCCTGGGAGATTTCGCCAAGGTTCCTCTGGCACTGGCTTTGGTCTGAAAAGCTGAAGTGCCGCAAATTCTTGTTCAACCCAGGATGACTTTTTCTGCTCCTCAATGCTGAGCTTGATTGCACTCCAGAGATCGTGCAGCACGTCGACATCCAGGGCAGCGTAGGACAGCAGGCTGTCGCTCAGTGGTCGCAGCGACCAATCGGAGGCAGAATGCTCTTTGGCCAGCTCCAATTCAAGTAGTTCCTCGACCATCGAGCCAAGGCCAACACGAGAAAAGCCGGCGATTCTTGCAGCAAGTTCAGTGTCAATAATGGAGGGCGAAGACAGACCAAGCTCGTTTAGGCAAGGAATGTCCTGTGTTGCGGCGTGGAGCAACCAAGTTTTGTCATTTATCTCGGCGGCCACCGATTCTTTCCAATCCGGGACAGTCTCGTCGAGGGCTGGTGGGTCAAGCAAGAAAATTTCTTTAGTACTGAGTCCAATTTGTAGCAGGAAAGCACGCTGCGAATAGCGAAAACCACTTGCACGCTCGGTGTCGATTGCCAATGTGTCGTCATTGTTGAGCAGCGCCGAAATCGCTGTTTCGAAAGTCTCAGTTGTGTCTACATAAAGCACTGTTGAGCGGGGAGTGTCAAGTTTCAACTAATTCTCTTTACTTCGTTGTCTTTAGGTGGAAGTCCGGAGATTAGAGCAAGTAGTTCCAACCAGCCTTGAAGGTGTGCAGCCAAGTCAAGAGATAACGGTGCCCAGCTGGCCCTGATCTCCAATTCAGCGTGTTGCGGTTGAGAAATCAACTCTCCGTGCCCGGTTGAAATAACCGTCGTAGTGGTTCCAGCGGCGTGTCCAAATTTCGCCCCCTGCGACTGCAGCGTGTCCTTGAGCCATTCCCAAGGGAGGGCGGCGCTGTAATCATCCTTGGCCATCTCAAGCTCTACTGGGGACTTCGCATAACCGATAACGCGAAACTCGGAGTGCCAGCCCTCTGGCATGCTGGTATCGCGACAGAAAACAAGCCTAGATATTCCGTGATCGGATGCGGTCTCGTGATTAATTTCCGCTGAAATTGCAATGGCTTCGGGAGCAATTCCCTTGGGTGATGGGATTTGAGTGACCGTAATCTCGTTGCGGATAACCACGGTTGCCAAATCAGCCAGCATGCTGGCGAAGGAATCTGAGATACCGTTAAGGTCAAGCTTCACAACCAAAAGCTATCTAGTCCAAGCACGACTTTCTCTCAGGCTCGCCCAGCAAGCTCAGTTACGTAAAGGTAATCGATGGTTTTCGTCTCCACTGTTTGCAAATTGTTAAAGCTGCAAAATTTCGCGGCACCGTTAGCGCTCTCACTCGACACGAAAATGCGAGCCGAAATTTCAGTGTCAATTAGTTTGAGAAGTGTGCTGGGACCAAATTCCACATGGATACGACTGACTCCGCGATCAGAAAGACTTGCGAAAACTTCTGCCAAAGACATGCTGCCGTCGTTGCCGATTAGGGTCACGCTTTCGCCTCTAAGTTGTAGCGGGAGTTGCTCTTTGGCCCCTCTAGAAAGAATGTAGAGACTGGCTGATGATGGAAGTTTGTAGTCCTCAGCTCTGGCAGTTGTGCCGGTGGTTAAAACAGCACCGGCATTGGCTCTGAAGCTCTTCAGCAGTTTTAGATCTACCTCGCCTCCAAGAGACTTGGAGGTGCCGTCCGAGCCAACGTGATGCCCCTCAGCATCTACCACCAAGGACGCGGTGATTTCCAGGGGACCATAAAGCTGGCCTAGGTCGATCAATTGGATTCTAGGAGTTCAGCTGTCTTGCGCTTAATCCTTGCAAGCATGCCTCGCATTCCTCGCACGCGTAGCGGTGAGATTAGAGCATCAAGTCCAAGCATGGTCGGAAAATCATCAGATATGCCAAGTATTTCCTTCGCACTATGCATGTTGAGTGCACTGTTTAGAATGCTGGCAAACCCGCGCGTGGTCGGCGCCTCGCGTGGTGCTGAAAAATGCAGCAATACCTTGTCAGCATTGCCTTCAACTGCAATGAAAACCGGTGACTGACATTCCTCTACTCTCTCCAGTAGTTCGGGATGCTCTCCAAATCGATCATCTAGTTCGGGGAGTGATTCACTGAATTCAAGAAGAAGTTCAAGCTTCAAGTTTCCTTCGAGAAACCCGAATTCCTCAATTATTTCCTTGGATGCGCTAGTCAATCCAGTGATCCTGGGCTGGTTCCGGTGGCAACGGGAGCGCCCACTAGGTTGCCCCACTCGGTCCAGCTGCCATCGTAGTTGCGTACATTTTCAACTCCAAGTAGATACTTCAGAACAAACCAAGAGTGTGATGACCGCTCACCAATTCGGCAGTAAGCGATGAAGTCCGAATCTCTATCAAATCCAGTGTTCGAGAAGTAGAGTTCCTCGAGTTCGTCTAGCGGCCTGAAGGTTTCATCTGCCTGAACCGCCTTTGACCATGGGATTGAGGCCGCAGTTGGAATATGTCCACCCCTGGTGGCACCCTCGTTTGGAAAGTCCGGCATGTGGAGCCTTTCACCTGAGTACTCCTCTGGCGATCTAACGTCAACCAGCGGCTTTCCGATGTGCAGCTGCACTTCGTCTCGAAATGCTCGAATCTCTGTGTCATTGCGTGTCACTACTGGATAAGAAGTGTCGGCCACTGCGGGTTTGTCAGTTGTCAGTTCGCCCCCTTCGGAAATCCACTTTGCTCTGCCGCCATCGAGCAGCAAAACATTTTCGTGTCCAAACAGTTTGAATACCCAAAATGCGTATGTTGCCCACCAGTTTGACCTGTCGCCGTAAAGCACAACGGTGTCATCGCGCCCAATACCTTTTAGGCTCATGAGATCAGCAAACGCTTCACCTTCAAGGTAGTCGCGTCGTAGTGGGTGGTTCAGCTCTGTGTGCCAGTCAAGCTTGACGGCCCCCTTGATGTGCCCGGTGTCATATAACAGGATGTCCTCGTTGGACTCAACTACTTTGACTTTCGACAGGTTAGCTCTAAGCCATTCTGTAGTGACCAGAACATCAGGGTTGCTGTACTGTGCGATTTTGCCTTGCTGGTCCATTGGACTCCGATTCTTTACCTAAGATTATGTTGATGATGCTGGGCTTATTCGGAAGAACAAAAAATGGCTAAAGCCAATTCCTTGATAGAGCGTTTTCCCGAGGTTTCCAAGTTAGAGCTTATTGGACAGCTGGTTCCGCCACCAGAGTTTCTAGCGGCCCGCTTCGAAAACTACAAACCGGATGATGAATTCCGCAGCCAGGCAGAGGCGCTCACCGCCGCACAGTCGTTTGCTAGAGGCTCTAAAGCAAAACTATTTAAAAAGGCTGAGGTTGCTCCCGGCATTTATTTGGATGGAGGCTTTGGAGTTGGAAAGACTCATTTGCTTGCTTCCATTTGGCACGCGTTTCCAGGTAAAAAGGTCTACGGAAGCTTTCTGGAATACACCAGCCTGGTTGGTTACTTGGGGTTCAAGCAAAGCGTTGAAGAGTTATCAAAGTATGGTCTGGTTTGCATTGACGAGTTTGAGCTCGATGACCCCGGTGACACCATGATCATGTCCAGATTATTGAAGGAGCTAGAGCTTCGGGATGTGAAGTTTGCTGCCACGAGCAATACCCCTCCTAATGCTCTGGGCAGTGGCCGTTTCGCAGCCAGTGACTTTAAGCGTGAGATTCAAGGCCTTGGATCTAGGTTCAAAATTCTTTCTGTCGATGGCGAAGATTACCGCCACAGGAACATCAGTGGTGAGTCGCCCAACCTCACAGTCGAGCTACTTTCCGAGTGGCTGAATGAAACAGATGGCGCGTTTAGTGATGACTTTGAAGATGTTCTAAA
>DGPE01000024.1:0-2886 GCA_002390305.1 Micrococcales bacterium UBA4448 | reverse complement strand
GCGCTGGGGATTAGGGGAGTGCGCCTATTGGACGACCAGGTGGACGCTCTGCGGCTGGTTGCACTGATTGATCGACTCTACGAGTTTCAAGTTCCCCTGAAATCATCGGGTGCTGTGCCACTGACAGGGGTCTTTACGGACGCAATGATCGCAGGGGCCTACCGAAAGAAGTATCTAAGGACGATTTCTCGTATCGGAGCACTTACGAGTCTGACTTAGCCTTTTCGTCCGCCTTTTCTTGGCGGTGTTTTTTCATGTAGTAACGACCGCGGGTCTGCGCCAGCCAAGCACCGATTGCCATTGACACCAGTGAGCCCAAAATTACCGCGAGTGTGCCCTCGGCAACGATGTATTGCGTGTCAACAAAGGCAAGGTTTGTCATCAGTAGTGAAACCGTGAAGCCAACACCGGCCAGTGCACCTATCGCCATAAAATCAAGGGCCTCGAGTTCAAGCTTGTCCTGTTTAGAGGCCAGCTTATTTGCAAGGATCGCCAGGAGAGTAATACCCACAATTTTGCCAACTGGAAGGGCTATGGAGATACCAACGAACACACTTGAGAAGGCACCGTCGAATGTCGGCAGTGCAATTGCGACCGCAAAAAACGCGAAAACTGGAAGTGCGACCGTGTTTGTCCAGGGTTGAATTTTCGCAACAATCGAGTGCGTTTTCTTAGCCGGGATTATTACACCTAGTATTACGCCCGCAACTGTTGCGTGCACTCCGGATTGGTAGACCGTGTACCACAGCAGTAAAAAGGTCACTAGCCGGACGTAGTTGATTGGGATTTTGCGCATGCGCTCGGCCACAATGTGAAGTGCTGCGATTGCCGCCGCTGCAACAAGCCACTGAGCCTGTAAATCGTTAGTGAAGAAGATTGCGATTATCAGAATGGCGACTAGGTCATCAAATATCGCCAGAGCCAACAAAAATACCCTGGCTGACTTTGGGAGTCCTCGACCGAAGATGGCTAGGACACCAAGGGCAAAGGCTATGTCCGTCGCCGTCGGGATCGGCCAGCCATTTAGGTATTCAGTACCCCAGTTGATCCAAACATAAATTAGAGCTGGTACTGCAACTCCACCAATTCCACCAAGAACTGGAACAAGAGCAGTACCTGGTTTTGAGAGTATTCCCGAGCGCAGTTCGTACTTCAGCTCCAGACCTGCAACCAGAAAGAACGTAGCAAGCAGCAAATCACTCGCCCAGTGTTCAATGCTGAGGCTCAGCCCAAGTGACTCAGGTCCAATGTACGAGTGCTTGAAATCCAAAAACGACGGGCCAAAGGGGCTATTTGCAATAACTAATCCAAGTATTGCCGCCCCCATAAGCAGCAGCGCGGCAGAACGGTCGCTTTTCATGCGGCTCCAATTCGGTCATACGGCAAGAATCTGTCTCACCGAAATTTCTCCCCTAATTCTAAGCGGTTTGAAAATTGTTACCTGCTGGAAACAAACTGCGTCATTCATTGAAACTTTAATTCGAGAAGCTTTCGGAATGCGAATTAGCGCATACCCAATTTCGGAAGAGGTAGAGATATGTTAGATACAGGATCACTTAGCTGGGCGGTGACAGCAACGGCCTTGGTCTTGCTAATGACCCCGGGGCTTGCATTCTTTTACGGTGGGCTAGTAAAGGCCAAGAGCGTAGTAAGCATGATGATGATGAGCTTTGGCTCCATTGCACTTGTGGGTGTGCTCTGGGTGCTCTATGGCTACAGCATGTCAGCGGTAGAAAATCCGACTGACTTCGCGGGAAGCCCGTTTGCAACTTTCGGACTCGAAGGTCTGGATAACGACGGTCTAATCGGTGCTGCATTTGGCGCGACATTCGCGATTATCACCATTGCTCTAATCTCTGGTGCCATTGCGGACCGGGCCAAATTCGGGTCGTGGCTCATTTTTGCTGGAGTATTCGCGACCTTTGGTTACTTCCCAGTTGCGGCTTGGGTCTGGGGTGGTGGCTGGATTATGGAGCTTGGCACCTGGTTGGACATGCCTGCAGTCATCGACTACGCGGGTGGTACTGCTGTTCACATCAACGCTGGAGCAGCAGCGCTCGCCCTAGCTATTGTGCTTGGCAAGAGATTTGGTTTTGCGAAGGGCATCATGCAGCCGCACAACGTACCACTGGTTCTTTTGGGAGCAGGTCTCCTCTGGTTTGGCTGGTTCGGATTTAACGTTGGTGCCGAGTTCTTGAATGGCATGGCAAACGCAGGTTTGATCACTGTAAACACTCTCGGAGCCACTGCAGCGGCAATCTTGGGTTGGTTGATTATCGAGAAGCTAAAAGAAGGCAAGGCGACATCTATTGGCGCAGCCTCTGGAGCTGTTTCGGGTCTGGTAGCAATTACGCCGGCTTGTGCAAACGTCACGCCAGTGTTCGCTTTGGTCTTGGGAGTTCTTGCAGGAATTCTCTCCGCCCTAGCGGTCGACTTGAAGTTCAAGTTCGGCTATGACGATTCACTTGACGTTGTTGGAATCCACCTGGTATCCGGACTTCTTGGAACACTATTCCTTGGGTTCTTTGCAACCGACACTGGTCTGTTCACCGGCGGCAACATCGGGCAGCTTGTTGTTCAGGCCATAGCGGCCTTCGGTGTCCTGGCTTACAGCTTCTTTCTCGCACTCATCATTGGTTTCGCAATCGAAAAGACGATTGGCTTCCGAGTGAAGAGCGAGGATGAGATCGCTGGAGTCGACTCCGTTGTGCACGGTGAAGCTGCCTATAGCTTCGGTCAGGATGCACCGGTCAAATAGCAAACAAAATCGGCAAACAGCTAAGGCGGGAGAGAAATCTCCCGCCTTTCTGCGTTCACGCGAACCAGTTTTGTGCAATAATCTAGGGGCTCTTGAAAAAGAGAGTGCGGATGTGGCGCAGTGGTAGC
>DGPE01000063.1 GCA_002390305.1 Micrococcales bacterium UBA4448 | reverse complement strand
AAAGAGCTTCTACTTCGGCGATAAGGGACTTCAGTCAACGGTCGAAAGTCTTGGAGAAAGTGATCCAAGGGCGATTAACACCTTCGAAATTTCAGAGGGCATCAATCTCAGAACCGGTAAGTATGGTCCTTACCTAGAGATCATGGAAAACGATGAGCGAAGGATTGTAAACATCCCGGTTGACCTAAGCCCGGACGAATTGACCCACGAAAAGGCAATCGAGCTGGTCAACGCGCCTCCTGCCAGCGATCGCGTTCTGGGTCAGGAGCCCGAGACAGGCCTCGATATCATTGTGAAGGACGGTCGCTACGGCCCCTACATAACGCTGGTTGATGAGAGTAACCCGAAGCCAAAAACCGCCTCACTTTTCAAGACCATGGCCGTGGACACGGTGAGCTACGAAGATGCATTGAAGCTGTTGTCATTGCCTCGAGTCATTGGTATAGATCCTGAAAACGAAACCGAAATCACAGCTCAAAACGGAAAATTCGGTCCCTATCTGAAGCGTGGAACTGACTCTCGTTCTCTTGAAACCGAAGAACAAATTTTTGAGCTAGACCTTGAAAGTGCCCTGGAGATATATAAGCAACCGAAGTACGGTGGCCGCCGAACTGCGGCAACCCCACTTCGTGAATTTGGCGAAGATCCAGCCTCGAAACTAAACGTTGTTGCTAAGACGGGGCAGTTTGGAACCTATGTTTCAGACGGTGTCGTGAATGCGACGGTTCCCAAAGACGAGCCGCTAGATGAAATAAGCAATGATCGCGCTTACGAGCTCTTGGCGATTCGACGTGAGAAACTAGGGGTGGAGCCCGGTGAGGCCCCGAAGACCCAGAAAAAGACGACCAGAAAAAAGCGGTAGAAGATGTTTATAACCTTTGAGGGAATCGACGGAGTTGGTAAATCCACTCAGTTGGACCTTCTAGAGGTTTGGCTTGTGGATAACGGCCACCAAGTTCTTCGCACAATGGAACCAGGTGGCACGGAGCTGGGTCAAGAAATACGCCACCTGCTGTTGCACAGAAAAGGTGATGTCGCTCCCAGAGCCGAGGCCCTTCTATATGCAGCCGACCGTGCTCACCACGTTGCCACAAAGATTTTGCCCGCTCTAGACAAGGGTGTTGTGGTGCTGTCTGACCGCTACTACGATTCCTCGGTGGCTTACCAGGGAGCAGCCAGAGAGCTATCAGTTACTGAAGTGCAAGAGATTTCACTGTGGGCGGTGGCTGGGCTTGAGCCAGACCTAACCTTCCTGCTTGACCTTCCAGCCGAACAGGCACTGGCACGTCGCGATGACACGGGCACTGAGCCAGATCGATTAGAGAGCGAGAAAGTTGATTTCTTTGCTCGTGCTAGGCAGCAGTATTTGGAGCTGTCCACAGAGCCCCGCTTCGAGGTCATAGACGCCTCCTTAAGTGTTGATCAAATACACGAAGCGGTGATTGCCCGAGTAAAAGCTTTTGGGTTGAAATAAATGGCCTCCGCTGTTTTTGATGAACTGCTTGGGCAGCCAGAGGCCATAGAACAGCTGCAACGAGCTGCTTTAGCAAAAGCCACTGGCGTTCACCATGCCTGGCTGTTTACCGGTCCGGCAGGATCTGGCAGGTCGCTACTTGCAAGATCATTTTCCGCAGCTCTGCAATGTGATTCAAACGGTTGTGGCAGCTGCCAGCAGTGCTCACTGGTGATGGCAGGAGCACACCCGGATGTCTTAACTTTGGCAACTGAGCGAGTGGTCATAAGCATCGATGAGGTGCGTGACCTGGTTCAAAAGTCAGCGATGAACAGCACAATCGGTGAATACCGGATTGTGATTATCGAAGACAGTGATCGCATGGCTGAGCGCACCTCGAACGTTTTACTTAAAGCGCTAGAAGAGCCCCAAGACAAGACCATCTGGATTCTTTGTGCACCGAGTGTCTCTGACCTGCTTCCCACCATTCGCTCCAGAACCAGGAACCTGCTGCTGCGCCTGCCAAGTGTTGATGAAGTGGCTGAGTTGCTGGTCCAGCGGGACAAGGTTGACCGTGAGCTCGCTCTAAAAAGTGCCAGGCAGGCCCAGAACCACGTTGGAATGGCAAGAAGACTCGCTATCTCTCAGGATGCTAGGTCTAGGAGGGCAGAAACCCTTAGAGAAATTGCTGGGATTACTAATCTGAGCAAGGCGATGCTCGCAGCTGAAAAACTACTCGGTGTCGCCAAGCGTGATGCTGAGGCTTTAGCTCTTGAGAGAGATAAGAGTGAAAAAGAGCGCCTCATGCTTGCCTACGGTTTAGCTGTGGATGAAAGAATTCCACCAAACTTGCGCTCTGCATTCAAGGATTTAGAAGAAAACCAAAAGCGACGGAACACCAGAGCACTGCGTGATGGGATCGATCGAATCTTCACCGATGCCGAGAGCTTTTATCGTGACGTTTTGTCCTTGCAGCTGGAAGCCAATAGCCCGCTAATTAATGAGGAAATGGCTCAAGAACTTCAATTGCGCCAGCTTGGCACATCTGCCACCGCGAGCATTGCTGTGTTGGATGCAATTGCCCTGTCAAGAAAGCGTTTAGCATCCAACGCGAGAGACCTGCTGGTTCTTGAATCTCTCTGCACCACAATGATTTTGAGACAAGATGTTGCGGCTTAGAGCTTTATTGCTCGTTGCCGCACTTGCCCTTACCGGCTGCACCGAAGTGGTTGAAAATGACCCAGTTGAAAATGTCGCAAGCGGTTCGGTGCCTCTTTTTGACCAAGTATTGGCTTGGGAGAGTTGCTATCAAGGCTTTGAGTGCACAGAGGTTGCCGTGCCAATTGACTGGGAGAATCCTGAAGGCGAGTTGCTTTCAATTGCCCTCATGCGAGCCGAGGGGACTGCTGGTCTCAGACCCATGCTTGCGAACCCCGGTGGGCCAGGCTCCTCTGCGATTGAGTGGATGCTGGGCTCATATGAATCTTTAGGAAGTGAATACCTTAGAAAGAACTTCCAGGTGATTGCTTTTGACCCCCGAGGTGTGGGCAATAGCTCTCCAGTGACATGCAGCAACTTGGGGCTCAAGGACCAGTTATTGTATGGCGGATCTCCTTATAGATTTGGCACCGATGAAGACATCGCCTACTCAGCAAACCTTGCAAAAAAGTTTGGTGAATCCTGCCAAGGAGAGATCAGCACCGGTTATTTCAATACTCAGCAAACTGCCAACGACATGGAATTCCTTCGGGTTATTACTGACAGCGAACTCTTGGATTTTCTTGGCTTTAGCTACGGAACTGAACTTGGCGCGACTTATGCCGTGCTGTATCCGGAAAACGTCGGTTTGTTTGTCTTGGATGGAGCGGTAGACCCGACAATTGATCCAGACCTTGCACTGCTTGGGCAAATCAGGGGTTTTGATAAAGCCCTAGATGCTTACCTCTTGGATTGTTTTGAACAAATCTCTTGCCCGCTTCCCAGGGATTTGAGCGAGGCCAAAGACACCATCGCGGGAATCCTTGCAAACCTTGAAAACGGAACACTCCCAACCGATTACAACAGAGACCTTGCCCTATCGTCAGCAATTGCAGGAATCATTGTCACTCTTTACTCCGAAGATAGCTGGGAGTACTTGTCAGCGGGCATCGAGGATGCCCTCAGTGGCGATGGCACGATGCTGCTGCTGCTGGCAGATTTGTATAACGACCGAAGTTCAGATGATGGCTACCTCACAAACCTGGTTGAAGCCAACTATGCAGTCGCTTGCGCCGATGAAAAGACTTACCCACTATCTGAAAAAGACCTGACCGCAGAAATAACTGACGCAAGCCAAGTTTTTGGAAAGTACTTTGCCTACGGGGAAAGTTCCTGCGAAGGTTGGCCGGCCGGAATTGGTAACCAAGTATTGAATTTCGAGGTCACACCAAAAACTGCCCCGCTAATCATCGGCACCACCGGTGATCCAGCAACTCCCTATGAGCAGGCAGTAACGTTGAATTCGCTGATTGGCGGGTCGAATCTATTGACCTATCAGGTCGAGGGGCACACCGTCTACGGCTCTAATGCTTGCGTTGGGGGAATAGTTGACCGCTATCTGTCAGGTGAAGACCTATCAGGCCAAGACCTGAACTGCTAGCTGATCTTTTCTAGAGATAAAGACCCGCAAGAATAAGCGCGAAGATGCCGATGAAAATAGCAGGGGTCACAAACTTCACTACTTCTAGCCAGGGCCTGAAGCTAATTAGCCTCGACCGCAAAGCAGACTCACCGGGGAGCTTCTTGAGATCATCTAGCGCCGCTTGGGCCTGAGATGCGGCTGAGTATTCGGCCAAGGCACCAAGAATCCCAGAGGCCAGCAGGATTAGAGCAAAGGCGTGGACAATTGCCATCTCGTAGGTTGCAATCGTTGGGGTCGCAAAGGCTGCAAATGCCAGAAGAGCCGTTGGCGCGAGCTGTGCCAAAATTATGTGCAGACGGTTTTTTTCAAACTCGCGGATTAGTTCGGCTTCTGTCATTGTTGTGTCCTTTGATCGCTTTAGACAAGGTTAGACAAGGTTAGGCAACACGTTGGCAAATAATGCACTCCAGGAGAGCCTGTCGCGCAGATTCCGCAGACTTCTTTCAGGGGCGAAAGATGGAATTCCACCATGGCTAGAGGTTGTTGCCGCAGGTGACGAGCCCGGCTTTTACCTTCCAACTGATGCCCCGTGGGTCGTCCACGGTGACTTCTCAACCCTGGTCGGAGGCGTTAGAGCGCTGCTCATGCAAACACTTCACCCCGGCTCTCTTACTGGAGTGTCAGAGCACTCCAGGTACGAAGCAGATCCGCTCGGGAGACTTTCTGGAACCATCAGGTGGTTGACGGTAACCACCTTCGGTTCAGTGGAGGCCATAAAGGGCGAGGCCGGCAGAGTAAACCGCATGCATAAGTCTGTTAGCGGGGAGTATGAAACTGCCAAGAAAGAACTCAAGCCATACCGGGCAGCCGATAAGGACTTGCTGCTCTGGGTGCATGTAGCGTTCATGGACTCATTCCTGCGCGCTCATCAGAACTATTCGAAACGACCTATTCCAGGTGGAGCTGATTCCTACGTGGCGCTGTGGTCAAAATCTGTTGGACCGCTTGGGCTAAAGACTGCGCCAATGAGCGAGGCCGAGCTTTTGGAAACATTGGACGGGTTCAAGCCAGAGCTGACGGTTACCGAGGAAACCAGGGCGGTTATCAAGTGGATCCGGAAAGCACCACTGCCGCTTCTTGCAAAGCCTGTCTATGCGCTGCTGTTTCACTCGGCGCTCGCATCTATGCCAAAGCAGTATCAGGACATGATTGGGATGAAGGGGATGCCGCTTTGGCTTCTGAGACCGGTAACTACCAACCTGTTGAGATTCATGCGCTTTGCAATTGGACCAGATTCTCCAATTGAAGATGCAGCGCTAGACCGGCTCAAACGAGCCGGGGTCATTAGCCACTAAACTTTTTTACTTCGCCACCTTAGCTCAGTCGGTAGAGCAGCTCCCTCGTAAAGAGCAGGTCAGCGGTTCGATTCCGCTAGGTGGCTCT
>DGPE01000035.1 GCA_002390305.1 Micrococcales bacterium UBA4448 | reverse complement strand
GAGTTATACCGTGGCTCGGAAGATAATGAGCTTGACGACGCATCGCTGGTTTCACCTCCTAGCCCCGTGCAGTTTCTTGATGGATCGGTGCTGATAGATGCCTCCGAATATTCCACTTCGCAAGCGGCTTGGTATCAAAATCCGCTACTCTATTTTTTGTTATCCCCCGCGGCACTGTTGCTCTGGTTAGCAATGCGTAAAAGGCGCAACGAGGGCCAGGGAAGAAAAGACGAAAGTAACTAACGCAAATTATGACTATTGCGAAAACCAACTCCAAGACCCCTCAGGCAATAGCCAAGGCAATTATTGACCCAAAGCCGCAGCAGCAGATTTTGATTATTGGCGGCGGCTACGCCGGTTTCTACACCGCTTGGAAGCTGGAAAAGCTACTTCGCAAGAACGAGGCCGTTGTCACACTGGTCGATCCGCTTCCCTATATGACCTACCAGCCGTTTTTGCCAGAGGTTGCGGCCGGCTCAATTGAACCGCGTCACGCAATTGTTTCTCACCGCCAACACCTGAAGAAAACCAACTTGGTCTCGGGTCGAATGACAAAGGTGAACCACAAGCTCAAGAAGGCAACAATTGCAATTCAGGGTGGTAAATCTAGGGTTATTGAATATGACCAGATCGTCATGACAGCTGGCGCTGTCACAAGAACTTTTCCGATCAAGGGCATCGCCGAAGAGGCAATTGGCATGAAGACAATTGAAGAGGCTGTTGAGATAAGAAACCGCCTGATCGGAAACTTTGAAAGAGCCGCGGCGCTTTCAAAGTCCAGCAAGCAGAGGAAACGCCTACTCACCACAGTGGTAGTCGGAGGCGGATTCGCTGGCATTGAGGCTTTCGCTGAGCTCAGAAGCGCAGCCACGGCTCTTGTTCGGCATTACCCGGAAATTGACTACGAAGAAATTGAATTTCACTTGATCGAGGCAATGGGTCGAATTATGCCCGAGGTTTCGCTGAAAACCTCGCTGTGGGTTATTGATAATTTGGCAAAGCGCAATGCGATTATCCACCTTGATACTCAACTGACCTCAGCCGACAAGGGTGTTCTTTCGCTGTCTACCGGCGAGAAGATGGAATCGGACCTAATCATCTGGACTGCCGGCGTTGCGGCTGCTCCTGTCGCGAAAAACTGCGACTTTCCTCTTGACGCAAAGTTCCGCGTATTGGCCAATGCATCACTTCAAATAGTTGATGGAGATAAGGTCATCGCCAACGCTTGGACCGCAGGAGATCTTTCCGCTGTGCCTGATCTTTCAGGTGGCGGTGTCGGTGGCTACTGTGTTCCAAACGCGCAGCATGCAGTGAGGCAGGCCAAGTTGCTAGCCAAAAACCTCGTGGCAGACATGCGTGAGGAAGCACCAACTGAGTACATCCACAAAAATCTCGGGGCCGTGGCTGGGCTCGGAATTGGTGTTGGAGCTTTTCAGTCTGGAAAAATTGGTCTTACCGGCTTCGTAGCCTGGATATTCCACCGCGGTTATCACGGCCTTGCAATGCCAACCTGGGAGCGTAAGATACGCGTTGTAGCTGGTTGGTTCTGGAACATGGTGCTTGGGCGCGACCTATCCTCAGTAGAGGCTATGCGCAATCCACGATTATTCTTTGAGACATGGGCAACCAAGCCTGGCAAGTAATTGCTTAGACTTTAGGCCCAGCTTTTTTGCTGGGCCTTTTGTCTTAGCCCCGATAGCCCAATGGCAGAGGCAGACGACTTAAAATCGTCACAGTGTGGGTTCGAGTCCCACTCGGGGCACCATTTCCGGTGTATAGAGTGGTGTCATGAACTACGAAGATGTAGACCCTGAGATTGTTCCGCTGCTGCGCAAATTCCCGAGCTTAGCTTTTTCCTCTCGTTCGAAAGTTGCCGTCCTAAAACTTCTCATGCCGCTTTTGGCAAAGAAGACAAAAATGCCGGCAGAGGTTGTGACCAGTGACCACGATGTCGGTGAAACCTTTGTGCGGGTCTATCAACCAAAAAATAAGTTCTCTGACGGGGCACTGCTCTGGATTCACGGTGGCGGAATGATTATTGGCACGGTGGGGGATAGTGATGCTTTTTGCTCAATGGTTGCTCTGGAACTTGGCATAACGGTGTTTTCGGTTGACTACCGCCTTGCGCCGAGGTATCCGTTTCCGATTCCAATGGATGACTGCGAAGCCGGATATCTTTGGGTCTTGGAAAATGCAACAAGGTTTGGTTTTGACAGCAAAAAGGTTGCTCTCGGGGGAGACAGTGCCGGGGCTGGATTAGCAGCTGGACTGGCTCAGCGGTTACTCGATAGAGGAGCGCAGCTTCCGATCGGACAAGTGCTGAAATATCCAATGCTTGATGATCGAACAGCCACCAAGCGCGAATTAGACGACACCACCTTTGTATGGAATAACACCTCTAACCACTTTGGATGGAAGTCTTACCTAGATGCTGAGCCCGGATCGCAAAACTTGCCCGAATACGCAGTTCCGGCCCGGCGCGAAAACCTGTCTGGACTGCCTCCGGCTTACATTGCAGTCGGTGAGATCGACCTGTTCTTCAATGAAGACAAGCAATACGCAGACAGACTTTCAGCGGCTGCGGTCGAGATTGAATTCAACTCCTATCCAGGGTTCCCGCATGCCGGCGAACTCGTGAGCCCGGAAGCGAGTGTGTCAAAGCGCTTTCAGAGTGATTTGATGGCATGGCTTCAAGCTCGACTGCAGCCAACTGCCAGCTAACAGTCAGTAAATTGCCCTAACCTAGGAAAGTTCAAAAAAAGGAGAATCATGGACATCGCAATTTGGGTAGTGCTCGGACTGATAATAATCGTCGGGCTTTTTCTCTGGATTACCTATAACCAGCTGGTAACGCTCAAGGTCAGGGTTGATGAGGCTTGGAGCGACATTACGGTTCAGCTGAAGCGCAGAGCCGACCTGATTCCAAACCTAATTGAAACTGTTCGTGGCTATGCCTCGCATGAAAAAGAAGTTTTTGAAAATGTCACTCGTGCCAGGGCGGCAACAGTATCCCCAGAGGCCCTGGAGCACCCCGCACAGGCCGCTAAGGCTGACGGAGCTCTTCAGGGAGCACTGAAGAGCTTATTCGCAGTCTCAGAGGCTTATCCGACGTTGGTGGCGTCCACCAATTTTCTCGAGCTGCAGCGAGAGCTGACCGACACCGAGGATAAGGTCATGGCCGCAAGGAGGTTCTTTAACGGCGGCGTGCGCGAACTAAACACCAAGATTTTGCAGTTCCCAAATAATGTCTTTGCCTCAAACCTTGGCTTTGACGAAAGAGAGTTCTTCGAGGTTGCTGACCCAGATGCAATTGCAGAGCCACCAAGCGTCAAGTTCTAGAGGGCAAAATGTATTCGGCAATCGCAGCCAATAAGCGAAATACGTTCCTCATTGTCTCCAGCTTCATCTTGCTCCTAGGCGGTATCGCTTGGCTTTGGGGCGCATACAGCGGCAATGGTTCAAGTGTTATTTGGATTGTTGGGTTTGTAATCGCATACACGGTGTTTCAGTACTACGCGGGTTCTCGACTTGCCATAACCATGAGTGGTGCCAAGCAAATTGAAAAAAAAGACAACCCTAGGCTCTGGAATATCGTTGAAAATTTGAGCATCTCGCAGGGGATGCCAATGCCCAAGGTGTACGTGATTCAAGATCCTGCTCCTAATGCTTTCGCAACTGGGAGAAATCCGGAGCACGCCGTTGTTGCCTCAACGACCGGTCTGCTTGAGATCATGGATGACAACGAGCTTGAGGGCGTTATGGCCCACGAAATGGCACATGTAAAGAACTATGACATCCGTGTGTCCATGATCGTATTCGGACTAATCTCGGCGATTGGAATCTTGGCAGACTTTGCGATTCGAATGGCATGGTTCTCCAGAATGGGAAGGGGCAGGCAAAGCGGCCAGCTTGGCATGATTCTGATCGTGATCGGCGCCGTGGGCATGATTATTACTTGGCTTATTGGCCCACTGGTTTCTGCTGCTGTTTCTCGTCAGCGAGAGTATCTTGCCGATGCCTCCGGAATAGAAATGACCAGGTATCCAGATGGACTGGCTTCAGCCCTCACTAAGCTCGGCGAATACGGAAAGCCAATGAAGCGCGCCAATTCTGCGATGGCGCATATGTACATAAACGACCCGATAAAACCTGGAATTGTGGAGCGCGTGTTTTCGACTCACCCACCACTACCAAAAAGGGTTGAAAGACTAAACCAGATGGGTAAAGGCTTCTAAATCGCTAGACTTTCAGTCAGTCTCAGATTGAAGGTTTCCCAATGGCTCTAAAGACAACTCTTTCCCTTGCAGAATTCGAGCAGGCCCAGAAGACCCTGGTCAACGTTGCGATTCGAACTCCATTATTGAAATGTGACTGGCTGTCGGAGATGACTGATATCCCAGTCTTTCTAAAGTGTGAGAATCTTCAGAGAACAGGCTCATTCAAATTGCGAGGCGCCTATAACAGGTTGTCCTCGCTGTCCCCAGAAGAAAGAAAAAAAGGTGTGGTAGCTGCCTCAGCTGGCAACCACGCTCAGGGTGTTGCCTATGCCGCTCGCGAGCTTGGCATCAAAGCGACAATATTTATGCCAATTGGGGCATCTTTGCCTAAGTATCAGGCGACTTTAGATTTCGGTGCAAAGGTTGTCCTCTCGGGCACCATTTTCGATGAGACTCTGGTTGCAGCCAAAACTTTCACTGAGAAATCTGGTGCAGTCTTCATCCCGCCTTTTGACGATCTAGATATCGTTTCTGGTCAGGGCGTTGTAGGCCTAGAGATCCTCGAAGATCTCCCGGATGTGGACAACATTCTTGTTTGTCTTGGTGGCGGAGGTCTTGCGGCAGGAGTTTCCACCGCGGTAAAGCTCAGGGCGAAAAGCCTTGGGAAAAAAGTAAATGTGGTAGCAGTTCAGGCAGCAGCAGCGGCCGCCTACCCACCATCACTGAAGGCTGGCAAGCCGGTTGAGATAAAAATGCAATCAACAATTGCAGATGGTATCGCCGTTGCCAAACCCGGCAAAATTCCCTTTGACTTGATCTCAAAGTACGTTGACAAAGTTGTCACGGTGACAGAAGACGAGATAGCCAGGGCGATGGTTTTGGTAATGGAGAAATCCAAGCTTGTTGTGGAAGCAGGTGGCGTCGTTGGTGTGGCAGCAATGTTGTCGGGAAAAGTAAAGCTCAAGGGAACTACAGCCGTTATCCTTTCTGGCGGGAACATAGACCCACTGCTTGTTCAGCGTGTTATACGGCACGGGCTCGCAGCCTCTGACCGGTACACCAACATCGCGGTTATGCTTCCAGACCGTCCCGGGCAACTAGTTCTGACTGCCGAGGCTGTTGCAGCCGCCGGTGCCAATGTTGTCGAGGTCTTGCATACAAGGCACGGAAATGGTCTTCAGATTAGTGAAGTTGAACTAGACCTGAGTATTGAAACTCGCGGCAAAGAACATCGCGATGAGGTTTTTCAATCTTTGAAAAAGGCTGGCCTTAGTCCGAGAATGAACCAAGACTAAAAAATAAAGGCTTTAAGGCTAACGATTTCAACCTTGATTTCTTTACCATTTGGTGCAGTAAAGCTGACTGATGAGCCAACGGACTGACCCATAACAACTTGCCCGATTGGTGAATCAGGGGAGAAAACGTCAAGATCTCCTTCTTCGATTTGAAGTTCAAATTCTGTTCCCTCAAACACCTCGTGTGAGCCGAGATAGAACTCTTTGTGCGCACCGTTTAGTTTGCAGCTGAGCATTAATCCTTGCTTTACAATTCCATCGGATGGGTCCGCTTGCCCGATCTCGGCATTCGCAAGCATTTCTTCGAGCCTGTTTATGCGAGCCTCAATTTTGCCCTGCTCTTCTTTTGCAGCGTGGTAGCCGCCGTTCTCCTTCAGGTCACCCTCTTCGCGAGCCTCTTGAATCTTGAGACTGATGGCATGGCGCTCTTCGGTGATTAGCTGGGTTAGCTCCGCCAGCATCCTGTCATAGGCGGCCTGAGTGAGCAGAATTGAGTCGCTCATAATGAAAACACCTCCGGTTATGAAAACAGCCCGCAAAGCGGGCTATAAATACTCTAACGCAGGGTGCACTCATCAACCAAGCCTGTGACAGCCATGGAATAAGTGTTAATAGCAACCGTATATCGGTTCGTGTCGAATTCAGACGGTCCGAATTCAAATTCGGCAAACCCCACCACTCCGAAGCTGTTGTCCAGTGCCTCAAATGTACAAATTGCAGTAGAGCCTGCAGGCATACTTAGTTCGAAATCGACTTCTGTTCGCCAATCCGACTCAACGCGAAAGCCAACCTCCGTGGTGACGAGCGGGGAATAGTTTGCCGCCGCAAAGTATGCCGCCGCCAGAATCATCGCCCCAACACCAAAGCCAGCCAAAATGCGGTTTCTGCGAGCATTTACTGGACGTTTAGTTCCGTAACGCTGGCTAAGGAGCTTATCTGTTGATGACATGTTGTTATAAGGCTACGACACAGGTGGAATACTTGTCCTATGGATTTTTTATTTGCACTGCTAATGGAGGCAACCACTACTCCGACTCCTGTTCCAGACGACACTTATAACTCGCCCGGAACAATCGGATTCATCGTCACCTTTGCTGTTGCAGGGTCCGCAATAGCCTTGATTTTTGACATGAATCGTAGGGTTAGAAAGACTCGTTATCGGGGTGAGATCCGAGCCCGGCTGGCTGCCGAAGAGCTAGACAACCTTGAGGTGTCGAAGCCAGAAAGGCCAGAACCTCCTAAGAAGCCAAAGCGATTGAACCCGGAAGAGGGTCAAGACCAATAAGCAGACATGCTGTCCAATGGCAAAAGAATGCCGCAACAGTTAGCGCGTGGAAAATCTCGTGAAACCCAAAATGCTTCGGGAATGGATTTGGTTTTTTTAGTCCGTAAATAATCGCGCCGACTGAATAGCACAGCCCTCCAATAATGACCAAAGTCATCATTGCAAGGTTGGTTTCGATGAAGTCCGGAATGAACAAGACTGCGATCCAACCCATTGCCAGGTAGATCGGAACGTAAAGCCAACGTGGAGCATTGATCCAAAAGACCCTGAAGCTGATTCCTAGAATCGCAATCGACCAGACTGCAACTAGAAGCCAGAAGCCTTTATCGGCGCTCAGTGCAGTGACCGCCATGGGCGTGTAGGTGCCCGCAATTAGCAAAAAGATGTTGGAATGGTCAATCCTTTTCAAAATTACTTTAGTGATTGGCCCCCAGTTGAAACGGTGATAGAGCGCTGAATTACCAAAGAGCAAGATTGAGCTAGCGAAGTAAATCGCGGCAGCAGTCTTGGCCTGCCAACCCTCAGAAAACACCAGGAGTAGAACTCCGGCAGCAACCACAAATGGCAACACTCCCGTGTGGATCCAACCGCGCCAGGTCGGACGAATTTCGTCTAGAGCACTGGACCCCTTTAGCTCGTTGAAGGGGATATGCAGCGGGTCTGGTAAATCTGCTTTGCTCATGCTCACAAGGCTAAAGCATGGACCAGATTCAGGTAGCATTCAGTGGTGCAAAATCTGCTTTATGGTTTTTACTCAAAATTGCTTGAACGCAACTTGAGCTCCAAAGACATGCCGAAACATGTGGGTGTCATGGTGGACGGAAATCGTCGTTGGGCCAAGGTTCAAGGGTTTGACAAGGCGGGCCAGGGGCATGCAGCTGGAGCCAAGAAGATCACCGAATTCCTAAACTGGTGTTCAGAGCTTGGCGTGAACCATGTCACTCTTTACTTGCTCTCAACTGATAATCTCACAGGTCGACACGGACAAGAGCTGACCGAACTAATCGACATCATTATTGAGCTCAGCGAGGAATTGGCAGCAATTGGGCGTTGGCAGTTGCAGGTCGTGGGCGACCGAGAATCTCTTCCCGCAGATGCTATACAGCGGCTAGCGGCGGTTGAAAGCAGTACTGAGTCAAATAAAGGTCCACACGTCAATCTAGCCATCGCATATGGTGGGCGGAAAGAAATCGCGGATGCAATGCGAGATATCTTAAAGAAGCATTCAAAAGAGGGAAGCACCATCGAGCAGCTGGCAGAAGTTATGACGCCCGAGTTGATTGCCGAGCACCTCTACACCGGAGGACAGCCAGATCCTGACCTGTTGATTCGAACCAGTGGTGAACAAAGATTAAGTGGTTTTTTGCTGTGGCAGAGTGCAAACAGCGAGTTTTACTTTGCAGAGGCACTCTGGCCAGATTTCAGAAAAGTAGACTTCCTTCGCGCGCTGCGAGATTTCCAGCGGCGCCATCGTCGCTTTGGGGCCTAACAGCGGTTAGGGAAGCGTTCTGATTTAAAGCGTGTCTAAATGGCGGACTCCATTTTCCAAGGTCTAAATTTGAGAAAAGCAACAAACTCAAAGGGGCGAAATTGGGTAAACCTTCCGGCACCGAGGACTTTTCAAAAGCGGAGACGCCTGATAGGCCTGAGGTGGTGAAGAGCCCAACTAAATCTACAAAAATCAAAGTTCAAACCGAAGTCAAGACTTTTGTCCTTGATACATCCGTGCTGCTGTCAGACCCCAATGCAATGTTCAGGTTTGGAGAGCATGAAGTCGTGCTTCCAATTGTTGTGATAAACGAACTTGAAAAAAAGCGCAACGACCCAGAAATTGGTTTCTTTGCCAGGAAGTCCCTCAGGTTCTTGGATGACCTTCGAAAAAGGCACGAGCGCCTCGACTTTCCGGTTCAAGTAGCCGATGGAGGCACGCTCAGGGTTGAGCTAAATCACATTGAGCAAAGCGTGCTACCTTCTGGTTTTCAACTCGGAGATAATGATTCTCGGATTCTTGCAGTTGCGGCAAACCTCCAAAATGAGGGGTTTCGAGTAACCCTGGTGTCAAAAGATCTCCCGATGCGTGTGAAGGCGTCCTCTATCGGAATAAATGCTGAGGAATATCTGCATGAACTTGCAACGGAGGAGTGGAGTGGGACCGCAGAAATTGCACTTTCGGCTGATGAAATGGCCAACCTCTACGACACTGAAGAACTCATAAGTAAAGCCGCCAAGCAGCTGCCTCTAAACACCGGTCTCGTGCTCACCTCGGAAAGAGGAAGTGCCCTAGGGCGGGTTGGCGCCCATGGCACCGTCTCCCTGGTGAGAGGAGACCGGGAGATGTTTGGCCTCCATGGCCGATCTGCCGAACAGCGACTAGCGATCGACTCATTATTAGATCCGGAAATGGGTATCGTTTCCCTGGGCGGACGAGCTGGAACTGGAAAAAGCGCCTTGGCACTTTGTGCCGGGCTGGAGGCTGTCCTGGAGAGGCGCCAACACAAGAAGATTATGGTTTTTAGGCCGTTGTATGCGGTTGGTGGCCAGGAGCTAGGTTATTTGCCTGGGACTGAGGCTGAGAAGATGAACCCCTGGGCTCAAGCAGTTTTTGACACCCTGGGAGCCCTTGTTTCCAAAGAGGTAATTGACGAAGTGATGAATCGGGGAATCCTAGAAGTTCTGCCATTGACTCACATTAGGGGCAGATCCCTTCACGATACATTCGTGATTGTTGATGAGGCGCAATCTCTTGAGAGAAATGTCTTGCTCACCATGCTCTCTCGAATAGGTCAGAAATCTCGAGTCGTGCTGACCCACGATGTGGCTCAGCGTGACAACCTTAGAGTCGGAAGACACGACGGAGTTGCCTCGGTTGTCGAAGCTCTCAAGGGGCAATCAATTTTCAGTCACATCACTTTGACCAGAAGTGAGAGAAGTGAAATAGCGGCCTTGGTCACGACTCTGCTGGATTAGATCTCTGGGGATAAGTTTCATAGCAAGACATTGTTTTGCTTTAGATTCCAGAGATGACTTTTGCCTACGTTTCAGTTTTACCTATTCTTCTGATTGCAGCCCTGTCAATTCCACTTGCGGTCATTGACATTAGAGAGCACCGGCTTCCAAATAAGATCACTTACTCAGCAATTATTGGTTCACTCTTTGCAACTTTTGTCACCAGCGCCGCTACATCTCGCTGGCTAGATTTTGGGGCAGGATTACTGGCCGGTTCAATTACTGCGATCATCGGATACCTCTTAGCCCGGTTCAAAGTGATAGGTATGGGGGATATCAAGTTGCTAATTGCGATGCACATTAGCCTGGCTTGGCACGCGCCGGTTCTGATTTTGTTTTCGCTTAGCCTCGGGCTAGGACTGGCAACATTGATCGGGCTGATCGGTTTAGTTCTGGGAAAACTAGGTCCGAAAAGCCTGATGCCTCTTGGTCCCTATTTGCTAATTGGGTTTTTGATTATCGGTGGCATCCCAGTCGCAGAAATAATTACTGAGGAGGCCTTGTCATAGGCAACACGTCAAGTAATTGGTCAAGCAGTTCGATGGTTAGCTTCTCGCCGTCCACATAGCCAAGATCTTGAGTGGCTTGCTTGATGGTTAGGTTGTTGGCAACGGCATATTTAGCTATCTTTGCGGCAGCCTCATAACCGATGACTTTATTCAAGGGTGTGACTATGGAAGGACTCGACTCAGCCAAGGCTTTGGCGTGGTCGTGGTTCACAACCAGTCCATCAATAGTTTTATCTGCTAAAACCCTCATGGAATTTGATAGCAATCGGATTGACTCCAGCAGTGCCGAACCCATCACCGGTATCGCAACGTTCAGTTCAAAACTGCCGCTTGCTCCAGCCCAGGTGATGGTCGCATCATTGCCAATCACTCTGGCACAAACCATTAGGACTGCCTCAGGCACCACCGGGTTGACTTTTCCAGGCATTATCGAGCTGCCCGGTTGCAGGTCTGGAATCTGAAGCTCCCCTAAGCCGGTGTTTGGACCTGAACCCATCCAGCGGATGTCGTTGCTAATTTTTGTGAGACTGACAGCCAAGACCTTCAGTGCACCAGAAGCTTCAACCAGTGCATCTCGAGCTCCCTGGGCTTCAAAGTGATCTCTTGCCTCCGTTATCGGCAACCCCGTCTCTTTTGCTAGGTGGCTAATGATTGCCTGCGGAAAACCTTTTGGTGTGTTGATGCCGGTTCCTGTAGCGGTTCCGCCCTGCGGGAGTTCACTTACGCGTGGCAGGCTCGCCTCCACTCTTTCAACGGCATAGCGTATCTGAGCTGCGTAACCTGCAAACTCCTGCCCAAAGGTCACAGGGGTGGCATCCATTAGATGTGTTCGACCCGGCTTAACCAGTTGTTTCCAGGCTTCGGCTTTTTTCTCTAAGTGGGAGGCCAGGTAATCAAGCGAGGGCAGCAGGTTCTGAATCAGCGCACCGGTGATTGCCACGTGAACTGAAGTGGGAAAGACATCATTTGAGGACTGCGACATGTTTACGTGGTCGTTCGGATGAACAGCTGCGCCGAGCTTGGTGGTTGCCAAAGTTGCGAGCACTTCATTCATGTTCATGTTGGAGCTGGTTCCACTGCCGGTCTGGAAAACATCTACCGGGAACTGGTCCAAGTGCTTGCCGGAAATAATTTGGTCGGCAGCCCACTGGATAGCTTCAGAAATTGGTTTTTCCATAATCCCAAGCTGCTCATTGGCGGAGGCAGCAGCTTTTTTGATTCTCGCTAGAGCGATAATTTGCTCAGTCTCAAGTGCTGATCCAGAGATCGGGAAATTCTCTACCGCACGTTGAGTCTGGGCCCCGTAAAGAGCGTCCTTGGGAACTTTGACTTCGCCCATAGTGTCGTGCTCAATGCGGTATTCCATGATTTCCTATCCAGTTATGCTTTTATCCCGAGAGATTCCACGAGTCGAACCTCGCCTATCCCAAGTTTATATTCTGCGCCGACGATACCAAGCCTGCCGGCCTTGACTGCGTCACGAATGATTTCCGAGCGCTGGACCAGTTCCGAAACTGTCTCTTTGATGTGTCGCCTGGTGAATTCTTCGATGGTGGTTTCCCCAACGCTTAGACCTTGTTCAATGGTCGGTGTGATGCGATTCACCAAATTATGTATGAACTCGCCCTCGAACTTCACAGAACCTTTTTGAGCTGCCACACCTGCTGTGATTGCGCCGCACTGGTCATGCCCCAGAATTACGATTAGTGGAACCTTCAGGACTTCAACTGCAAACTCAAGTGAGCCCAGAATTGTCTCTGCTATGACCTGACCCGCATTCCGCACCACAAAAAGGTCTCCAAGTCCGACATCAAAAATCATTTCAGCTGCCAACCGCGAATCTGAGCAACCAAAAAGGGCCGCAAATGGTGTTTGCTCCGCGACTAGCTCTTGTCTTTTTGCTGCATCCTGATGCTCATGAGATAGGTCCCCAGAAACGAAGTTTTTGTTTCCGGTCAGCAGCAGCTGCCAGGCCTGGTCGGTTGTCCAAGGTTGGTTCATGAAGTACCTACTTAAGTTGCGAAGAGATCGACCTCGCGAGAAGCTCGAAGTCACTAAGGGGCGCCGTTCCATAGATTACAACCACGGAGCCGTTTTCCCTGTGAAGCAGGGCGTACTCCTTGGTACCGGGAGGGGAGCTCGGGTTTATAGTCGGCCATACCTCCCAAGTAAGACCTGAAAAAATCACTTCGCCATCTTGGTAGTTTCCTGAAAGCACGTCACTTTCCCAGGAGGGATTAGATTCGACGGCTTGAGAAAGGCCGATGAACTGATTGCTCTCAGTGACAAAGCCGACATACCAACTGACAACTCCAAGCCTCGTCTCTAATCTTGCGGCGTTTGCCCACCATTCAGAAGGAACCTCAGGGCTTAGTGCATCTTGACCGAGCGAACTGGTTGCGGCTATCGCAATGGTTTGGTAATCAATCGGGACAATTCTGTTTGTGTCGTCCCTCGGAACACCCAGGTAAATAGCAGCGACTAGGCCAAGGGTCACCAGTAACGAAAGAACTAAATTCCTGACTGTTTGTTTGGCTCTGCGCTCCGCAGCGGATGTGCTCACTTAGCCTGTCTTTCTTTTGCGGCTTTGTCGAGCTTCTTGCGGGCGCCCGAGAGCCATTCTTCGCAGATTTTGGCCAGTTCTTCGCCGCGTTCCCAGAGCAACATAGAAGCTTCAAGGCTCACGTTTTGCTGTTCGAGCTGCTGCACAACCTCTTGAAGCTCATCTCGCGCTTGCTCGTAACTCATGGGGTTAGTTTCTTTTGACATCTCTCTCCTTAACCAGATCTACCGTTGCTGAAATTTCCTGTGCTGCAGAAATAACTTGAAACTTCTCGCCTTGCTTAGCACTCTTGAATGGCTTTCCGGCTTGGGACAACAAAACTGCATAGCCTCGATCGAGGGTGTTCTGCGGCGATAGGGCCCTCCCGGTTGCATGAAGTTGAGACACTTCGGAACTCGCACGTTGAACCCTAAAATCGAGAATTTCGCCCAGTCTGCGAATTTGCTGGTCAAGAGATTCTTGCTGTGCATCGACGAAACCAAAGGGCGATGCTAGAACAGGCCTGGTCTTCAATGCCAAGAGATTCTGAATCTGAGTATCAATCAACGTTGAGAGGCGAAACCATATCCGTTGCGTTGCGCTTTGCACCCTGTCTAATTCGTCTGCGACATCGGGCACCACACGTTTTGCGGCGTCCGTCGGAGTCGAGGCTCTTAGGTCCGCCACAAGATCAAGCAACGGTTGGTCATTCTCGTGCCCGATAGCACTAACCACCGGTGTCTTTGCATCGGCCACTGCACGGACTAGACGCTCATCACTGAAGGGCAGTAGGTCTTGAAAACTTCCGCCACCGCGAGCGATGATAATTACGTCAACATCTTCCATTGCCTCAAGTTGTTGAAGGGCAAGAATAATCTCGGCCGCAGCCTTATCTCCTTGCACCAAGGTGTTTATCACTTCAAATCGAACGCCCGGCCATCTGAGCTTCGAATTTTGGAGAACGTCCTTCTCGGCGTCGGAGCTTGCTCCAGTAATCAATCCAATTTTGTTTGGCAAGAATGGCAGAGTTAGCTTTCTCGAGGCATCAGCCAAGCCTTCCGAGATGATTTGAGACTTGAGTTTTTCGATTCTTTCAAGCAATTCCCCAAGTCCGACCTTGTGCATCTGGATAATTCGCATCGTTAGCTTGCCATTTTTGGGCCAAAAAACTGGCTGCAGCAGCGCAACCACTCTGTCGCCCTGGGCAAGGCCTGGCGCTATTTCGGAACCAGAATTATTGAAAGCATGTATTTCCACGGCTGTTTCGACGTCAAGATCTCGGATTGATCCAAATGTCCCAGAGCCACGTTCGGTATAGGACTGAAGCTCACCTTCTACCCAGACTTTTCCAAGCCGTTCAATCCAATCCTTGAGTGATTTCGAGAGCGCAGAAACCTGCCATGGGGAATGCTCAGAGCTCACTTTTGATTGACTATCTACGCCCACTGCTTGTTCCATGAAAGAACCTCCTTGCAGGGGTTTGTAGAATTGACAGGTGACCCTAATCAACAATACTGACTCAAACGACATTGACTCCACCAAGAAAGTCCTGCTCGCAGCGCCGAGAGGCTACTGCGCAGGGGTTGACAGAGCCGTGATTGCGGTTGAAAAAGCACTTGACCATTACGGTGCCCCTGTTTACGTCCGGAAGCAAATTGTCCACAATAAGCACGTGGTGCGATCGCTAGAGCGTCGCGGGGCAATCTTCGTTGAGGAAGTTGACGAGGCGCCAGAGGGCTGCATCATGGTCTTCAGTGCTCACGGAGTCTCTCCGGCCGTTGTGGCTGCCGCAGAGGCGCGTAATCAGCAAACAATCGACGCTACCTGCCCTCTAGTTACCAAAGTTCACCGTGAGGTTCAAAGGTTTGAAAAAGAAGGTTATGACATCCTGCTAGTCGGCCACGAAGGTCATGAAGAAGTTGAGGGCACCGCAGGTGAGGCCCCGGATGTTGTGCAACTGATTGATGGCGATAAGGATATCGCGACGGCAAAGGTCAAAGACCCCAAGAAAGTCGTTTGGCTTTCTCAGACAACTCTGTCGGTTGATGAAACCATGGAGACGGTTCTGAAACTCAGGGAGAAGTTCCCAACCTTGCAAAACCCACCCAGCGATGACATCTGTTATGCGACTCAGAACAGACAGGTTGCCATCAAGAAAGTTGGAGCCGATTCCGACCTGGTGATCGTGGTCGGGTCTGCCAACTCTTCAAACACGGTCAGGCTGGTAGAGGTGGCACTGGACGCCGGTGCCAAGTCTGCATACCGAGTTGACGATGTCACTGAGATTCAGGAGAGCTGGTTTGAAGGAGTTGAGACCGTTGGTGTCAGCTCCGGCGCATCAGTGCCGGAGGATTTGGTCTCGGAGGTGCTTGACTACCTAGATTCCAAAGGCTTTGGCAACGTGTCCACCGTGACTACCGCTGAGGAGGACATTCAGTTCTCACTCCCCAAGGAATTGCGCAAAGACCTAAAACAAGCAGGTCATGACACTTCAAATAAGAAGCGCTAACCCATCGACTTCGAACTGACCTCTGAACCATCTCGAGCATAAGTTTTCCAAAGCCCGATTTGTTGTCCCTTATCGAAGCTTCCGCTTCGCATCAAGGAGCCGTCTTTTCTGTAAAACTCCCAGTAGCCGTGCATTTGGCCGCCTAAGTAATCGCCTTTATGGCGCGGCAGACCATTTTCATAAAACGGGCTTAACTCGCCAGTCAAGTTATTACCAGTTGGATTTGCCTGCAGAACCCAGTTGAGTGGCAGCCTGCACAACGCGCTCGGCCATGCCGGCTTCCGCCGCCGCTCCCCAGTTTCTGGGGTCGTAGAGTTTCTTGTTGCCGACTTCACCGTCGATACGAAGAACCCCGTCATAGTTTTTCAACATGTGGTTCACAATCGGACGAGTAAATGCATACTGAGTATCGGTGTCAACATTCATTTTGATAACACCGAAGGAAACAGCGTCTGCGATTTCCTTCTCAGTGGAACCCGAACCTCCATGGAATACCAGGTCAAACGGGTTGTCTTTGCCATACTTAGCGCCGATTTCTCTTTGAATCTCTTCTAACAGTTCTGGTCTGAGGTGGACATTGCCTGGCTTATAAACGCCGTGAACGTTTCCAAAGGTGAGAGCTGAAAGATAGCGACCATTTTCACCTAGGCCTAGAGATTCAACGGTCTTAATTCCATCAGCGACTGTGGTGTAGAGGTGTTCGTCAATTGCGCCCTCGACACCATCTTCTTCACCGCCGACAGCACCAACTTCGATTTCCAAAACCGCACCGATGTTGTGAGTTTTTGCAAGAAGCTCTTTTGCTATTTCTAGGTTCTTGTCCAGGTCGATTGCTGATCCGTCCCACATGTGCGAGTTGAACAGCGCCTCACCGCCAGCTTTGACTGCCTCGGCGGAAAGCTCCAAGAGCGGCCTCACAAAGCCATCAAGCTGATCCTCGGCACAGTGGTCGGTGTGGAGTGCAACTTTGATGTCATAGTTCTTTGCAACCTCGCGTGCCAAAGCCGCGAACCCCAAAGCCCCTGAAACGCGATTCTTGATGGTTGGGCCGGACCAGTAGTCTGCTCCTCCGGTTGAAACCTGAATAATTCCGTCGGAACCGGCCGCCTGTAGACCTGCAAGGGCCGCGTTCAGAGTTTGCGAGCTAGAAACGTTCAAGGCCGGATAGGCAAAGCCACCAGCTTTTGCACGGTCCAGCATTTCTTGATATTCGCTTGAGGATACAACTGCCATTTTTCTTACTCTCCCTAGGGCTTGGCGTCTTCACCGAGGAGGTGATCGCGGTTTGGAATTAGTTCTACGGTTGCTTCAACTAAGTTTTCTATACTTTGGAGGCCACTTGTCGGCTGCTGCACCTTGGCCGCGCCCCATTGAACTGCGGATGCGATTCCTTCAGCAACATCGAACCCGACACCAAAGGCGTCTTTGTCTGAGGGGTGATTAGTAACTGCGGAAAGAAAACCAGCAATGGTCGAATCTCCTGCACCCACGGTGTTGATTACCTTGACCGGAGGGGTATGGGCATGAATGGCGTGAGACTTAGTAACTGCGATTATCCCGTCGACTCCAAGTGAAGCTATTACGCAGTTGACTCCCCAGCCGTTTAACTCGCGTGCAGCATCAATCACATCACCTAAAGTTTTTAGTTCGCGATCTACGCATTCCGCTAGTTCGTGGGCGTTTGGTTTCATAATTGTTGCGGCACCGCTTTTAGCCCAGCGTCTCAGAGCTGGTCCCGAGGTATCGAGCACAACCCGCACGCCTAGCTTTTCAGTGATGTCAAAAAGTGGCTCCAAGTCGATTACCTTGCCAGTTTCAACTATCTCAGGGTGAGCGCCAGCGATAACAAGCCACTTGCCGTCATTTTCCAATATGGTCTTTTCAGTAAGCGCGAGGACTTGGTCCCAGTCCGCCTGCTTCAAAGGCCTTGGGTTCTCATTGATTTTTGTGGTCGGTCCATTTTTCTCAACCACGGTTGTTGATACGCGCAAAGTTCCTTCGACCCACAGTGGAGTTAGAAATTCTGACCCTGTGCGCTCTAGAACGCCTGGGTCGGCATTTCCAATCGGGACGATTCCAGCAGCCTCAATGTCAGCTAGGCGCAGAGCCCTGGAGACATTTATCCCCTTACCAGCGAGTTCTTCGCCCACGCGCTCTGCACGGTTGACACCACCTGGTTCAAGGTGGTCAACGAAGTAGGTTCTATCAAGAGTTGGCGCGGGGGTTAGCGTGACTATCGATGCGTTTTTGCTAGTCATGGTTACTCCTTGAATGTGAGGCTGAGATGTCTGTTACGAACACTCACATCTTTGTAGGCGCGATAGAAACACTATAACGAATAAGTATTTGACGCTCAGTCCTCGGAAAGCTCTTTAGAGGTCATCGTCGTTGGAGCGTCCTCTAGTTGCTTGGGTTCAACAATGCTTTCGGTTCCAAGCTCATTCTCGTCAAGGTCATTTAGCTTCCTCGCTGTAACGAGCATTCGAGATTCCAAGCTAGATACAAAGGAGTTGTAAGACTTGACCGTGGATGTCAGCTTATTACCGAGGTCTGTGGCCAGCGCAGCCAGCTTGCCAACTCTTTCGTATAGTTCTTTGCCGAGCTTGATCATCGACTTGACTTGAGACTCGTCGGCATTTTGGCGCCATATGTAGTTGATGGTCTTGAGAACAGAAAACAGCGAAACCGGAGAAGAGAGTGCAACATTTTTCTTGAACGCGTACTCCATTAGCGAGGGATCCGCGTCTAGCGCTGCTGACAATAATGACTCGCTTGGCACAAAGCAGATCACGAAATCCGGTGATGAGGCCAAACCGCTCCAGTAGGCCTTGCTACCAAGGTCATCAATATGCTTTCGAACTGCAGTGACGTGCTCTTTGATGAGTCGCTCACGCCTGCTGGCTTCCTCGCCGCTGGCAAGCTCTGAAATTGAGCTGGCCTCTTGATAGGAATTGAAGGGAACCTTCGAATCGATTGCAAGCGACTTGCCACCTGGCAGGTTTATGACCATGTCAGCGCGGCCAGTTCCAGTGTCGGTTTTGATGGTGGCTTGCTCTGAGAAATCTGCATGTTTTATAAGGCCAGCAAGTTCAACAAGTTTTCTAAGCTGAGTTTCTCCCCAGACACCACGCAGGCTATTCGAGCTCAACGCTTGGGAAAGTTGCTGGGTTTGTTTTCGCAAATTTTCATCAGTCTCGATTGACGCGCGAAGCTGCTCGGAAATCGAGCTGAATTGCTCGGTGCGTTCTTTTTCCAGACGTTGCACAACGTCATGCATTTGCTGAAGCTGCTCTTTGACCGGGCCCAACTGAATTAGCACTTTGTTCTCTTTGTCCTGCTGTGAAACCTGATTAGCCAGGGCGGCCTCAGCTTTTTCCAGTTGAACACGGAGCTCTTTCTCCGTGGCCTGCAATCCTGCTAATGTCCCTGTCAGGTTTGGGTCAGCCGAAACAGCTCGGCGCTTTTGGATCCTGGCGCCAATTAGAGCACCAATCACCATTCCAATGATGAGGGCGTTGAGGGAAAGCCAAACTACTGCATTGATGCTGAGTGCTGAATCTTCCATTGGGCAAGTATTGCAGTGGGGTTAGACAACAAGCGGTTTCAATCGCTGCTTCGTCTTGTTTAGTAACTCCTCAAGGCTCTCAACCTCGTGACGCTCGGCCATGTGGATGGCTATTCTTGCGCAGGCATCGGCATCAGCAAGAGCGTCGTGGTGGTTAAACTCCTCGTGACCAATGGCATACGCGATGGCATTGAGGCGGTAGCTTTCGAGATTGTAGGTCTTGCGAGCCATCAGCAAAGTGCAGCCGTAGGCCAACGAGGGCAAGTCAAAATTGATAGCCGCAGCGGAGGCTCTTAAAACTCCCATGTCAAAGGAGGCGTTGTGTGCCAGCAGCGGCAGCCCGTCGGTAAAGAGCAATAATTCCGGAAGCACGTCTTCGAAGGTGGGTGCCTCTGCCACGTCCTCGGGCCTAATTCCGTGAATTCTGATGTTTCCCTCATGAAACCAGTTATTTGGCGCAGGGGGGCGAAAAAGCATTGATAGCGTTTCCGCTCTTTGCCCTTCTATAACTCGGACCAGACCGACTGCACACGGAGAAGCAGCAGCGGAATTTGCAGTCTCAAAATCAATACTTACGAATTCCATGGCCACAGACCAATTATGAGGCAATAAACTTTCGCGGTGGCCCTAACTATCGGAATCGTCGGCTTACCCAATGTTGGTAAGTCCACCCTGTTCAACGCACTTACTAAAAACAACGTTTTGGCGGCGAATTATCCCTTCGCCACAATCGAGCCAAACATCGGAGTAGTCAACCTTCCAGATGTCAGACTCTCGCGCTTGGCTGAGATTTTCAGTTCAGAGCGGATTCTGCCAGCTGCAGTGTCGTTTGTAGACATCGCTGGAATTGTTAGAGGGGCATCTGAGGGCGAGGGGTTGGGCAACCAGTTCCTAGCCAACATCAGAGAAGCCGATGCCATTGCTCAAGTGGTCCGCGGCTTTTCAGACGGAGATGTCATCCATGTCGACGGCAAGGTCGATGCCGGTGGTGACATTGAAACCATCAACACTGAGTTGATCCTGGCCGATCTGCAGACGCTGGAAAAGGCAAGGCGGAGAATTGAAAAAGAAGTCAAGGGTAAGAAGGCTGACCCTTCAGTTCTTGTGACGATCGATGAGGCGATGGCTGTTCTTAACGACGGCAAGCCTCTTTCTCTTGCAGAGGTTGACATCGCACCCATTCATGAATTGGGCCTGTTAACCGCGAAGCCAATTCTTTTCGTGTTCAACGTTGACGAGGGTGTACTGACTGATCCTGTAAAACTTGAGGAACTCAAAAAGCTCGTACAGCCAGCAGAGGCAGTGTTCTTGGACGCCAAGGTCGAGAGTGAACTCATCGACTTAGATGCCGGGGAAGCAGCGGAGCTGTTGGCTTCGATGGGTCAAGAAGAAAGCGGCCTCGATCAGTTGGCGAGGATTGGTTTTGACACCCTCGGTTTGCAGACGTATTTGACCGCAGGCCCCAAAGAAGCCCGTGCCTGGACGATCCACCGGGGCTGGAAAGCTCCCCAAGCTGCCGGTGTGATCCACACCGACTTCGAAAAGGGATTCATCAAAGCGGAAGTAACCGGCTTTGATGACCTGGTTGCTGCCGGTTCACTTGCTGAAGCACGATCGGGTGGGAAAGCCCGCATTGAGGGCAAAGAATATGTCATGCGCGATGGCGACGTGGTGGAGTTTCGCTTTAGTTCCTGAGCGCCTGCCGTGAATAGGCGTTGCCAACTTGTGTCTGCTTCATCGTGGTGGTTGCCTTAGGTCATGACGCTCCTGCCGATGTTTCCCCTTGGGTCCGTTCTCTTCCCCGCGATGCCCCTGGCGTTGCGGGTCTTCGAAGAGCGCTATCTCAAACTGATGGGGGCAATTCTTGAGGACGAGCCCTCCGAATTTGGTGTGGTGTTGATCGAACGCGGCTCAGAAGTGGGCGGCGGAGACAAGCGCTTCGACATCGGCACCACCGCGCAGGTCCTCCAAATCGAAGCGCCGGAGGGCCCCCTCCAGGTAATGGCACGCGGGGGGCGACGATTCCGCGTCACACGGTGGCTAGAGGAAGATGCCTACCCGCAGGCCGAGGTGGAATTCTTAGACACCTTTGACGCGGGGGATGTGCCTGGCGAAGAATTGGTGATTACGGAGCAAGTGGTGCGAGAAACACTCGAATATCTTCGAGAGCTCGATCTATCCCTGCCGTGGCCAACCGATATTGAGTTGGCCGAAGACCCGGTAGAAAAAGTCTGGCAATTGGCGGGAATTTCGCCGCTTGGAACGCTAGATCATCAAGACCTCTTGAGTCTTGATGACCCACGGGATTTGGTCGAGCGGATTCGTCTCACGGTCAGTGAGGCGCTGGAAACGTTCAAAATGGAGCGCGATTCCGGGAGCTAGTTGTTCTGAAACCACAATGGAACGGAAGGGCAACCGTTCCATTGTGTTCCGTTATCTAAACGAAACCGGAAGGAGTGGAACCGGTTGCTATTTTTTGTTACTGTGTCAACATCCCACGGTGTTGTGGCTTGATGCCGAGGGAACATTTATCCGCATAACTAAGGAGTTCCAATGAGGCACTTTGTACGTAGCCGCACGATGCTCGGCGTTGCCACGCTTTCCGTGGCCGCTTTGGCACTGGCCGGCTGTGCAGCTGCAGATGATGCTGGCGACACCGCCGCTGATGTTGTCGCTGACACAGACACCGCAATGGCAGCAGGCTGTGAAGCTTTCGCTGACTACATGGGTAACGAGGGCGAGACGGTTGAAATTTACACGACCATCATCGAGCCCGAGTCCACTCTCTTCCAGGAGTCCTTCGTGGAGTTCGAAGACTGCACCGGAATCACCATTGAGTGGAACGGTGACCAGGCTTTTGAAGAGCAGATCGCCGTCCGCGTTGCCGGTGGCACCGCTCCCGACCTCGCGATCTTCCCTCAGCCTGGACTGTTGAAGTCTTTCGCCGCTGACATGGTTCCCGCATCAGCTGCTGTTGCGTCCTCCGTTGACAGCAACTACACCGCTGACTGGAAGAACTACGGCACCGTCGATGGCACCTTCTACGCTGCACCTCTTGGTGCGAACGTGAAGTCCTTCGTCTGGTATTCGCCCAAGGTATTCGCAGAAAACGGCTGGGCTATCCCCACCACATGGGGCGACATGCTGACCTTGTCTGACGAAATTGCTGCGAGCGATTTCGCTGGTAACGCATGGTGTGCAGGTATCGAATCTGGTGCCGCCACTGGTTGGGCAGCAACAGACTGGATGGAAGACTTGATGCTTCGTTTCCAGGATGCAGCCACCTATGACTCATGGGTCGACCACAGCATGCCCTTCAACGACCCCAAGGTTGCTCAAGTTATCGCTGAAGCCGGCAAGATCCTGAAGAACGCTGACTATGTCGGCAACGTCTCCGCAATCGCCACCACCAGCTTCTCTGCTGGTGGAGCCGGTGTGGTTGACGGTAGCTGCGCCATGCACCGCCAGGCATCGTTCCTCGGTGGAATCTTGGTTGGCGACTACGGAGCAACTGTTGTGAGCCCAGAGGACACCGATGTTGAAAGTGGAATTTCTACCTTCTACTTCCCCGGTGTCAGCGCTGACCAGACTCCTGCCCTCGGTGGTGGAGAGTTCGTTGGTGCCTTCAGCGACGCTCCTGCGGTTGCAGCTGTGCAGCACTACTTGACCACTCCTGAGTGGAACAACAAGAAGGCTGCTCTGGGTGGATGGTTCTCCGCGAACCTCGGCCTGGACACCGCTAACGTGGCCGACCCGGTTAACGCCGTGGCCGTGGAAATCCTCCAGAACGCCACCACCTTCCGCTTCGACGCATCCGACGTGATGCCCGGTGAAGTGGGTGCTGGTTCCTTCTGGACCGAAATGACCGCGTGGATTGCCGAAGATAAGGCAGACCAGGCAGTTCTCGATGCAATTGAGGCAACCTGGCCCGCTAGCTAGGTAATCTCACAGCACGTAACATTGGTGGGGGAGGCGCTCCCAAAGAGCGAATCCCCCACCTTTGTTTGCCGCAACGACGCGGCGTCACACATGAAAGGGGCGAGCGAATACATGCGCGGATCAACCTGGGACGTCATTGCCCCGAATCTGACCCTGCTCGTCATCTCACTTGTCGCCTTTGCCGCGGTGATTTACGCCCTGTTCCTGATTGGCTCCCGCGCTTCTGTTCGCTGGCAGGGATGGCTTCGATACGGCGTCTTTCTTGGCCCGGCACTGTTGCTCCTTGTCGTGGGGCTGATTTACCCAGCGCTGCGCACCATTTGGATGTCCTTCATGGACAAGCGCGCGGAAAACTTCATCGGCTTTGATAACTACATTTGGGCTTTCACCATTCCTGAAATTCAACTGGTGTTGCGCAACACCATCCTGTGGGTAGTTTTTGTTCCGCTGCTCTCTACGTTGATTGGTTTGGCGATTGCCTATATGACCGACCGGATGAAAAGCGCTTCAGTAGTGAAGTCCCTGGTCTTTATGCCCATGGCTATTTCTTTTGTGGGCGCCAGTGTTATCTGGAGCTTTGTCTATAACTTTGAACCCAACCCCAATGATCCAGAAATTGGCTTACTCAATGCCATAGCGCGCGTGGTGGGAGTAGAGCCCCGCAACTGGCTACTCGAACCACCCTGGAACACGTTCTTCCTCATCCTGGTGTTGGTCTGGATTCAAACCGGTTTTGCCATGGTCATTCTCTCGGCCGCTATGAAAAACATTCCTGACGAAGTTGTCGAAGCAGCAATGCTCGATGGTGCCAGCAACTGGCGCCGCTTCATTCGAGTCACCTTGCCCATGATTCGAGGCACCTTGGTCGTCGTGCTCACCACGATCACGATTGGAACCTTGAAGGTGTTCGACATTGTGCGGACCATGACCGGCGGTAACTTCCAGACCAACGTGATTGCCAATGAAATGTATGCCCAGTCCTTTAGGCAACTCAATTACGGCCAAGGTAGTGCTTTGGCCGTGATTTTGTTCGTCGGTGTCATTCCCATCATTTGGTACAACGTGCGACAACTGCGCTTGGAAAGGACGGAGCGATAATGGCAAACACGGCAAGCCTCCGACTCAGCCCGCTGCAAAAAAAGCGCGCCAAAGACATCTTTAGTTCCCCGATCGCCTCGGCTGCCGCGGTAATTATTGCGGTGTTGTGGACCATCCCGACTTTTGGGCTTCTGGTGTCCTCTATCAGGCCAGAGCAAGACATCAACAATTCGGGATGGTGGACATTCTTTGTCAACCCCTCGGTCTCTTTTGCCAACTACGAGAAGGTGCTCTTCGTGGGAACCGGAGTGAATCCTCCGATGTTCCAATATTTCTTCAACTCGCTTGCCGTGACCATCCCGGCCGTTATTTTTCCCATTACGCTCGCGGTCTTTGCTGCTTATGCCCTGGCGTGGTTTGAGTTCAAAGGCCGCGACTTTATTTTCTTTTCCATCTTTGCTCTCCAGGTCGTTCCTCTCCAGCTGACCTTGGTTCCACTGCTGCAGCTTTTTGCTAAGGGGCTGGTCATTGGGGAGACCACCATCATTCCCGACCTAGGTATTACCGGGACCTACATTCCGATTTGGATTGCCCACACCATCTTTGGGTTGCCGCTGGCAATCTTCTTGCTCCACAATTTCTTGCGTCAGATTCCTCGCGAATTAGTGGAGGCAGCGCGAGTCGATGGAGCGAACTGGTTCACCATGTTCACCAAGATTGTGTTGCCCCTGAGCGTGCCCGCTATTGCGTCGTTCCTGATTTTCCAGTTCCTGTGGGTATGGAATGACCTGTTAGTGGGACTCACCTTCGGAGCGGGATCCAAGTCGGTGGCGCCCATGACGGTGCGCTTGGCGGAGATGGTGGGAACCCGGGGCTCTGGGTGGGAAGTACTCACGGCGGGCGCCTTCATTTCGATAATCGTGCCCTTAATTGTGTTCTTTGCCCTGCAGCGCTACTTCGTGCGAGGGCTCCTTGCCGGTTCGGTCAAGGGCTAGAACACTTCCTTTGGCAGTACTTCCCAGGGTTTCCTAGGGAGCGCTCGAATACATCTCTCGCAGGAACAGAGCGCTGTCTTTGAGAGTTCGTTCTTGGTTCTCGGCCTCCACGCGGATAATTCCAAAGCGCTTCGTCCAGCCTTCGGCCCATTCGAGATTGTCAAAGAGCGACCACGCGAAATAGCCCCGCAGATCGACTCCCAGCTCCAGTGCATCCAGTGCCGCCGAGATGTGTGAGGCGTAGTAGTCGATGCGGTTGTTATCGTGAATCCCGTCCTCGCTCACTACGTCATCAAACGCGGCCCCGTTTTCCGTCACATAAAGCGGTATTCCGGGCAATCGTTGGGAGGTGTCGACCAAGGTGGCCGTGAGGCTCTGGGCGTGAATTTCCCAGCCCATGGCAGTCCTTGGCGACCTGGGCACGAAGGAGACGTTGCTCACGCCTGGATACACACTGGCGTCTTGGCCCACTATTTTTCCGGCGTCCGCAGCCACCGAGGCCACCCGGGTGGGGGTGTAGTAGTTGATTCCGAGCCAGGAAAGGGGCTCGGCAGCCATCGCCAGACCCTCGCTGGAGACAAAGGACCAATCCGTGATCGCGGAGGTCGCTTCCTGGATATCTTCGGGAATGCCCCGGCCAGCCAGTAGATCCAAAAACATTCTGTTTTGTAATCCATCGATGATTGATGCGGTGGGTTCGATGTCGTCATCTTCGGCAATGATGGTTGTGAGATTGAGCACCAGGCCGGGGTTGCGAACGCCTGCTGAGCGCAACGCTTGGATGCCGTGACCGCTAGCGACCATCAGGCGATAGAAGACCTCCAGGCTCGCTGCTGGATCGTGTTCGCCGGGTGCGTGAACTCCCGCGGCATAGCCCAAAAAGGCGGAGACCCAGGGTTCATTCAGTGTCGCTATGGTGTCCATGCGATCGGCAAAATGCTCACCGACCAGATGCGCATAATCGGCAAACCATCGATGGCTATCCGGTGATAACCAGCCGCCTTTGTCCTGGAGCGCCGAGGGCAAATCCCAGTGATAGAGGGTGGCAAAGGGAGCAAGCCCTCGCTCTAGCGCGCCATCGACAATCCGGTCATAGACATCAAGCCCCGCAAGGGAAACCTTCCCCATTCCCTCGTACATAACTCGGGGCCAGGAGAGCGAAAATCGGTAGGCGTTGGCACCGAGGCCTTGAATAAGGTCTAGGTCACCAGGGATGTTGTTCAGATGGTCACACGCGGGATCAGCAGTGGCGCCATCGAGGATTTTTCCTGGGGTTTGGGCAAAGTCATCCCAGATGCTGCGGCCGCGGCTGTGGCTTGAGCCTTCAATTTGCCACGATGAGGTGGCTACGCCGAGTGTGAAATCAGCCGGGATTCGAGACGAAATTTCCTGCGCTTGGGTGACATCGATGCTCATAGCAAACAAGACTAGTCTCGGTGGGAAGGAGAGAAACAATGGCAGCAATTCAGGCATATACCGTGGTGAAAAAACTCGATCGCACTACCGAACTTCGTGATTACCCAGCGCACACTCTGATCAGTTGCGAAGTCGATGACAATTTAGAACAAGCAGGCTCTCGCGGCTTTGGACCGCTGGTGCGCTACATCTCGGGGGCGAACCAGGCTCGTCAGCAAATTGCCATGACCTCCCCGGTTCTCCATGCGCCCCAGAC
>DGPE01000084.1:15600-39254 GCA_002390305.1 Micrococcales bacterium UBA4448 | reverse complement strand
CATCTATCAGCACCGATCCATCAAGAAACTGCACGGGGCTAGGAGGTGTAACCAGCGATGCGTCGTCAAGCTCATTATCTTCCGAGCCACGGTATAACTCGATCCAGTAGTCAAGTTGCCCGAGTGGATTGGTAGTTGCGGTCAGTGTCGATTTCAGTGCAGCGGTGGGGTCCAAGAACCCATAGCCGTAGGTTTGGTCAAAACCATCATCACCAAAATCTTTCGTGCTGCTGATGAGCCTGAAAATAATGTCATTAGCTGAAGCTTCGGGGTCTTGCTGGATCAGCAGTGCTACCACACCACTCACCAACGGCGCTGCCGCAGAGGAGCCTGACCACTTTGCAATTTGTCCCCCCGGGTAGCTCCCGAAGAGTTCAACACCCGGAGCACTGAGTGACACACCGATACCCGAACTACCGGCGACTTCTTGGCCTTCATGGTTTTTATCTAGGCCCGTTACTGAAATAACGCCTGGGATGGTTGCCGGAGCTCCCGGCTCCGAGTCTCCAGAGATGTCATTGCCACTGGCGGCGATGATCACAATGTCGTTTTGAAAGGCTCGCAAGAAAGCAGCATCCCAGCTGGTGGGCCAATTTGCAGAGTTTCGGCTGAGTGAAAGATTTATAACATCTGCACCCTGGTCGACCGCCCAGTTCACCGCGTCAGCAATTTGCGCATCAGTGTTGCTGCCCTGAATTCCCAATCCAACTGAAATCGACAGCAGCTTTGCAGCCGGGGCAACCCCTATAACGCCTCCGCTTTTATTTCCTTGGCCGACGATCAGAGAGGCCACCATAGTGCCGTGGTATGAGCTGGACCCCACTGGAGACAGCCCGTCAGCAGAACCAACCCCGGAGAAATCTGTTCCCCCGATTACCACGCCTTCAAGGTCTGGGTGTGAAGCGTCGATTCCAGTGTCAATTACTGCGATAACAACGCCCTGCCCAGCCGAAGCCGTCCCGACCTCTGGTCCAAGATCACTAAGCCACCACTGTTCAGTAGCTGAAAGACTGGTGGTCAAAAGAGCAAGAGAAATAAAAGCGGCACCTAATTGCAAGTGCACTCTTCAATTGACCAATCGAGGGCAGCTAGCGCAAGGTCTCCGATTGGATTTACTCCCTCACCTTTAGCTAAGGAGTGGGCGACCAGCGCGTGAAGACATTTCACCCTGACCGGCATTCCACCGGCAGAAAAATCTTTCAGCTCCGGTACGACTTCGATTTCATCTCGCTCCGCAAGGTAGGACTTGTGTGCGAGAAGGTAATTAGCCCTGACCCTGTCATCCTCAGCAAGCAGTTGCTGCATCTCAACCATGAATCCGGTGGCTTCAAGCGTGGAGGCCGCGGCCGTGGCTGCGCTTTGTGTCAAGTAGTAGAGAGTTGGAAAAGGAGTTCCGTCATCAAGTCTGGGTGTGGTCTTCACCACTACGGGCCTGCCGCAAACGCATCTCGAGGCAACCTCCAGTATGCCCCTGGCAGGTCTCCCAAGTTGCCTGGTGACCTCCAAAATATCTACTTCGGCAACCACTTTTATTGCTCTTCTTCTGCCGGAGTCTCAAGTGCCGAGCGCAAGAGCACCTCGAGCAACGAGTCAACCCAATTCTCTCTGGCTGCAGAAACTTCAAGACTGATTTCATCTGCATTTCGCTTTTGAGCCAGCACAGCGCCAAGGGTGTTTGAAGTATCACTGAAGTCAAGGCCCTCGGAATCCATTACCAGATAAGAAACCTCACCGGGGAGAACGTAATACAGCCGGTCCCTGGCTTGCGAACGAATGTAAGCGGGGTCTTGCCAGCGATCTCGTTCGGCTTGCATGTCAACCACAGCATCCTTGGCAACCTGGATACCCTGTTCGATTTCAATAATCTGGCGACGTTGATTTAGGTAGCTTTGGACATCGGGTGAGATCAAATAGGTACCGAGAATTATCACCAAAATTACGCTCACTGAAACACTGTTTAGCTTCAGCATCCGCTGGAGTATCTTGCCCTGGCTCAGCGAGACAGGGATCTTTGGTTCACGTGAATTTACTGCCATGACTTTTCGATCCTAGAACCTGTCAAGCCAAAGACCGCTTAAGTTGCTTGGTTAGTCGCGGTATTTCGGGAAAGCACCCTTGCCCGCGTACTTAGCGGCATCACCGAGCTCTTCCTCGATACGCAGCAATTGGTTGTATTTGGCAACTCGCTCAGACCTGGCGGGAGCACCGGTTTTTATCTGCCCGGCATTTGTGGCAACCGCAAGGTCTGCGATGTAGGTGTCCTCGGTTTCACCGGAACGGTGAGAGATGATTGCGTTCATGCCGTGAGTCTGGGCGAGCCAAACAGCGTCCATGGTCTCGGTAAGTGTCCCGATTTGGTTTACCTTTACCAGGATTGCATTTCCAGCAGCCATGTCAATACCCTTTTGCAGTCTTGCTGGGTTTGTTACGTAGAGGTCGTCTCCGACAAGCTGAACCTGCTCCCCAAGCTCGGCAGTCATTTGTGCCCAGCCCTCCCAGTCATCTTCGGCAAGGGGATCTTCGATGGAAACCAGCGGATAGTTGGCTAGTAATTCTGCATAGTAGGCAACCATCTCGGCCGCCGACTTTTTTGATCCTTCAAAGTTGTAGTGACCAGAAGCTTCGTCATAAAACTCTGTGGAGGCGACATCGAGCGCCAGTGCAATTTCAGTGCCCAGTTTGTATCCAGCAAGCTTGATGGCCTCAGAGATTAGATCCAGGGCTGATGCGTTAGTTGGAAGGTCGGGAGCAAACCCACCCTCGTCACCTAGGCCTGTTGCCAGACCTTTTTCGGTGAGCAGCTTCTTCAGCGTGTGATAAACCTCTGCGCCCCAGCGCAATGCCTCAGAAAAAGTCTCCGCTCCGTGAGGGACAATCATGAATTCTTGAATGTCAACGCCGTTATCAGCGTGGGCACCGCCGTTGATGATGTTCATCAGGGGCACCGGCAATACGCAAGCGTTTGAGCCGCCGAGGTAGCGATACAGCGGAAGGTCTACTGAATCCGCTGCCGCACGCGAGGCGGCCAGTGATACTCCAAGAATTGCATTTGCCCCGAGCTGTGACTTGTTAGCAGTTGCATCAATTTTGATCAACTCGGCATCAAGAGCGCGCTGCTCAGTAGCGTCAAAGTCAACTAGAGCAAGGTCAACGGTTTCCACCACTGCCCTTACTGCATTCTGGACCCCCTTGCCCAGGTAGCGTGTCATGTCTCCATCGCGTGATTCGTGAGCCTCAAATGCGCCGGTGGAAGCACCAGATGGTACCGCTGCACGACCAAAGGAGTTGTCCGATAGCAGAACCTCTACCTCAATGGTTGGGTTCCCTCTGGAATCGAGAATTTCGCGGGCACCTATTGCAGTGATGATTGACAAGTTGTCTCCTAGCTTTGGCTTCATAAATAGAGGAAATTAGAAAAAGAAAACAGCGATGGCTTCGTTTCGAAAAAAAGTTTACTCACTTAGTCAAGAGTTCGTATTTTGAGATCGCTTAGGGCCTTGGTGTCAGGTTCCAAATTTGCAAATTCGGTAACTCCTATTTGGGCTAGTGCAGTTAGCTGCGCCTTGAAGTTTTTTTGCTGCATCTCAAGCCTGCACTTTGACCCGGAAGCAATTATTTCCGCCTGCAGCTCCAGCCCCAATGTAGTTTCCTCGGCACTTTTCAAGATCAACGCAATAGTTTTTTCTTGCTGAGCAAGAGGTTTGGCAAGCTCGATAATGCGCTCAAAGCCCAGGGATATGCCAACGGCTGGAACATCGACCCCAGCCCACTTGCCGACCATCGAATCGTAGCGGCCTCCGCCACCAATCGAGGAAGTTGCTTCCGGATGCTGGATTTCAAAGATGGCTCCGGTGTAGTAGCCCATACCTCTCACCAAGCTTGCGTCATAGACCAGCCTGCTTTGAAGATTTCCAAGACTTGCCACCAGTTCACTGAGCTCAGCCGGGAAAGTTTCCTCGCTGAGGTTTGATAACCATTGCTCAGCATTTTTTGCTACCTGCGCATCAAATTTTGTCGCTAGCTCGGCACAGACACCACTGATGCCAACTTTGTCGAGCTTGTCAATTGTGACCATTGCTGAGAGCTGGTCATCCTCACCAACACCCAGTTTTTCAATGTTCTTTGTCAAAACCTGCCGGTGGTTCAAGCGGATTGTTGCACCTGTCAATCCCAGTGCTGAGAGTGCGGAGAGCGAGGCGGACAATAACTCGGCCTCTGCCAACATGGATGAATCACCGATGATGTCGATATCACACTGCAAGAACTGCCTGTACCTGCCTTTTTGCGGACGCTCGGCTCGCCAAACCGGACCGATTTGAATGGCCTTGAACACTTTTGGAAGCGATGCCTGATTGGTTGCAAAATATCGCGTTAATGGCACGGTCAAATCAAAACGCAGTCCGAGATCTGCAAGCGGCTCATTTTTCTCTATCGCCGATTCCAAGTCAGCTCCGCGCTTGAGAACTTGAAAAACAAGCTTTTCGTTATCCCCGCCCTGGCCGGAGGTGAGTCTAGAGATATCTTCCATCGCGGGAGTTTCAATTTCCTGGAAACCACGCTGCAAGTACTGGTTGCGAATGACAGAAACCAATTGTTCGCGAGTTAGCTTTTCAGCCGGCAGGATGTCACGCATGCCTCTGGGGGGATTTACTTGATTGGCCACCCGATAAGTCTGGCACAGCGACGTGGCAAGACCGCCGCCATCTGTCTGAAGTCCTGAAAAAGGATGGCTAGTCCGATTTCGCTTTGATACTGTTGGAGCCAATGTCTACCCAGCCAACCAAGCAAGGCCGCGGACGTCCGGTCACCACAGACCCGGCCGCTGTTGGCCTGACTGCCCTTAGGCTCTTCAGCGAGCAGGGTATTGACCGGGTAACAATGGACCAGGTGGCAGCCGAGGCGGGCATTTCCAGGTCAAACCTGTTTCGAGTATTTCCCTCCAAGGCGGCTGTGGTCTGGGGAGGAATGCATAACTTCACCACTGAACTGGCGAAAAGACTTGAAACCGAAAAGGCTGCGACTGTCGTGCAATTGCTTCATCATTCCTGGGTAGACGCGATGCACGTGGCAGATAACTCGCTTGAAACGGTTCGCCTGCGACTGAAAATAATCGGCTCCTCCCCCGAGGTTTACGGCTGGGGTCAGGGTCAGCTGGATCAGGCCAGGCAGGTGCTAGAAGATGCCGTAATTCGTTTTGGTGGAGACGCACTGCGTGCAAAAGCCGTCTCGGCGGCCATGCTTTCGGCTTCGGTTGCCATCCTGATTTGGTGGGCAGAAACCGACGACCCCAGAACTCCCTCTGAAATACTGGATTACGGATTCAGCGACTTCGAGTCTCTGTTTAGTTAGTCAGAGACTCCAATAACTCCAGCATCAAAATCACCCTCAAGTTCCGCGGCCCTAATCTCGGCTTGAAGTTCGCGGTTTGCCTCTCTCAGCGCTCGCTCAGGATCAAGCCCTGCAGATCTGGCACTTGCCACGACTGCTAACAGTAGTTTCCCGAGCTCTTCCTCGGTCTCCATTGGAATAGTCGGTATTTCACCACCCTCTAGAATTCCTGCCTTTTCAGCTTTGGCCATTACCTTGCTCGTGAGGGCCAACGCCGGCATCGACTGTGGCACGCCATCCAAGATGCTAGTGCGTTCTGGTTTTTCAAGTTTTTTGTGGCTCTCCCAGTTTTTTACGACGTCCTCGCCGCTCTCAGCCGAAAACTTATCCCGCTGCTCAACAGAACCAAAAACGTGGGGGTGTCTGGAAATCATCTTCTGTTCCATTTTCTCAGCGACTTCTTCCAGGCTGAAGGGTTCACCAAGACTGCCAGCACTTGCAATATCTGAGTGAAAAATCACCTGGTATAGCACGTCACCAAGTTCTTCTAGAACTTCTTTTCTTGAACCAGATTCGATGGCATCTATCAGCTCATAGGTCTCTTCGAGCAAATACTGAACCAAAGACTCGTGGGTTTGTTCGGCGTCCCATGGGCAACCCCCTGGAGCCCTCAGCTGGTGTGCGGTTCTAATCAGACTTGCTAGTTTTTCCAATGGATTCTCCAAATACGATCACGAACACTTTCCAGACCCAGTCAATCACCTCTTGGTCGCTAACGGGATTCAACCCGGAAGAAATCGGCATTGGCAGCCTCAACAACTTCGAGCTCTGCAGGTACTTGGTGCCGGGAAGCTTGTGGCTAAGTGCAACCACCTGTGCATCGGATAATTCAACCGGTGCCAATTTTGCCTGAGCACCCAAAAGATTTACATCTTTTAGATTTAGCCTGTTGGCCTGCTGCCGCAATTCGGTTACCTGTATCAGCTGCCGGACCGGAATAGGAGCCTTGCCATATCGGTCTTCAAGTTCCTGCATGATGGCATCCAGGTCTGCTCTGGAAGCCTTGGCGGAACTCGCAGCCGAAAGCTTGTGATAGGCCTCAAGGCGCAACCGTTCGCTGTCTAGGTATTCGGGTGGGATTCTGGCGTCCACCGGTATCTCTAGCTTCAGCTCCGCCGGAGAGCTAACCGGCTCACCACGAAACTCACTTACTGCTTCAGATATCATTCGGAGGTAGAGGTCAAAACCAACCCCGGCAATATGGCCGGATTGCTCACCCCCGAGCATGTTCCCAGCACCCCTTATTTCCAGATCTTTCATCGCGACCTGCATGCCACTGCCTAGCTCATTATTTGTGGCAATTGTGGCCAGGCGATCGTGTGCCGTTTCACTGAGGGTCTTGGTGGGATCATAAAAGAAATACGCATAAGCACGCTCCCGGGATCTTCCAACCCGGCCCCTGATTTGGTGTAATTGACTTAGGCCGAAGTTTTCTGCCCGGTCAACAATCAAGGTGTTGGCATTTGGGATGTCAATCCCAGTTTCAATAATTGTGGTGGAGACCAGAACATCGTACTTACCCTCCCAGAAATCAATCACCACCTGCTCCAGGGCCGACTCAGGCATTTGCCCGTGGGCCATGGCAATTCTTGCCTCTGGAACCAGTTTCTGCAGGTCGGCAACCACCTTTTCAATCGTCGCTACGCGGTTATGCACAAAAAAGACTTGCCCCTCGCGAATCAGCTCCCTGCGAATCGCAGCCGCCACCTGCTTCTCCGAATAGCCACCGACAAAGGTGAGAATTGGTTGCCTTTCCTCCGGTGGTGTTGCAAGCGTGGACATTTCTCTGATGCCGGTAACCGCCATCTCCAGGGTCCTTGGGATGGGCGTGGCGCTCATGGCCAACACGTCGACGTTAGTCTTGAGCTCTTTTAGCTTTTCCTTGTGTTCGACGCCAAAGCGCTGCTCCTCGTCGATGATGACGAGTCCAAGATTCCGGAATTCAACCCCCTTGGACAACAACCGATGCGTCCCGATTACAAGGTCGGCAGCGCCGGTAGATGTCTCACTTAGGGTCTTCTTGATCTCTTTGGCACTTTGGAATCTAGAAAGTGCCCTTATGTTTATCGGGAATCCGCCATAACGTTCTTGAAATGTTTGCATGTGTTGACGAACGAGCAATGTAGTGGGAACCAACATCGCAACCTGCTTGCCGTCTTGAATCGCCTTGAATGCTGCCCTGATGGCAACTTCAGTCTTCCCATAGCCGACGTCGCCGGCGAGCAATCGATCCATGGGGACAGCACGCTCCATGTCTTTTTTCACTTCATCGATTGTGGTCAGCTGGTCAGGGGTTTCTTGAAATGTGAAGGCCTGTTCCAACTCGTGTTGCCAGGCAGTGTCGGGGCCAAAGGCATGGCCTTTGGCTTTCATCCTCAAGGAATAGAGCTTCACCAAATCGATAGCAATCTTGCGAACAGCTTTTCTAGCGTTGCCCTTAGCCCTGGCCCAGTCCGTCCCGCCCATTTTGGATAGCACTGGCGCTTCGCCTCCTACGTAGCGTGAGAGAAAGTCGAGCTGATCAGTTGGAACAAAGAGGGTGTCTGCTGGATAGCCGCGCTTGGGAGGAGAGTATTCGATGACTAGATACTCTCTGGTTTGAGCCAAATTCTTTCGTTGAACCAGCTCTTTGAATCTGCCGATGCCATGAATTTCGTGAACCACGTAGTCGCCCTGTTTCAGAGTCAATGGGTCCACCTGCGCACCTCTGCGCTTGGCAAGTCTTCTTGTGCTTGGCGATTGGTAGCTTGCAGCGGAACCGAAAAATTCAGACTCGGTAAGAACTATAAGGTCGGCGTCTGAACTCACAAACCCGTGTGGCAGATCCGCGACGACCACCTGCACTTGGCCGGCAACGGGTTCTCTGGCAACTTCGGTAAGCATTACAGGTATTGCCTGCGCGCTCAGCAGCTCAACAATTCGCTCCGCGGTGCCATGGCCTTTTGCAGTAATGAGAATTCTTTGATTCTGAGCAAGTTGGTCTGCCAGCCAATCTGCCGAACTGCTCGTTGAGGAAAACTGCGGTATCTCTCTTAGTCCCAGGTCAACTTGGTTGTCGTTCGGAAGCGAGGTTAGCTGTATGACTTGGTTAGTTTTAGGGATTTCCGTCACCAACTCGGCGAAATCCAAAAAGCCACCGGAGGACAGATCGATTGGTGCACTGCCGCCAGAAATTGCGGTGTCCCAGGCTGCATGCAAAAATTCTTCATTTGTGTCAACCAGCGCGCTTGCTCTAGTTGCTAGCAGTTCGGGCTCTATGAGCACAAAGGTAGCACCGGGCAAGTATTGGATTATTGGCCCGAAATTCGAAATAAGAGTTGGTGCGAGAGACTCCATCCCAGCCACCGGTATGCCCTCGGAAATTTTCGTTAGCATTTCGGTCAGGTTGGGAAACTCCAGGGCCATTTCACGGGCTTTGATAGCGACCGCAGGTGTTATTAGCATCTCTCGGGCAGGGTAAAGATCTATCGTGTCCCGCTGCGTTGGAATTGAGCGCTGGTCAGCAACTTGGAACTCACGGATGTCCTCTAGTTGGTCTCCAAAAAACTCCAAGCGCAGGGCGTGTTCTTCCGTGGTTGGAAATATGTCCAAAATTCCACCGCGAATCGCAAACTCGCCCCTGCGGGTAACCATGTCAACGCGCTGATAGGCAATTTCTATCAACTTGAGCGCCAGCTCTGGCAGCAGGTAGTCCTTGCCCTTGGTAATTTCAAACGGCGCATGCTTGTCCAAGCCACCAATCACTGGCTGCAATAGGGCCCTAATCGAGATCATGATTGCAACCTTGTGCTTGACCGGCTTTGCAGCAAGTTGGTTCATTCGATGCAACGCCCTGAGTCTTTTTCCGACCGTCTCAGCCGATGGTGACAATCGTTCGTGTGGCAGGGTTTCCCAGGCGGGAAAATCGATGATTTCCAATTGCTCATTAAGGGAAGTAATCGCGGTTGATAGTTCTTCAGACTGCCTGGCGCTCGCGGTGACTATCACCATTGGCCGTTGGGCTTTTGAAACAAATGCACTGACTGCCAGAAAACTGGTCTTGGCAGGAGTAAAGAAGACGCCGGCTTTAGAGCCGACTGCTTTGTCCAGAGGGCGTGACAGAGCCGCCGCTTGCAATACAGGGCCCAGGGTCACTGACCTAGTCTATTTACTAATTCTCTTCAATAACCTCTAGAGCCTTATCGGCTGCTATTTCCAAAAGGACTGGCAGCTCCTTGGCCTCAACGGTTGAAAAATTCTGAAGAACAAAATTGGCAACAGGCATCTGGCCAGCAGGGCGGCCGATACCGATGCGAACTCGGGAGTAGTTCGTTCCGCACTTAGCGCTGATGTCCCTGAGGCCGTTGTGGCCAGCATGCCCGCCGTCAAATTTCTTGCGGATGTCGCCGTAATCAAGATCCAGCTCGTCATGAATGACAATGATGCGGTCAGTCTCTATTGAATAAAACTTGGCCAGCGCTGCAACCGGTCCTCCGGACAGGTTCATGTAGCCNNGCGTGCGACTTGTGAGACTTAAAAGATAGCGATTGACGTGCTGCAAGAGCGTCAAGAGCCATCTGCCCGACGTTGTGACGGTTGGATTGGTAGTCGGGCCCGGGGTTACCGAGCCCGACTATCAGCCAGGATTCGTTATTCGGCGCTTTCTTCAGCAGCTGCCTCTGTGGCTTCACCTTCTGCTTCAACATCTGTATCAAGTTCGTCATCTGCGGCTCCAGCCTTGGTCTCGATTACGGAGGCTACAAGCTCGTCAAGAGCAAGCTCCATAACAACTCCTTCTGGTGTTATCAGGTCACTAACCAAGTAGTGGTGTCCAGCCGGATTCTCCTTGGAGATGTNNATTTTCCTTGGAGATGTAAAGCTCCAGGAAGTTCGGGATGTGTGTGGCCTCAGCCTCGACCTTGACGGTCTTGTGCTCGAGGTCTACTACTGTTCCGCCCATTGGCTCGCCAATAACGTGGACCGGCACCTCAACGTGGACCTTCTCACCTTTCCTAACCTCAACGAGGTCAACGTGCTCGATGATTTGGGTCACGGGATCCTTAGAAGCACTCTTAACCAACACCAACTCTGACTTGCCTGCAATTGTGAGCTCTAGAAGAGCGTTCTTGGTTCTTAGGGCTAGCGCTACCTCGTGGGCAGGAAGGTCAATGTGGCGAGTGTCATGACCGTGGCCATAGATGACAGCCGGGGTCCGGCCTGCGGCACGCAATTTGCGAGCTGCGCCTTTACCAAATGATTCGCGGGTTTCCGCTGTGATTTTGTTCTCAGACATGCATTCCTCTTCAGATGTAAGGCGAGGAATGGGACCCCGTCGATTACGGATACTTTTTGTATCCCTCGCCGCTGAACTGCTTGAAATACTAGCCGAAATGGCGGCGCGTTGCTAGGTGAGCTCTTTAAAGGACTGGCTTTAGGCGTGTCCTGGGAAGAGTGAATTCACCGAATCGTCGTAGAAGACAGCAGCTATAGCCTTGGCAATAAGTGGTGCAATCGACAAAACAGTGAGGGTTTCAAACTCTTTTTCCGGCGTGATCGGCAGGGTATTTGTTACCACCACCGAGTCGATGACCGGGTCACTAAGTCTTTCAACGGCAGGAGATGAGAAGACAGCGTGGGTGGCAGCCACAATTACTCTGGCCGCGCCGTTTTCTTTCAGGGCTTTCGCTGCGGCCAATATCGTTCCGCCGGTGTCAACCATGTCATCTACCAGCAGGCAGTCACGACCGGCGACATCGCCGACAATTTCATTTACCTGAACTTGGTTTGGCTTATCCGGATCGCGACGCTTATGAACAATCGCTAGCGGGGTCCCAAGTCTGTCTGCCCAAATGTCTGCAACCCGCACTCTTCCGGAGTCAGGAGAAACAATCATTAGGTTGTCGGTTCCAAAGGTTGCAGCTATGTGGTCTGCGAGCAATGGCAGTGCCCAAAGGTGGTCAACTGGGCCATTGAAAAACCCTTGAATCTGGGGTGCATGCAAGTCAACCGACATTAGTCTGTCGGCACCAGCAGCCTGATAAAGATCGGTGACGAGTCTGGCCGAAATTGGCTCGCGGCCCTTGTGCTTTTTGTCTTGTCTCGCATAGGGGAAAAATGGGGCGACGACTGTAATGCGCTTAGCAGAGGCTCTTTTCATTGCATCAATCATCAGCAAGTGCTCCATGAGCCAATGGTTTATTGGAGCAGGGTGAGCCTGAATTATGAAAGCATCCACACCCCTGACGCTTCGTTCATACCGAACAAAGGTCTCTCCGTTTGCAAAATCGTATGCCGTTACCGGGACCAACTCGGTGTTTAGGATGTCCGCAACTTCTTGAGCAAGCGGCTGATGAGCCCTACCTGATGCAATAACAAGCTGTTTGCTAGCAGGTTTCTCTATCGGCATCCACTTACTCCGTATCTGTTTTTACATCATTTTCGTTTATAGCCTTGGCAGCTGCAGAGCCTGGGCGATTGGCCAATACCCAACCGGCGAGATTTTTCTGTGCTGCTGGGTTCAATGCTAGCGCCCCAGACTCAACTGCCCGACGAATAGTTGAACCTGCCGCTGTATAGGCGCCATCTCCAACCTCTACAGGCGCAACAAAAGTGTTAGAGCTGCCTGTTCTAGCAAAAGAACCAATCGTGGTGCGGTGCTTATTCACACCGTCATAATTAGCAAAAATTGTCCCTGCGCCGATGTTTGTACCCTGGCCAATGCTGGCATCCCCGACATATGAAAGGTGTGGCACCTTCGCACCATCTCCGATTTTGGAATTCTTAACCTCGACAAAGGCGCCAATCTTGCCATTGGCACCGAGGCTTGTCCCCGGCCTAATGAATGCAAATGGGCCGACGTTTGAATTGTCCGAAATCTCGGCTCCAGAAACCTGTGACCTAGCCACTACCGCTGATTTGCCAACGCTGCTGTCAGTAATTGTCGTGTCTGGACCGATGACCGACCCTTCGCCAATTTTGGTAAGACCGCGCAGCCTAGTGCTCGGCTCGAGGACGACGTCCTGGCCCAACTGGCAAGTGATGTCGATCCAGGTTGAGGCAGGTTCCACGACTGTGACACCGGCGAGCTGCCAAGCGGCAATAATGCGAGAGTTCAATTCTGAGGCAACTTCAGTCAGTTGCTTCCGATCGTTGATTCCAGCAACCAACCAATGGTCATTGATTGGATGCGCGGCAGCCTTTTTGCCCTGCTCGAGAAGTACCGAGACAACATCAGTCAAGTACTTTTCTCCCTGAGAATTTTTTGTGCCGACTTTTCCAAGGGCTTCATCCAGATGAGTTGCATCGAAAACGTAAACCCCGGCATTAACCTCTGCAACCAAAAGCTCTTCCTCGGACGCGTCCTTGTGCTCGACGATTCCGGTAAGGCCTTCTTTAGAGCGCAAGATCCGACCGTAACCAGCCGGGTCAGCGGTGATGGTGGAAATCAGGGTAGCGGCATTGACTCCACTCCTATGAATCTCGATTAGCTCTTCGATGCTTCCGGTGTCAAGTAGCGGAACATCACCTGATAGCACAACGACATCTCCCCTAAAGTTTTTTGGCAACGCACTAAGCCCTGCCTCTACAGCTGAACCAGTGCCGGGAGTTGCGCTCTGGATTGCAATCAAGGCGTTTGGGAAAGTTTGCTGGATGTGTTCAGCAATTAGTTCTTTTTCGTAGCCCAGGACTGTGACGACGTGATCGGCCGAAAGCGAAAACGCTGTTGAGAGAACGTGGCCAATAAGTGGCAGGCCTGCGATTGCATGCAACACCTTTGGTGTTTTTGACCGCATTCTGGTTCCACCACCAGCCGCGAGCACAATAACTGCTAGCTGAGCCATCATCCTCCTAAGTTCAAAGTGCTCCGCCCCTAGGATTCGAACCTAGACCGGACGCCTCCAAAGAGCGCCGTGCTGCCGTTACACTAGAGCGGAATGAGACTTTAGTCTCGCGTGATAAGTCTGCCAGTATTTCAGTCGACTTGCAGTTTTTGAGCAACATCCAGCCAAAGCTCTTCCAAAGAATTGATTTCCAGCCCTGTTTTTTGCTGGCTTTGGCCCAATTCCATCAATAATTCAAAATCTGATGGCTCTGTAGCAAGCAGCTTTGCCTCAACATCTCCAAGTAATGCTTTATTTTTCTCGATTGCTCGCTCAAGCCTGGCCAGTTCCTTTTCCAGGTTTCGCTTTTCCGCACCGGTTACCTGAGTTTTTGGGGTTGAGGGGTTGGAACCGCCTGAGCCATTGCCCATGCCTTTTCGTAACGAAAGATACTGCTCCACCCCTTGGGTTAGGTGGCGGAGAGAACCATCACCAAGCATTGCGTATTGATTGTCTGTGACACGCTCCAACAGGTATCGATCGTGGGAGACCACAATCAGCGTTCCCGGCCAGCTGTCTAGCAAGTCTTCGATCGCCGCGAGCATGTCGGTGTCGAGGTCATTTGTTGGTTCGTCCAGAATCAGAACATTCGGCTCACCAAAGAGCAGCCGCAACAGCTGAAGCCTTCGGCGCTGACCGCCGGAAAGATCTTTGATTGGAGTTTGCAACTGTTGCTGGTCAAAACCCAGCTGCTCCAAGAGCTGTCCAGTGCCAACCTCTTTCTTGCCGACCATAAATGTGGTCTTTTCCCGTCTTATCAAGTCGAAAATTCGCTCATTCGAGTGCTTGTCAAGTTCGTGAACATCCTGCGAAAGCTTGGCAAACTTAACGGTTTTACCAATCTTTACTTTTCCTGCCTGGGCTCCGATTTCGCCGGTTATCAACTTCATCAAAGTTGTCTTGCCAACGCCGTTGGTACCGACAAACCCAACGCGATCGCCAGGGCCCAATCTGAATGTCAGGTCCTCGAGTATCAGCAATCCATCCGGAAAGCTGTAACTGACATTTTCCATGTCCAAAACATCTTTGCCCAGCCTGGATGTCGCGAGTTTCGCCAGTTCTACGCTGTTTCTCGGTGGAGGCTCATTGCCAATCAGCTCAAGTGCTGCATCTATCCGGAATTTTGGTTTGGCTGTTCTTGCCGGAGCTCCACGGCCCAGCCATGCCAGCTCCTTGCGGAGCAGGTTCTGCCTGCGAGTCTCAATAACAGCAGCCTGGCGGGAACGCTCTGCACGTTGCTGGACATATGCGGCATATCCGCCTTCAAAAGGCTCGATCTTGCCACCGTAAACCTCCCAGGTGAGGTTGCAAACAGCATCCAAAAACCAGCGATCATGTGTGATAACCACCAAACCACCGAGACTTTTCGGCCACCTGGTTTTTAGGTGTTCAGCCAACCAAGCAACGCCATCAACATCGAGATGGTTTGTTGGTTCATCTAGAAAAAGGACCTCAAATTCGCCAGCCAAGAGCGCTGCCAATGCAACCCTTCGTCGCTGACCCCCGGAAAGTGGTCCCACTTTTTGATGCCAATCAAGATCTCCGAGTAGCCCCGAGAGCACCCCGCGGATCTTAGGGTCAGAGGCCCACTCGTGCTCGGGAGTATCCCCAACAACAGCTTCGGCAATGGTGTTTTCATCGTTTAGCGCATCAACCTGAGTAAGAAAGCCGACCCTGATATCACTTCTCCAAGTCACTCTTCCTTCGTCGGGAGTGAATTGCTTGGTCAGAATCTTAAGCAAAGTTGACTTACCATCGCCATTTCTTCCAACAATGCCGATTCGATCACCCTCGTTGATCCCAACGGTTACGCCAGAAAAAACCTCTTTGGTTGGAAACTCATGCCGGATTGATTCGGCACCCATTAGGTGAGCCATTAGCTTTCAAGCCCCGATCCGGATCTTGAGGTTCGGGTGAGTAGAGTTTTCAGGCCCAGGGCCTCAAACTTGGCGGCCCAAGTTATGATTTGATCTTGGTCTTTGCTCAGCAAGTAGAGCGTTGGCCCAGAGCCAGATACGAAGGCTTTTTGCCCTGGAATGGTTTCGGCAATACCCGGCAAATCTTTCCTCAGCGAAAAAGCTGCAGCTTGAAGGCTGTTGTAACCAATAATCTGTGCTGGATCTGTTAGGTATTGGTGCCTGACATAAGAGCTCTCAGCAAAGTCGCCGGCTGGCTTTAGGCTGTCAAACTCCCTAAATACATCGGCCGTTGCAAGTCCAGGAGTGCTCAGGACCAGCAAGACATGTTGCTGACCAAAAGGTTCAAGCGAAGTCAACTCAACCCCGGTACCAACGCCAAGGGCTGTTCCGCCGAGCAGCGCAAAGGGCACATCCGCTCCGACTTTTGCTGCGACCTTTGAAAGCTCAACACTGCTAAGGCCCAGCCCCCATGCTGTATTCAGGGCAATAAGACTGGCCGCGGCATCAGCCGAACCGCCGGCTACGCCCGCGGCAGGGGGAACCTGCTTCTCAATTACAAACCTCATTGGCTGGGTTTTTGCAAGACCAACATGTGCAGCTAAGGCCAAACCAGCCTTCACAACTAGGTTTGCCTTATCATTCGGAATTCTTGACGCCTCTGGCAACTTCGCACCGGTAATCTCGACAACCCAGTCAGCCGATGGTTCGACACTCACCTTCTCTAAGAGCTCTAGCGCCTGATAGACACTCACCACGTCGTGGTATCCATCTGGCCGAACTGGACCTGCAAAAAATGCCAGGTTTATTTTTGCCGGGGCAACTGCAGTGATCATTTGGCACCTGCGATTGCGATGAAGTCATCCACTAACAACTGCTCGCCCCTTGCTCCAGGGTCGATTCCGGCTCTACGGCAGATTTCCTCTGCCATGGAAGGAGAGCCGGCCCAGCTGGACAGGGCCTGCCGAAGCGTTTTTCTGCGTTGACCGAAGGCTGCATCAATCACGGCGAAAACTCTTTTTCGATCTTGCTCACGCTCTATTGAACGCTCGAAATAGACCAAAGCCGAATCGACATTTGGTGCCGGCCAAAACACGTTTCTCCCGATGTTGCCAGCAAGCCTTGTCGGCCCGTACCAAGCCATTTTGAGACTCGGTGAGCCGTAGTCCTTGCCGCCTGGTTTTGCTGCCAGACGATGCGCTACTTCTGACTGCACCATTACTAGACCCTTCTTTATCGAAGGAAATGTCTCTAGAAAATGCAGCAGCACCGGTACTGAAATGTTGTATGGAAGATTGGCAACCAAAGCTGTCGGCTGATCTGGAAGCTCGGTCAAACGAAGAGCATCAGCGTGCACTAATTGAAGGGTCGAAGCTGGTGCATGCTTTGCAATTGTCCCAGGCAGCTCAGCGGCTAAAGCCGCATCTATTTCTACAGCCATAACCGAGTTGGTCACCGCAAGGATTCCAAGTGTCAAAGACCCGAGTCCTGGACCTATTTCAACTACCCGATCTGCTGATGTGATGCCGGAGGCGGTAACTATGCGATTGATGGTGTTTGGATCAATAACAAAGTTTTGCCCGAGCTTCTTGGTTGGTTTAATGCCGAGCTTGCTGGCAAGCTGGCGAATTTCGTTTGCGCCTAGCAATTCGCTCTACAACCCCTCTGACCACAAGCCATAAACAGCTTCGGTATTTTTGTTGAGCTGGCCTGCCAAATCATTTGCCGACAGGCCCATCAAACTTGCCATGTAGCGAAGAGTGTGAGGCACCAAATAGGGGGCATTTGGGCGACCGCGAAGTGGTTCGGGGGTCAGAAACGGAGCATCGGTTTCAATCAAGATTTGAGACTTCTCAACTGCCAAGAGTGAATCTCTCAGGTGTTGGTTTTTCTTGAATGTGATATTCCCAGCGAAGGAGAGATACCAACCGTTGGCCTTGCAAATTTCTGCCAGATCAACATCGCCCGAATAACAGTGGAAAACTGTTCGCTCCGGTGCCCCAACCCTCAAAAGGGTCTTGACAACATCTTCATGTGCATCGCGGTCATGAATCTGAAGTGCCAGGTCAAACTCCTTGGCGATGGCAATGTGCTGCTCAAAGGAGTGCGCTTGCAGTTTGAGCGCCTGTTCACCCTCGGTCCTGAAATAGTCCAAACCCGTTTCCCCAATGGCGCGCACTCTCGGCTGGCCAGCCAGCTCGGCAATTGCTGCTATGTCCTCATCAAGATTGGCGAGGGATTTGTAGCCCGGAGCTTCGTTTGGATGAATTGCCACAGCAGCCAACAGCATTTGCTCTCTTGCGGCAACCTCTGCCGAAAATACCGAGCTGTCTAGAGTTACTCCAACCTGCACTGCCCCCAGCATGTTCACTTCACGCATCAGCTCGAGGTGCTGAGAGATTGTGAGCGGATGATCCGTGTCTGCAATTTCCAGATGAGTGTGATTATCGTAAGTGCCCACCTCTAAAGGTTCCGGCAGTTCGGGATATACCCGCTTTGACTCGCCTTTGTCGTCGTAGCTTTTTCGGGTCCTTACGAACTCGGTCATGGGGTTTCTTCGACCCTGGGGAACAAAGCTGCTAGGTCTCCAAGTTGTGTTCCAGCTTCTATTAGGCCCCACTGGCTGGCCGTCTCAAGCTTCTGGCTTCCGATCTCACCAAGGGAGCCACCGATTGAACCCCAGAGCCTGGAGGTGGATTTTGGCATGATTGGATGCAGCATCACGGCTAAGCAACGAAGACCTTCCAGGGCGGTGTATAGAACGGTTGCAAGTCGATCGTTATTGGCCTGGTCTTTTGCTATTTTCCAAGGCTCCTGCGTTGTGATGTAGTTATTCAATTCATCCACTAATTGCCAGATGCTAGCGATGGCATCATGGGGCGCAATCTTGCCCATTGCCCGGTCAGCAGATACTGCCGCGACTTTGGCGACGGCAGCAACTTGGTTATCAGCTTCAGTTGTTTCAGTCGGTGCTGGTACGACGCCATCGAAGTAACGGTTCACCATTGCCACGGTGCGTGAGGCCAAGTTACCAAATCCATTTGCCAGCTCTGCGTTGTAGCGCGCAGACAGATCCTCCCAACTAAACGAACCATCGGAACCAAAACCAATTGCCTTCATGAAGTAATACCTGAAGGCATCAGAGCCAAAGATGTCGGTTATCTGGTTCGGTGAGATGCCAGTCAATTTTGACTTTGACATTTTCTCTCCACCGACCAACAGCCAACCGTGTCCGAATACCTGTTTGGGCGGCTGAAGGCCGGCGGCCATCAACATTGCAGGCCAAATCACCGCGTGAAAACGCAAAATGTCTTTACCCACAACCTGGACATCCGCGGGCCATAGCGAAGCAAGTTTTTCCTCGTCAGAACCGTAACCAATTGCGGTTATGTAGTTCAGCAGCGCATCAAACCAAACGTAGGTAATGTGGTCGTTGTCCCAAGGAATGTCAATCCCCCAGTCAAAGCGCTCCTTTGACCTCGATATCGAGAGGTCACTGAGCCCCTGCTTTACAAAAGAAACAACCTCATTTTTGGCAGAGGCCGGCTGGACAAAATCAGGGTTTGCATCGTAGTGAGCCAATAATTTGTCCTGAAACTGGCTCAGTTTGAAAAAGTAGTTAGTTTCATTTAGCTGCTCAACCGGCTTCGAGTGAATCGCACAGACCCGTTGACCTTCAAATTCAGCGGTGCCATCGATCAGGTCACCATCATTTTTATACTCTTCACAGCCAACGCAGTAGTTGCCCTCGAACGAACCTTGGTAGATAAAGTCTTCGTCATAGAGTTTTTGCAAAAACTTTTGAACCGCTACCTCGTGTCGAGTTTCTGTGGTCCTAATGAAATCTTGATTATCAATGTCAATCGTTTCCAAAAGCGGCAGCCAGGATTCTTGAACCAGCTTGTCGGTCCAGCTCTTGGGATCAGTGTTATTTCCAAGGGCTGTCCTGAGAACCTTCTCGCCGTGCTCATCGGTTCCGGTCAGCAGAAAAGCGTCTTCACCTTTTTGTCGATGCCACCTGGTGAGGACATCACAGGCAACCTCCGTGTATGCGTGACCGATGTGCGGAGCATCGTTCACGTAGAAGATGGGGGTAGTTACATAAAAGGACTTAGACACCTGAGATATCTTAGGCTTTCGACGCCAATGCGTGCTGGTAGATTACCGACTTTGACGCTCCGTGCTTGTCTGCAATCTCCGCGCTTGCCTGCTTTAGTCCAATTCCAGTGCCGGCCAAAGCTAGAGCCTCAAGGCCCAGAGCGAGGTAGTCAAGATCCGCATCGCTGGCTCCGGCAATAACCAGGACCATTTCTCCCTTAGGGCCTTTTTCTGACCAAGAGGCTAAATCCAGCAATGCTCCACGCTTAGTTTCTTCAAACTTCTTTGTTAGCTCCCTGGAAACACTTGCCAGTCGGGTTGGTCCAAAAACCTTGCATGCATCGTCGAGGCTGTCCTTTATCCGGTGAGGTGCTTCAAAGAAAACCATGGTTCTCTTCTCGGTTGCCAGAGCCTCAAACACTCTGATTCTCTCGCCCGACTTTCGAGGTAAAAAGCCTTCGAAACTGAAGCGGTCGGTGGGTAGCCCCGATACCGCTAGGGCAGAAACAACCGCGGAAGGGCCGGGAACCACCTGGACCTCAACACCGGCCTCAGCACAAGCTCTAACAAGCAAGAATCCAGGATCTGAGATTGTTGGCATACCGGCGTCGCTAACCAATACCAGGTCCGCTGCTGCTGCAATGTCAACCAGCTCCGCAATGCGATCTCTTTCGTTATGTTCGTGCAGGCTTATTAGCTTTGCGTTCAGCTCAATTCCGAGGCCTCGGCACAGTTTTTTGAGCTCTCTGGTGTCTTCAGCGGCAACGGTGGTGGCGTTAGTCAGGGTTTGCTCAAGCCGCTTCGAAGCATCAGAAAGATTCCCGATTGGAGTGGCCGCAAGTATCAACACGCTAAGCAAACTAGCATCTAACCGTGATTACAGCTTCGATAAAGCTCGCAACCAGGTGGTCTGGCCATAGCCGCTTTGGCTGGCTAACCACTTTGGTCATCACGTTTATCGGGGCTGTGCTTAGGTTTGCCAATCTTGCAAATCCAAAGGTGCTGGTCTTCGATGAGACCTATTACGTAAAGGATGCTTACACCCTTGGACTTTTTGGTTCGGAGCGAAAGTGGCCTGAAAACGCAAATGCTGCCTTTGAAGCTGGCGATATTTCTGGTTTTCTAGACTCCGCCGCCTACGTGGTTCATCCACCATTTGGAAAATGGGTTATTTGGCTTGGAATGCAGCCGTTTGGTGCGGAATCACCCTTTGGTTGGCGCTTTGCAACAGCCCTGCTTGGCACTCTAATGATCCCGTTGGTGATCGTAATTGCCAGAAAGCTAATTGGATCTAATTTCTTTGCAGCGGTCGCCGGGCTCCTAATGGCCCTGGAAGGATTATCGATAACCCTCTCCAGGACTGCCATCTTGGATGGCATTTTGGCATTTTTTGTAGTGCTCGGCTTTTACTTCACAATCTTGGACGGCGAACAATGGCGACAGCGGCTCCGTTCAACAAGATCTAGTTCCCTGATGCTAAGGCCATGGTTATTGGCGGCCGGCTTGACACTCGGTCTGGCGATAAGCGTTAAGTGGTCCGGTTTGTATTTCTTGGCAGCCTTCGGTCTGTACACCCTGGTGATTGATATTTGGCTTAGGGGGAAATTTGGCATGCCCCGCATCCTCGCCATCGGGCAGGGTTTCTTGAACGCCCTAACGCTCTTGCTGCCCGCTCTGATCGCATACCTGGTCAGCTGGCTCGGGTGGATTCTTGGATCAGATGGCTGGGGCAGGAATTCGGAAGGAAATTGGCTGGAATCACTTTGGGCTTACCACCTCAATGCATTCGGCTTCCACACCGGCCTCGCGAGCGACCACCCTTACCAAGCCAATGCATTTCAGTGGCTGATAAGCCTTCGACCAACGGCCTTCTTCTTTGAGCGCTACGAGGATGGCGAAAACTGTGGATTGCTGGAAAACTGCACGGTTGCACTAACGGCCATTCCAAACCTAGTTATTTGGTTTGGGGGGTTGCTTGCCGTGATCTGGATACTTGGAAGAAATATCAGGCAGCTCGAACCGCGCTCATTCGCAATCGCTGTCGGCTTTTTAGCTGGTTGGTTGCCCTGGGTTTTCTTTCTTGAAAGAACAACCTTCCAGTTCTACGCAGTGGTTTACGCACCCTTCCTCGTTCTGGCTTTGACATTTGGGATTCACCACTATTGGCGAACTGGAATCGCAAGAAAAGCCACAAATCGTTCAGGTGTAATAGCGGTACTACTCTTTTCAACCGCAGTGTTTGCAACCTATTTTCTTTCAATCTGGCTTGCACTTCCGGTGCCAGATTTTATTTGGCGCATGCAGATGCTTATGCCGTTCTGGATCTAAATCTTTCCGCTTGGATTTGCTCTCGTGGCGATGAGTGACCAGGCAGTGGTCACGATTAGAGTGACCAAAATCACAATCAGAGATAGGCCGGTGGAGATTTCAGGAATAACTTCTATTGCCTCTCCACCGTTGATAAAGGGAATCTCATTCTTGTGCAGGGCATGAATCAGGAGCTTGATTCCAATCCAAGCCAAAATAAGGCTGAGCCCGAAACCTAGGTAGCGAAGACGCTGCATAAGCCCACTCAGCAAGAAGTAAAGCTGCCTGAGACCCAGCAGAGCGAAGGCATTGGCAACGAAGACAATGTAAGGCTCATTGGTAAGTCCATAGACAGCCGGGATGCTGTCCAGAGCAAAAAGTAAATCCGTGAAGCCAATGGCAATCATCACCAGCATCAAGGGAGTAACCAGGCGCTTACCGTTTTCAATAATCACCAGCTTGGTTCCGTGATACTCCTTAGTTGAGGGCAGCTTTCGTTGGACAAAGGCCAGCAGCCTACCTCCAGCAAATTCATCAATGTTGTCATCGTCGCTCAGGTCCTGACGAGTGTCTTTAATGAGCTTGATTGCGGTGAAAAGTAAAAACGCGCCAAAGGCATAAAACGCCCAGCTGAAATTCTCAATGAAGGCAGCGCCGGCCGCGATGAAGGCCCCTCGCAAAACAAGTGCAATCACAATTCCAATCAAGAGTGCTTCTGATTGCAGCTTTCTTGGCACCTTGAACTGAGTGAAAATTACAAGGAAAACAAATAAATTATCAACTGATAGGGCCTTCTCAGTTATAAACCCTCCGAGATATTCGCCGGCGTATTGACCCGGCCAGACAGCCGCAATCACAAGGGAAAATACCAGCGCCAGCGAGATGTAAATGACACTCTGAATTGCTGACTCTCGAAACCCTGGCTCATGGGGCTTGCGGACTTGATAGATCAAGTCACCGATTATCACTGCTGAAAAACCACCGATGGTCATCAGCCAGACCAGGATGCTTACGTCCATAACCTTCTTTTCCAATAGTTCCAGGAATAATCGGACCTGGCCAAGTGTATGTAATCTTGCCACAGGCGGAAGGTAATTTATGCGAGTGCTTATTTCTGGCTACTCAGGCTTGGTTGGAACAGAGCTTTCAAAGCAACTGCGAGAGCTTGGCCACGAACCCGTGGCGCTTGTCAGACGAACAGCCACTCGAGACAATGAGGTTTCCTGGAACCCGGGCGTCGAAGAGCTAGATGACAAGCTCATGGAATCCATCGACGCCGTGGTCAACCTGGGTGGGGCCACAACAGGTCGAATTCCCTGGACTAAGAAATATATGCAGGCCATCATTTCCTCTCGTTTGGACTCAACCAAGACCCTGGTGGACGCGATAAATAGGGCCAAGAATCAACCAAGAGTTTTGATAAGCGGATCGGCTTCCGGCATCTATGGAAATCGTGGAGACGAGATTCTCAACGAAGACTCTGGCAGGGGCAATGGATTCCTCGCCGACCTTGCCTCTCAGTGGGAGGCCGAAGCGGCCAAGGCCGACACTCGCGTTGTTTATGCCAGGACAACTATGGTCATGAGCAAAAAACTAGGTGCGCTCGGACGATTATTGCCGCTAATCAAGGCCGGAATCGGCGGCCCACTTGGCAGTGGTCAGCAGTGGTGGGCATGGATTAGCTTGGAGGACGAGGCCAGAGCGATCATTCATCTAATCAATGACGAGCAAGCTTCCGGCCCATACAACCTGACGGCCCCAGAGCCTGCGACCTGTGAGCAAATAGTAAAAAGCCTGGGTAAAGCTCTGAAGCGACCCACGTTCTTGCGAGTGCCAGCATGGGCAATGAGGCTGCTAGTCGGAGTTGCTGCCGAGGAATTGCTGCTCTGCTCTCAAAAGATGAGTGCCAACAAACTCCTAGACTCTGGCTTCAAGTTCAAGCACCCCACTCTGGAAAAGTCAGTTGCCTACGTAGTTGGCTAAAGCTATTACTTCTTAGCAGCTGGCTTCTTTGCCGCCGGAGCCTTCTTGGCTGCAGGCTTGGCAGTGGCCGCGGCCGGAATCTTTTTAGCAACTGTCTTGGGTG
>DGPE01000084.1:0-15498 GCA_002390305.1 Micrococcales bacterium UBA4448 | reverse complement strand
GTTTTTTGCCCGCCGTAGCAGCAGATTTCGCAACTTTTGTGGCGACCTTTTCGACTTCCGCTCTAGCCTCCGAAGCTACGTCCTTGGCAGCAGCCTTTGCCTCGGCAGCTACAGAAGCAGCCGAAGAGGAAGCGGCTTTGCCGGTTCTGGAAAAAAAGTTTTTTATTGAGTCGAGCAGGCTCATTTGGGTCTCCGTTTGTGATTGATTGGCGAGGGAAAGCTTAGGGGCTGATTTCTAGATTGCCCTGCGACGGGCCAAAATTTGATCAATTTCTTGCTTTGCAAGCACTGGTTTGGTTTGGATTATTGAGATCACTTCAGCATCTGGAAGTATCAGCTCGCCGGAGTGGTTCTGGCTCATCGGAGATGGCATAGGGTTGGGCGTCCAATCTCTATTTTTCAAGGAAGCCGCCTGGTTCTTTGATGCCTGAGTGCGAACATTCTGGCGAACTCGAACAATTTTCTGGACGGTTCTAGCAGCTTGTTTTCCGGCTGCTCGCTGGATGAGAAATGACGCGAGGCTCACTGCAACAGCGAGTCCGAATGCGAACCACCAGGAATTTTGCGCCATGGCGGCGGCTGCACTTGCAACTGCTGACAGCGTGGCGAGAGCAAAAACGATTGAAAAAGTTCGCTGGGTGGTTATAAGTCTTCTGAGTTTTTCATCGTTGGTTTGAGGAAGAAGTCTCTTTTCGGCTCTGTGGCTAGATGCCACCAGGCTTGTCGTCTCTCTAATGTGAGAGCGCCGTGCATAACCGGGAACAAAAACAAAAAGCCAGACTATGGCAACAACAACTAATGTGATGCCGCCAAGACCAACTGAAGTTTCCATTTCCTAAAGATATAGCTGGTGAGGAGAATTCGACTACAGCTCGCCCGCGTTTTGAACTCTTGACAGCATTGACCCGGTCAATTCTTCTCGGGTTATTGCGAAGACTAGGTGATCACGCCATGCGCCGTTAATGTGAATGAAACGCTCCTTAAGCCCCTCTTGGCGAAGCTTGAGCTTTTGAACCACTCGCAGAGACGCTTCGTTCTCGGGCCTGATGTCAACTTCTACGCGGTGCAACCCGCCCTGGTCGAAGAGGTGGTCGATTGTCATTGCAACCGAGATCGGCACTATTGACTTTCCAGCTGCTTTTTTAGATATCCAGTAGCCGATAGTCCCGGAGGAAACCGAGCCGAAGAGAATATTGGCTACGTTTAGTTGCCCAACAACCTCACCTCGGTACTCCATCACAAGTGCAAGCCCAGAACCTGCGCGAGCCTGCTGCAAAAGTGAGCGCACCATACCCTTCGCATCTAGGGGGTATCGAATTCCTGGGGTCGTTGCCTCCCATGGCACTAACCACTCTCGATCTTGAATCAATAACTCTCGCAGCACCTTGTGATCTCGCTTCGATAATTCGCGAAGCGAGATGTCTCCGTTAGTCAATGGCATAAATCTCTGCACGCTGGCAAGATTACCGCTATGGAACAACGAAATGCCAAGCAGTCACTCCGGCAGACACTTCTATCTCAGCGGCCTCAGCCCTCAGTAGGGCTTGCGGAGCAGCTCCAGGCTGCTGTAGCGGCGCTGGCGGCGAAATCCATTGCGAGCTATCAGCCGCTTTACTCTGAGCCGGATGTTAGCCAGTTCAACGCGTGGGCAGAGGAAAGGTTTGAGGTTTACTACCCAAGAGTGGATGGTGACAGCCTGGTTTTTGCAAAGCCACCCATGATTGCTGGGAAATTTGGGTTGTCGGAACCGACTGGATTGCAGGCCGAAATCTCAGCGATTGACCTGGTTCTAGTTCCAGCACTTGCTGTTGATCTCGAAGGTAATCGACTGGGCAAGGGCAAGGGTTTCTATGATCGGGCGCTTCTTGGACCAACTCAAGAAAACCTCTACGCAGTGGTTTTTGATTCCGAGGTTCTACCGCAGGTGCCCAGCGAGCCCCACGATCAACAAGTAACTGGCATAATCACCCCAACCAGGGCTATAAGGATTTCCACTCGGTAGACTTTAGGCGGAGGATTGATGCCCACTTACAGCTACGTCTGCACGTCATGCGGGCACACATTTGATACCCACCAGACCTTCTCAGAAGAGGCCTTGACTGAGTGCCCAAAGTGCAAAAAGGAACTCCGCAAGCAATTTGGAAACCTAGGAGTGAGCTTCAAGGGTACAGGTTTCTACAAGAACGACTCGGTGCCGGCCAGATCTAGCGACTCCGATTAGCCCCAGTGCGGTGGCTTGTCATCTCTGAGGCGGTCATCATTTGAATCATCCCCATCTCCCCAGGCCCGACCGGTGTCTTCAAAAGCCTTTTCTTCAAAAAGTGGTTGGGCCTTTCTGACTAAATCCACGCCCAGGGTCATCGCAATTCGATTTGCAACATCCTGAGGATGGGAAAATATCTCGAGAGCATGCACCCGCTGATAGCCCCAACCCATTGCCCTGAGTAATCCGGGTCGAACCCGTAATCGTTCGTCCCAGGTGTCACCAACAAGCGCCCAGTCCGGGTCCACAACAGTTGCCCTATTTCCAAACGAAGCAGCAAGTGAGATTCGTCCACCAAAATTTAGGGAGACTTTCAAGCCAAGTTTCTGAAGCCGGAGTGCTAGATCTTTCAGCAGCGGGTCGGCATCACCCTCGGAAATATCTCCCAGAAAGCTCGGTGCAATAAGGTCCTTTAGCCAGCGCTGATTTTCCGAAAGACTTCCGGCTGCAAAATCCTCGAAGTTGTAACAAGAAACTACGGTCATCCGTTTTCTAGCAGCCACAATCTGGTTCACCATCCACCTTGAGGCGCTTGAATAATTAAAGTCCCCCAGGCTTCCAGAAATTCTGCCCTCTGGGGTCCTTCCAAAACCAACAGAGAAAATGACTCTATCTGCCAGGCGGTGTGTAAGTTCAGACATGGTCACGCTCTCGAACTGCTCTCGCCCATGGGCGTCAAAAAACTCCGCAAGTTGCGGTTGCTTGACAACCTCTTGCCGCACAGCATGAAACACTCTCTCAGCGTGGGTTCTAGAGGCGGTCACAACCATCAGGGACTCATCGGGGCTCCATCTGGCGTGGTTCATCACGAGGTCAGTAACGCGGCTCACCTCAGCCTCCAGCGACTCGGTGGCACCCTCAATCGTGCTCGAAGCTAGTTGATTTTCGGTCACTTCAATCTGATCGAAGTTATGCGAGCCAAATAGCTGGCCGGCGGAGGGCTCCAGCACCAACCGTCCGTCGTAGAAGTTATCGTTGAGATACTTTCCCAGGACCTGTCCTTCAACTCGGTAGTTTCTAGCAATTGCCAAGGAGCCAAAAGTCTCTGATACGAGGTCAAAAACCGACTGTCGGTCTCCTTCAATATGAATCGGATTTGCTCTGGCGACGGTGTCAAAGTTTTCAGGTGTCGCAATAATCGGATCCCCAAAGGCAATCACTTGGTTTGAAAGCGCCAGCCCGGCTTGAGCTTCAGCCAGACCCGTTGAAGAGGCATCAAGCACAATAACTAAATCAAAGTCTTCTTGGCTGGAAAGCGCACTCAGTGCGTAGGGAGAGGCAAGGACGGCTGGAACAAGAGATTTATAGACTGCCCCGCCAAGTTTGGCCGCTTGGGAAAGTTCGAGTTTCTTAGTTCGAAGCTGGTTTCGGAGGGCATCAGCTTGCGCCGGGTGCCTAGCTATTGACTCTTTCCAGGAGCGCCCCAGTTCAGCCCTGACATGAGCCAGTCCCTCGGCTATTAGGGCCTCGTGCGCCTGTTCGAACTGGCTTTCAAGAGTCGAAATCTTTTCGGCAGTAAATTCCAGAACACTCGAGTCAGATTGAATGATCGCCTCAAGGGCAGATTGCCACCAAGTTAGGTCAAACTCTCGCTGTAATTGCTGATACTCCGGCCTGGTCTTACTGGCTTCTTTGGCAAAAGACCCGAGCCCCTGGCGATCAAGTTCCTGTGCAATTGGTAGGCGCTCCATGTACCTGTCCAAGGCATCGGTCTTGGTTGCTAAATCTTCAAGAGTCTTTCCAAGTTCGTCAAAGCTTAAGCGGGTAAGAAGAACCAGATCTGGATCTGGATTTAGATGCCGCTGCAGCGTCTCTAGCACATCGAAGATTTGCTGGAATTTACTCTCAACATCGCCCAGTCCCAGCGGAACAGTTGGAGGGGCCTGAGTGAGATTCAGCCGCTGCCAGGAGGAGCGCTGCTCTTCGGCTTGAACCAGACCCTGATGGAGATTCATGAGAGCTGCTCCTGGACGCAGGTAACTCTTAGCCAGCTTCCTGAACCTCCTGCGCTGAGCCCCGGATAGCTCGCCGCGGTTGCCTCTGGCAGCGGTCGCAGCAATGAGCTCCGTCAGGGGCCGATCAAATATTTCAGGCTTGAACTTATCAAGTGTGGACCGAATGCCCATTAGCAGGTTCAGACGATTCGCCCAGTCTTCAACTTTGACACAGGCCGATAGGTTCAAGTCAGTGAGGTAGAGGTTTATTTGGTAGCGAAGAAGGCGAAACTCTTCACCCGCTATCGATCTGGCCGCCGCAACGGCTTTGTTGATCTCAACTTCGGAGTCGAACTTGGCTTGAAACCAAGGTCCATCGGCGGGGGAAGATGCAAACAATCCCGCTTCATGAGCGCGGTTGAGAAGATCACCGGCGCTTTGCCTGATGGTAGGCAAAAGCTCTGGGGCAATTCGCGCGTTGTTTACCGGCGCTGCAGGCAACGAGGCAAGAGTTGCCAGTTCCTCGAGAGATTCAATCACACTGACACCGAGGTTTGCGTCCTTGGCGTTGATCACATCGAAGTATTGCTCAACTTCTGCCTCACGTTTGGCCGCAAGAGCTATGGCCGCCGAAAGGGATGCTGGCTTGGCTTTTTCATTTCGAGATATGGCCGCTACTGAATCTGACCAGGCGTTTGACTCCCGCACTGCCAGTCCTGCGAGTTTAGACTCACTTAGCCTTTCGGCAACCTCATCCAAGGTCTGCTGCCTCGGTGCCAGAATCAACGCTCGCTTACCTTCAAGTGAGAGATTCGCTAGCAAGTTCACCAGAGTTTGCAGGTAGCCACAACCGGGCAAAGTCTCAACCGCAAAGCTATCTCCAGCCAGCGCCTTGCCAATAACGCGCTGCTGATCTAGGTCGGCATTGAGAACCAGAGTTGTCTCTCGATCGGTGTAATCAATTGGCTCAACAGCTTTCTTGCCAGTGAGTTGCAAGAGAATCTCAGATTGGCCCGGGGCCTGGTCAAGTTGACTCAACGTTAGCTCGGGAACGAAGTTTCCAAGCACCAATAGCTTTTCGATTTCGACCTCGGGGCTTTGAATCAACTCCGACACCAATGACAACACCCCGGTTGGAATCAAGTCAGATTGGCCCTGACTCACGGCAATCAAGTCAGAAACCCTAAAGTCTTCCCGATAAATCTGAATGGTTCGAATAAGAGCTGGGTTTATCCGAGGGGTTGAGTCAATTCTCAGCTCGTAATCATCGCCTTTTGGCAGCAGGTGGGTTCGCCAAAGCAGGATCGGCATCTTGCTGCCGCCAATAGAGACCAGCCCTCCAGCAATAAACAACGCATCAATCCCAAAATTGCGCTCAATTCTAAGAGCTTTGTTCAGGATTCGGCGAGATGTCGTCAGGGCCCGAGATTGGGCAACACCGTCTCTCACCAAGTTTGAAATTGATGAGGATCTGGCAGAAGCTAACTGGGCAAGCCCCCCGGGGTGAGAACGAGTCAGATCAACCTGACCAAAACTTGATGGCTCAAAATTAATGAGTGGATTTGTCCCGCCGATAGCCTGGCGCTGTCGGTCCCAGAGCTCAAAAGATTCATTGCGTTCCACCTTCAAAAGAATAGGTGTGATTGGGTGAATGAGCGGTTTGCCCTTCCGAGGAAACACTAACCATCGGGCGGGGGGTTAGTCGCGCTGATTACTAGTAATCTATAACGGCTGTTGGCCCCGTAGCTCAGTGGATAGAGCAACGGTTTCCTAAACCGTGTGTCGGGTGTTCGATTCACCTCGGGGCCACTGTACGGTTGCAAGCTAGCTTGATACTTACGTAATAGATGATTGGGAGAATCAATGTCGATAATCGGCGTTGTGGCAGAGCAGGCCTCTGAGGCCAGAGTTTCGGCTACACCAGAGACAGTGAAAAAAATATTGGCTCTTGGGTATGAAGTGCGAATTGAAAAAGGTGCTGGTTCAAATGCTGCATTCCCAGACTCCGCTTATGAAGCGGCCGGTGCGAAGATAGTCACCACGGCAGCTGCTTGGAAATCACACATAATCCTCAAAGTAGAGGCACCTACTCCCCAAGAGGTCAAGAGACTCCAAAAAGGGACAATTCTGATCAGCCTGCTAAGCCCGGCTTTTCGTCCAGAGCTTCTTGAGGCGCTGTCCAAGCAAGGAGTCACTGCTCTTGCACTGGATGCTGTCCCCAGAATTTCAAGAGCCCAGTCGATGGACGTGTTAAGTTCCATGGCGAATATCGCAGGCTACCGAGCAGTTGTTGAAGCCGCTCATGAATTTGGACGTTTTTTCACTGGCCAGGTAACTGCGGCCGGAAAAGTTCCTCCTGCCAAAGTATTGGTGGCTGGTGCGGGTGTTGCTGGGCTTGCAGCTATCGGAACAGCCTCTAGCCTGGGGGCAATTGTTAGGTCTACCGATCCACGTCCCGAGGTCGCCGATCAGGTTAAATCAATTGGTGGAGAGTATTTACCAGTTGAAATAGGCGAGTCCATGACTTCCAGTGACGGCTATGCCAAGGCTACGAGCGATGCTTATAACCAACGTGCCGCCGAAATCTACAGTGAGCAAGCCGCTGAGGTTGACATCATCATTACCACCGCTCTGATTCCAGGCAGGCCCGCTCCGCGTCTAATAACCGCCAAGGATGTCTCGCAAATGAAACCTGGCAGCGTCATAGTTGATATGGCAGCTGCCCAAGGGGGCAACGTCGATGGGTCAGTCGCTGGCAAGAAAGTGGTCACCAAGAACGGCGTGACAATTCTTGGATACACCGACCTTCCAAGTCGGCTTCCCTCTCAGTCCTCTCAGCTCTATGGCACAAACCTATTCAACCTGCTGAAGCTTCTGACGCCAAAATCAGATGGCAATTTGAAAATTGACTTTGAAGATGTAGTCCAGCGATCGGTAACGGTAGTTCGATCTGGAGAGATAACTTGGCCACCACCACCAATTCAAGTGTCGGCTGCACCAGTGGCGGCAGCTCCGGCTGCAGCTCCTATCGAGAAGAAGCGAATGGCGCCGCGAACCAAAAACATTCTTATCGGTCTAGGCTTTGCCATCGCTTTCTTGCTGATCTCGGCGGCACCACCGCTGCTACAGCAGCACTTTTTGCTGCTCACTCTCTCGATTGTGATCGGGTTCTATGTGATTGGAAAAGTTCACCATGCGCTACACACTCCCTTGATGAGTGTCACAAACGCAATCTCGGGAATCGTCGTGGTTGCCGCAATTCTCCAGATAACTGACACCAATGTTCTCATTCAGGTGCTTGCAACATTTGGTGTCTTGCTGGCCAGCATAAATATCTTTGGTGGATTCGCAGTCACAAGACGAATGCTGAAGATGTTCACGAAAGGTGACCCCCGATGAATGAAATTGCAATAGCCAATTCCGCCTACATCGTCGCCGCGATACTTTTCATCATGAGCCTCGCTGGGCTGAGTAAGCACGAGAGCTCGAAAACAGGCATAGTATTCGGAATCTCGGGAATGACGGTTGCTATTGCAGCAACCATATGGCTCAGTTTCTTCGGCAATTGGAGTGAGGCCTCGGCCTTGAGTTTGGGACTTCTCGCAATCGCTCTTGTTCTTGGAGCAGCAATTGGTTTATGGCGCGCCCGTGTGGTTGCGATGACCGGTATGCCAGAGCTCATTGCCTTGTTTCACAGCTTTGTTGGTCTAACTGCCGTGCTGGTTGGATGGAATGGTGCGCTGCACTCCTCTTCGATTGCCGCAGACTTGGTAGGCATTCACCGAGCCGAAGTGTTCGTGGGAGTGTTTATTGGAGCTGTCACTTTCACCGGTTCGATCGTCGCCTACCTAAAGCTATCCGCGAAGATTTCCTCGAAGCCGCTTATGTTGCCCGGGAAAAACCTTCTTAATCTTTCAGCGCTGGTCGCATTTCTAGGTGTGACGGTTTGGTATGTAATCACTCCAGAGCTTTGGCTTCTGATTACAGTCACAGTCCTCGCTCTAGCCCTGGGATGGCACCTGGTCGCGTCAATCGGTGGTGGCGACATGCCCGTGGTGGTTTCGATGTTGAACAGCTACTCCGGCTGGGCCGCAGCGGCAACTGGTTTTTTGCTAGGAAACAACTTGCTCATCGTCACTGGTGCACTGGTGGGCTCTTCAGGTGCTTACCTTTCTTACATTATGTGTCGGGCTATGAACCGGTCCTTCATTTCAGTTATTGCCGGAGGTTTTGGTATCGCTGCACCATCATCGTCGGAAGACGAAGCTGGTGAGCACAGTGAGATCGATGCCGCTTCTACGGCAGAACTTCTCTCGAACGCCACTAGCGTGGTTATTACTCCAGGATATGGAATGGCGGTCGCGCAAGCCCAGTATCCCGTGGCGGAACTGGCAAAGCGCCTGACGGCCAAGGGTGTCAATGTAAGGTTTGGAATTCACCCAGTTGCCGGAAGGCTGCCAGGCCACATGAATGTGCTCCTAGCAGAGGCAAAGGTACCGTACGACATCGTTCTTGAAATGGATGAAATAAACGATGATCTTGCTAAGACATCTGTGGTCTTAGTAATCGGGGCGAACGACACAGTGAACCCGGCGGCAACCGACAACCCTGGAAGCCCAATCGCTGGGATGCCGGTGCTGAAGGTCTGGGAAGCTGAGAACGTGATTGTCTTTAAGCGCTCGATGGCTTCTGGCTACGCGGGGGTTGCAAATCCACTGTTTTATAAAGACAACACAAAAATGCTGTTTGGTGATGCTAAAGAAAAAGTCGAAGAGATTCTTCGCACGCTCTAGCGTCTAAATAGCAGTTCAGCCCGAGATTTAGTTGCTGGTGATTCAAGCTTGACTAAAGACTCGTGCTACAAAATATGACTGAATGTTTGCAGCGCTGATGGACCCAAGTACCAAAAGCTAAGCCGCTCTTGACTGCAAAGCCAAGTACTCTCCCCATTCTGGTTGTGGCCTCTCCGAACCTCTAACATTCCAGACCATGCCGGTTGGCATCTTAGGAAGAACTTTCAACTCCCACCCGATTTCTGCCGGAGTCCTGTCACCTTTGTTGTTATTGCATCTTAGGCAGCAAGCGACGAGGTTCTCCCAGGTCTCCTTGCCGCCCCTAGATTTGGGCATAATGTGGTCAATTGTGGTTGCAGGTTGGGCGCAATAGCCACAGCGATTCGAGTCACGCCTAAGAATGCCTCTTCTTGAAACAGGCACCCTTCTTGAGCTTGGAATCCTTACGTAGCGAGAAAGCAAAATAACCGAAGGCATTTCAAACTCCTGCCTGGCGCTTCTGACGACGGCATTATCGATTCCGGCCAGGATTGTGGCCTTTTGATTCAGGACCAGAACCAGAGCCCGCTTAAAAGACACGACGGCTAAAGGTTCGTAGCCGGCATTTAGGACGAGAGTACGCATTTGCTTCTCCAATCGAAACCGCCAGCACGGCTTGCTGGCATCCGAATTGATCCGGGAAATAAAAAAACGCGTCGCAAGACAGCGACGCGTTGGATTTCCAAAAAAGATATACAGGGACGTTGGTTAAGATTTGTCCAGTTGCCATGCATGGCTAACATGTGAGCTGGCATCTTCGCCTCCCGCCTGATGTCGTTGATCAATACTTAGCCGAAATATTAGGCGAGAAAACTCTATTTTCTGGTTAGAAACGCATTTTTGACATGAAGCTTTGGTAACTATTTATTATCCAGTTATCTCTGCCAAGCGAATGATGTGATACCTGTCAGTGAAAATTGGTGCCAGCTTCACCCGGTCACCTGGCTGAGGTGCATGGTAAAAGTTGCCATTGCCCGCGTAAATACCGTTGTGACTAAAGTCATTAAAAATAACAATGTCTCCCGGCACGGCCTCCTCGATTGAAATTTTCGTTGCCATCTTGGCCTGCTGATAAACGCTGTGAGGAAGCTCCACTCCAAATTGAGAGTAGACAAACAGCACATAGCCGGAGCAATCAATGCCTCCTGGGGTTTGACCTCCAAAAACATATGGAGTGCCGACAAGCTCGGCTGCAGACCTCATAAGGTTTGCACTTGTTATCTCTGTAAATCTAGGTTTTGCCAAGTAATCGGCAGCTCGTGGGCCCTGGTAGTAATAGATCCTGGATTTTGTTACAACTTGGAACTCTGAAGCTTCGGCAGGTGCAAAATCACCTCTTGTGAATTCAAGTGCCCTCACAGTTGCAACCGATAGACCTTGGCTGGGTGCTGAGATTGCCAGCATTTCAGAACTCCGAGCCAAACCAGCCGCGGCAGTAATCTCAGGGGCGAAGCCGTAGGAAGGGAGTGCAAAAGTTGCCATTAATCCTGTGGCCGCGAACATTGTGCCAAAAGACCTCAGCGAGTGCCGCTGCACCTTTGCAGACTTTGAACGCTCATTCCGACGCGAATCTTTTCGCGAAACCACTTGAGCGTCAGCTGTGGCTGAATTCAAAAGGGACCCTTCGAGGAAAACTGTTTCAAGTAACCAACCCCAAGATTATAACAATTAATCATCGGTATGGCCCAGAAATAAATGTTGGCCTATTGCAAAGTCGACCACCATGCCCTCGGTACTACCCTCAGCGCCTAGCAGCCAACCTTGGTCTTGCGCCGTGAGAAGCACTTTCGCGCCTGGTAAAAGCTGGAGCTGGAGCAGCTGTTCGAGAAATGACCCATCGAGCTGAAGCGGCTCACCAATCCTCACCAGCTCATACTCGCCATCCCTAAGACCGGCTAACGATTCGCAGCTCTTCACCGTCGCGGGCGCAAGACCTAGAAGCTCTAGGCCTGGCACCGGCATGCCAAAGGGGGAAACACTCGGGTTTTTGAGAAGCGAGACCAATTTTCGTTCCACAGATTCACTCATAACGTGTTCCCATCGACACGCCTCATCATGGACCTCGGCCCAGCCGAGTCCGATCACCTCAAGCAGCAGTTGTTCCGCGAGTCGATGCTTCCGCATGACTTCAATGGCCGTGAGCCTACCGACATCACTGAATTCCAACTGCCTGTCATCTCTCAGGCTCAGTAGACCATCACGTTCCATCCTGGCCACGGTTTGCGAAACCGTAGGTCCGGAGTGATCCAAGCGCTCAGCAATTCGAGCTCGCATCGGGGGAATGCCCTCTTCCTCGAGTTCATAGATGGCCTTTAGATACATCTCGGTTGTGTCTATGAGGTCTGTCATTGAATTCCCTTATAAGTGTCTATGCCAAGACTAGTAATGCCGATACTAAACTTTGTCCCATGCCCGTAATTGAAATTCCCGAATCCCTCAAGCCAGTCGATGGACGATTTGGCTGTGGTCCGTCAAGAATGCGACCGGAACAGCTAACGGCATTTATAGATTTCGGGAGCCGCTTCATGGGAACAAGTCATAGGCAGCCACCAATCAAGAACCTGGTCGGGAACCTGAAGCAAGGCCTTTTGGATATGTTTCATGCTCCGGAGGGCTATGAAATCATTCTCGGAAATGGCGGGGCGTCTGCTTTTTGGGACGCGGCTACTTTTTCACTTGCGGAGAAAAAAGCACAGGCACTGGTGCACGGTGAGTTTGGAAACAAGTTCGCAAAAATTCTCGGTGCACCATGGCTTGAAGCTCCGACAGTCATCTCAGTTGATCCTGGATCGCGGGGTGATCTGAAGGCAGAAGCGGGTGTGGATATCTACGCCTACCCTCAAAACGAAACATCCTCCGGTGTGGTAACAGATGTCAGAAGGGTAATAGGGTCAGAGGCAAACTCCTTGATGTTGACCGACGCGACAAGCGCTGCCGGCGGTATCGATTTTGATCCTCTTGAAACTGATGCGTACTACTTCGCACCGCAGAAAAATCTTGCGTCGGATGGTGGCCTTTGGCTTGCACTTATTTCTCCGAAGGCAATAGAACGGATTGAATCGGTAGCCGCATCTGGGCGCTACATTCCAAATATCTTGAGCCTAAAACTAGCGTTAGACAATGCCCGGCAGAACTTCACACTCAACACGCCATCACTTGCGACCTTATTCTTCACAAATAATCAGGTTGAGTGGATTAACTCGCAAGGTGGGCTGTCCTGGGCAGACAAGAGAACCAAAACCAGCTCTGCGCTTTTATATGACTGGGCCGAGAAAAACGACGTAACCCATCCCTTTGTTGAGAATCCCGACCACAGATCTCAGGTGGTCGCGACAATAAACTTTGACGACTCCATCGATGCCCTAGAAATTGCGGCAATCCTGAGGGAAAACGGAATCGTTGACACCGACCCTTATCGAAAGCTCGGGAAAAACCAGCTGAGAATTGCTACTTTCGTTTCCACCGAGCCTGCCGAGGTGGAGAAACTAATCGGCTGTATCGAATACGTTCTGGAAAGAATCTAATGAGATTTTTTGTCAAATTTGAGGATCGCAAGCCTGATCCCAAGACTCTGGCTCAAAAGTCAAAACCGATAATTCGGATTGGGACCCTAATTTGGTTCTTGATCTTCGTCGGGCTCGCTGTGTTTTACCCGTCGCTGGCGGACGCGGGTCTTCAGTGGTGGTTGCACACTGCCCTGGTTGGAGTCGGACTCGGAGTTATTGGACTCTATATCATCCGTAACGACTAGAGCCTTAATCAACTCATCGGCTTCAGCATCGGTTTTTGCTTTACCCTCGGCCTTCAGCTGCCTTCTAAATTCTGCAAGTCTTTCAGACCATGGAACCCACTGAGGGGCAAGCAGGGCATTTTCACCGGCAACCAGGTGTAGTTCGGAAACCGTTGCCGGCTTTCGCTTATCTGGCTGCGTGAGAGTTACCAGCCACTGCCAACCTGCATACCCGCGCATTAGTGATTCAAATCGCAGCTCGATTACACCTTTGGTTGGCGCAGTTTCGCTTATCAAGGCGCCGAAGGAACCCTTGGGTGCATCTGAATCCAGGACCGCTAGCCCCAGTTCTGCATGATTAGCCTTCAAGCTCTTCTGCCACCCTGCGCAACAGTTGCGCTACCTTTTTGCCATGCTCCGCTTCTGGATACTTGCCTCGCTTTAGGTTTCCACCCACCTGGTCTAATAGCTTGATCAGGTCCTCGGTGATTATTGAAAGATCTTCAGCAGGCTTGCGAGTGGTCGAAACCAAGGTTGGGACTTCAAGGATTCTGACCGACAAAGCCTGAGCACCCTTTCTTCCATCGGCAATGCCGAACTCAACCCTGCTGCCGGGCTTGATCGAGTCGACCCCAGCTGGGAGTGCGCTCGCGTGCAAAAAGACCTCGGTGCCGTCATCGCCTGCGATGAACCCGAATCCCTTTTCGTCGTCAAAAAACTTAACTTTGCCCGTTGGCATGCTTCCTACTTTCAACTGGTCGCCGTTTAGTGTATCCGAAAGGTTAGAGTTATCGGATGGCTAAAAATCAAAAACGCGCTTCAATTGAAACAACATTGGCCTATATGTCGGTCGGTGTCATTGGAGTTTCGATTGTTTCAATGCTCCTGACCCTTGGCCTGACCGCACTCGGATTCAATAGCTTCCCCGTAGTCCTTGCTCAACTGCCCCTGATTGGATTACCGGCTGGCTTCTTGATAATCATTGCGATGTTGATTGTTTCGATAATCAAACGTGGCAAAGAAGAAAAAAACTAGTGTCATCGATTCTGGAACTTGCCTCTCAGCTCAGAGCAAAATCATCAAAAGAACTAACCCAAACCCTGGAGGCCTCGCTTGGACAGGGCCATGGCTGCGATGACTACTTTGACCTGAGCCGTGTTCTGCTTTCAAGGCGAGAGCTGGAACCCAAGATTCGTTCATTGCATTCTGCACAGCTCGAGGCACTCAGATCAGGCACCTCCACTAAAGCACTGGTTGGACTAAACCTTTCCACCGGCGAGGTGATTGAAGAGGCCAGAGAGCTAAGCCTGGAACTGGAGCCTCAAAAATTTAAACCCGCCTACCACCACGGGTCTTACCTAAGTGCCTTCGAAACGTTGCTCTGTGTGACAGAGCTGCTCTTTGCTTGCGAGAGGCACTGGCTAGATGTAATCCGCGCAGGAATCAGGTCTCAGGACGCCAAAGAAATTGCGCTAAAGCTCAAACTCACCCCAAAGGACGTTCAGCGCAAATTCCAGCTAGCAGTGAATGCCGGTCTTATTGGTCCCAGCAATTCGAGATGGGTTGCATCCAAAGCCGGGATGGCGTGGCTCGACATGGACCGTGCAGCCGCGTGGTCTGTTCTTGCTGGATCCTGCTGGGATCTGCCGGAGTTACAAATTGTTGAAGGCCCGCTTGCAGAGCAGCTGCTAAAAGCTTTTCCGCTGATGAATCTGGCCAACATCAAAATGCTGGAATTTGGAGCTGACCTGGGTCTAGTCGATCAAGGATCTGCGCTTTACCCATTGACGCTGACATCCTCAGAAAAGGCGGCAAAAGACATTGCCAAGCACCTGCCAGAGATTCTAGATCGGCTCTTAGTACAGGGGGACCTGAGCATTGTTTCAACAGGCCCCATTTCCACCCAGCTGCATCGGAAGCTTGACACTTTTGCCGACTCAGAAGACTTGGGTCTTGCCTCAAGATTCCGAATTTCACCGATGACGATTTCTCACGCACTCGAAACCGGTATGAGCGTTGCGGAAATCTACAAGACGCTGGAAGATGCCGACGGAACTAGATTGCCTCAGCCACTTGAATATGTTCTAAAGCAAGCAAGTGAAAGGTTTGGGCAACTTCGCGTGCTTTCGAATCAGGCTGGAACAATCATTTCTTCAGACGACCCGATTCTGCTTACTCAAATTGCGAACGAGCATTCTTTGAGGGGCCTGATGCTCCAGCCAATTGCAGCCGGACAACTTGCAACCAGACTTGGCTTAGATCTTGTCTATTTCAATCTGCGCGAAGCCGGGTATGCGGCTGTGATGTTTGATCAGACTGGCCAAGTCATATCGCCACGAGTTGCAATTGAACCCGCGGCAGCTATTCCCGAACAAGACAAGATTGCAGCCCGGGTGACACGGCTTATTTCTGGGGACAAATCTCAGATGGGAAGCGACGACGTCATGAGGCAGCTGCAGTTCGCACAGAAAAATAAGCTGATGGTTCAGATAGCCATCGAAATGCAGGACGGGCGGCCTCAACAGTTCACGCTTTCTGTCCTTGGAATAGCGGCTGGACGGCTCAGAGGCAAAGACCAAGAGAAAGATGCTGAGCGTACGCTTCCAATTTCAAGGATTCAATCGGTCGTGCTGGTTTAAGCTAGAAGGATGTCTAACGGCCCACTTATAGTTCAGAGCGACCGCACGGTCTTACTCGAAACCGGCCATGAACACGCCAGCGCAGCTAGGCACGAGCTTG
>DGPE01000007.1:10904-17577 GCA_002390305.1 Micrococcales bacterium UBA4448 | reverse complement strand
AATTGGCCAGTTGTTGAAGATTCCAACGGCAACTAGTAACACAAACGTTGCTCAGGCTGAGCCAGAGCCAGAGCAGCCAACTGTTGCTAAAACCTACAAAGTTGTCGCCGGTGATACATTCTGGGGGATTGCCAGAAAGCTCGGAGTCAAATCATCAGAGTTGGCTTCTCTAAATGGAATCAATAATGCGAACTTCATTCGAGTAGGCCAGATCCTAAAGGTTCCTAACTAGCTGCACTCCAAGCCGAACGAACGATTTCTTCCAAGCCGTGGTTAGCCTTGAAGCCGAGAATTTTCTCAATTCTTGAGGTGTCTGCAACAAGCTTTGGCGGGTCTCCGGCACGCCGCGAAGCAATCTCTATTTCAAAATCAATCGACGACGCTTTTTTTATTTCAGCTAAAACTTCGAAAACTGATGCGCCAGTTCCTGTCCCCACATTAAAGGTTTTGAATTCTTGTCTTTCTGCCGCCAGGTAATCGACAGCCATTAGGTGAGCGGCTGCAAGATCACCGACGTGGACATAGTCCCTGACGCAGCTTCCGTCTTTGGTTGGGTAGTCGGTGCCAAAAACTTTTGGTTTTTCGCCACGCTTTAGCATTCCGATGGCAATCGGAATCAGGTTAAATTCAGCAGTGTCTGCTAGTTCCGGTGCTTCGCATCCTGCAACGTTGAAGTAGCGAAGATTAACGCCCTTGAGTCCCCAAACCGAAGCATTCTTAACCATCCACTCTCCGATTAGTTTGGTTTCACCATATGGATTTATTGGTGCCGCCGGGTAGTCCTCATTTGGGTAGTCAATTTCCGGAATTCCGTATGTGGCTGCCGAAGAAGAGAACACGAGCTTATGAACTTTATTCGCGCGCATGGCCAAAAGCAGGTTTGCCAAGCCACCTATATTCTGCTGGTAATAGTGCTCTGGAAGCTCAACAGATTGACCCACCTGCTTCTTTGCGGCGAAGTGAATTACCGCCTCAAACCGATGTTTTTTCATCAGCCTTGAGAGCGCTGAAACTGATTCGTCCGTTGCAATATCAATGTTAACTATTTCGCAATCAACGCGGTCCGCAAGACCAGTGGAGAGGTCGTCAACCACAATAATTTCATGTCCAGACCGCTTGGCAAGGCTAGCAACGTGGGCACCAATGTAGCCGGCCCCACCGGTGATAAGAAGTTTCATAGCTACAGGTTACCTTGGGGTTTTACCCACAGATATCAGGTTCGGTAAAAAACTCCGACTTGACAGGGGCATACTTACAGCAGTGTAATTACACCAATAGATTTCTTTAGATAGGGGATAGGCATGGAACAGCGCGGTCAAGTGCCAGGCAATTGGTTCATTGATGTGCTTCGGCTTGGAGTAGCCGGCTCCTATGGGGATTCGGAGACCAACCCGCTTGCTTGGCAAGAGGATGCACTCTGCTCCCAGACAGACCCTGAAGCCTTCTTTCCTGAAAAGGGCGGATCAACCAGGGACGCAAAGAAAATTTGCTCTCAGTGCTCGGTAAACACCGAATGTCTCGAGTATGCGCTAAAGAACGATGAACGCTTCGGTATCTGGGGCGGACTTTCAGAGCGCGAGCGTCGTCGTCTGCGCAAGCGCGCCTAGTTTCTCGTGTCAACGCTCTCCGTTGCGACAATCGTTGTATCCCACGGACAGGCTGACTACCTAGCCACAACGCTCCAGGCTTTGAGTGAGCAAACAAAGCCATCAGAGCAGGTCGTGGTAGTTGAGACCAGCTCCAACCAAGACTGCATAGATCTAGCCAAAAGCCATCAGTTCTCGATAGTTGAACCGGGAGACATCAGACTCGGTGCTGCAATCGAGGCCGGAATTCAGTCACTTCGCTCACAGCCCGGTTGGCTTTGGGTGCTGCATGATGATTCAGCCCCAGAAAAAACCGCATTGCAGATGCTCGCTAGCGCGGCTGAGTTGTCGCCATCGGTGGCCATTGTCGGTCCAAAGTTATTGTCATGGGGCTCAGACATTGAAATCCAACAAATGGGTATCACTGTTACGCCAACTGGCAAGCCGTTCTTATTGGTTCAAAACCAATATGATCAAGGTCAACACGACCGGTCGGCTGACGTTTTAGCAGTTTCCACCGCTGGAATGCTCCTCAGCGTCGATCTTTGGAATCGACTCGGTGGCCTTAATGATGCCACTCCGGTGTTGGCTCAGGACATTGAGTTTTGCGCCAGGGCCAGAACGGCTGGCTATCGCGTCAGCGTGGAGCCAAAAGCAAGGGTTTCCCACGCGGGTCTTTCAATGGCCCAGCAGCGGACTAGGAAGTGGCTCGGGGGCAATCGGATTCAGGCACTTTCTAGGGCGCATGTTCACCTCTCAGGACTTCTACTGCCGACTTTGCTGCTGCCGTTTCTCTATTTAGCAATGCCGCTCGTCGCGCTTGCTTCGATTCCTCAGAATCTCTTGTCCAAAAGACCCAGCCGGATTTTTGGGCAGTTTTCGGCTTGGCTGTGGGCATGGTTCACGATCGCAAGCAGATTGCGAGCCAGAAGGGGACTGCGCGTACTGGGCAAGACAGCGCCGCTCTCCGACTTCTTCGCTTCACGGGCGCAGCGGAAAAAAAGGCGAGAGTCAAAACTTGAGCATGAGCCGACGACCGACAACCAGCCACGTGCCAATTTCTTTTCCAGTGGTGCCGCATGGCTCTTGATGATTCCGCTGATCATTGGCTGGCAACTATTTCCGACTGGCAGTCTTTACAGTGAGCGTTTGGTTCCTTTAGGAGCTTCGGCCCCAGCTATCTGGGAGGCAACCGGCCAAAATACGATTTCTTATTTGACCGGTGCGATGATTCCTAGCGAACCCTTCAACTGGGTGTTGTCGCTTTTCGGCTTTGCCCTTTCTTCCAACCCGAGTACAGCATTAGCAATTTTCGTATTTATTGCACCCGCGTTTGCATTCATGGGTTTTTGGCACCTCTCGAGCTTGTTGATATCAAAGGTTTGGGCGAGGAACTTAATTGCCCTGGTCTTTGCCGTCAGCCCACAGCTGCTTACCGCTCAATCTCAAGCAGGCGTTGCAGATCTGGTGGCGATTGTATTTGGCCCTTGGCTTGCTTATTTCCTGATTAAGGCCGCAAGTAGCTACACCTCGGCTAGAGGGTGGCGCTGGGTTGGGCTTTCGGGCCTTGCGGGCGCTTTAGTGGCTGTTAGCAACCCAGTTCTGTTTATTGTTTTTGTGGTCTTTGGCTTGAGCCTTGGAGGCTACAACCTGCAAAGGCTGCCCATAATTATTTGGTTTCCAATCCCTGGTATTGCCCTGATCTACCCTTGGATAGTCTTTGCTGGCTCCAAGGCGAGCCTGGCTCTAATGTCAGTCACTAGCTCGGCATATTTGACCCCGATTGGGTTGCTAGATAGCCCAGCTTCACTGGCAGTTATTGGTCTCGCCTTCCTTGGAGCACTGGCAGCGCTTTTATATAAGAAGGTTGCCGCCGCCGTAGTCGCCTGGTTGTTGGCGATAGCATTCGCGGCAGCTGCCTGGTACCAGCCGATCTCAGCGAGCACTGCAGCGCAAGCGCTGACATTGGGAGCACTGTTGATTGCCTCAGGGCTTGCAGTGCCTCAACTGGAAAAGAAATCCTTGATTGCTGCGGCCAGCGCTCTAGGGGCAATTTCAATCTCGGCCTCGGCGTTGTTATTCGGTCCTTTAACTCAGACCCAGGCATATTTTGGTGATGCAAGGCAGGCCCCTGCTTTGGTAGTCGCTGCCTCCGAAGTGGACAGTGGTATCAGGACTTTGAAAATTCAGGTTGCCACAGATCTTGTTGAGGCGGGTTTGATCTGGGGCGCTGGCCAGAGCCTTGAGCAAAAAAACCTGGGCTATAACTTATTTCGCCCGAACAGCGGAATTGACGATCAACTAGCCCAGTTGACCGGATCCTTAGTAGCGGGAAACCCCGAGGGTGTTGAAGAATATCTCAGTGCTCTAGGAATTGACTTTGTCCTACTTGATGGCGTTCAGGCTGAAATGGTTGCATCTGCAACAGTGGCAATTGACTCCATGACAATTCTGCAGAATGCTGGTGAAACAAATTTTGGCCAGCTCTGGCAAGTGCAGTCGGCTAGGGCGAATTACCCTGAGCCCCCGGAGTCATCCCCAGCCAAAAACATCCAGCTGGCGATACTGGCCTCGTTCTTGCTTCTTGCAATTCCTACGCCGGCATCAATTAGGGGGTCTCGCAGGACGGAGGTGCTGAAGTGAAAATGTGGGCGAAGTTCAGTTTGATTCTGGTGCTTGGTGGTTCTTTTTTGGCGACCTACGCGATAACCCTGCTGCCGTCATCAAGTGTGCCGGACGCCGACCTTGAAAGTAGGCAGGTGGGAGTTGAACCTTTGCCACTCTCGGTCTATTGCCCGGGGGCGTTTGTGGAAGTCGGTGGTGAATCAGGTGTAGATATCGGGCTACTTGAAAGAGTCGGCGAAGCTTCGATTTACTCGGCTGTAGGTGAAGGAAAAGTTCTTGTCGCGCCGAAACTAAGCACAGCGGAAGGGGCTCTGGTGACCGTAAGCGGTCAGCGGCAGTCCACTTCACTACTGACTGCAATTCAGGCGCAGGGCCTCTCTCGTGAGCGAGCTAGCGGGTTCCTGGCGAGTCACTGTGCGCAACCTGCCTTTGGTGGCTGGTTTATCTCCGGGGCAGCAGCCCTTGGCCAGGAAACAGTAATACTTATTGCAAACCCAACTCAGACAGATACTCAGGTCGAACTTGAGTTCAAGTTGCCCGGGGGAATTGTTACAGAGCAAATATCTGTGGCGGCAGGCCAGAGCAAAATCTTGCCCGTTTCCAACTTTATATTCCAAGAGCCCATGTTTGCCCTTGAATTCAATTCCAAAGGAGCACCGGTATCGGTGGCGCTGCAGCAAAGGGCAACCGCAGGGCTAAGTCCTAGGGGAGTAGACCTGCAGGTTCCCGGCGCAGGGCCTCAACAGCAGAATCGAATCGCGGGGTTGAGGATTGCCTCGGAGGGCTTCGAAAAACCGGTGCTGCGACTTTTTAATCCGGGTGAGATACCAACCGAGGCCATCATCACTGCCTCCTCCAAGGCCAACACAGCGGTGTTTCGAGTGATGGTGGGATCAGCCGGCTTGAGCGAAACACCGCTTGACCTTGTGGATGGCAGTTATATTCTTGAAATTCAAAGCTCGCAACCTCTTTTGGCTGGTGCACGCAACCTCCAGCTTCAACCGGCATTGGATTTTGCATGGCTGACACCCTCTTCTTCTTTCACTGAATTGACTATGCCTATACCGCTTTACCAATCTGCGCTTTTCGTAGCGAACTTTGGCTCTTCCACCATTGCGGTGAATCTCGAAATCACATCTGGTAGCCGGGTTGAGTATCAGAGTTTTCAGATCGAACCAATGTCACAGGTTGAGGTGCCGGTGCTGGGAGATAAGTTGAAGATAGTCTCAGCCGCTGAATTCTTTGCAGCACTGGAAATTCTTGACTTGCCAGGTTATGCCGTTATCAATCCTTCGGAGAATGAAAACTTCGGAGATGAGATTTTAGTTATCGTCCGGTAGGCGCAGGTCACCAGCTTTGATCGAGCAGTTCCCAGGGATCTTTGTCTATCAAGCTTGCAGCAGCAAAGATGACTGCGCGCTCGATCTGAATTCTCCTGTCGGATGGAGATGTGTTCGCACTTCGCTCGATGGGAATTCGGTAGAGCACGATCGTCATTGTTGAAGGTTTGGCGTGCCAGCGGTTTGTGGATTCCGGCCGCTCCTCCATCGGAACCTCTTCGATCCTCCAGTTCAGCGTTCCAAGCTCATCGGGGAACTTTGCAATCAGGTAAGAGACGGTGTCACTGACTGCTTCTTCGAACAGGTTTGCTCTACTTAGTCCGTGCCGAAAGAGCTTGGAGGCAATTGGCCGACGCATGCCTCTGCCATGGCGATCTCGCTTATCTGAACCGATGGACATCAGACCATTGTATTCTTGGAAATCCAGTTAGCCGGAAGATACTCATTTGACCAATTTTCAAGATTTTGTAAAAACTTACGACGTCAGAGGCCTTGTTGGCAGTCAGCTGACCGAACAGGTGGTTGAGTGCTTTGGCGCCGCATTTGCAGATGAACTTGAGTTGTCTGGCAAAAAACTGGCTGTTGGCCATGACATGAGAGATTCGTCTCCGGGCTTCGCCAAAGCCTTTGCCGCGGGTGCAACCAAACGCGGCGCGAATGTTGTGATGGTCGGACTGTGTTCAACAGACATGAATTACTTTGCCTCCGGATCTTTGAATATTCCTTCGGCAATGTTTACCGCCAGCCACAACCCAGCAAGCTATAACGGCATCAAATTTTCCAGGGCCGGTGCACGTGGCATAAGTGCCGACACTGGGCTGATTGCAATCCGGGACCGGGCAGAAATCTTCCTGGCAAGTGGCATCGCGAAATTGCGGACATTAGGTCAGGTCGAGGAAGTTGATGTCATGTCTGGGTATGTTGACTACCTCCGGGATTTAGTTCCGCTCGATACGCTCCGGCCTCTGAAAATCGTGGTGGATGCCGCCAACGGCATGGGGGGACTAACAGTCCCTGCGGTGCTGGGGAATGTAGCACCACTTGAAATTGTGCCCCTGTATTTTGAACTGGATGGCTCTTTCCCAAACCACGAGGCGAACCCCTTGGATCCGAAGAACTTGG
>DGPE01000007.1:437-10832 GCA_002390305.1 Micrococcales bacterium UBA4448 | reverse complement strand
GTGACACCTTCAGCCCTTGCCGCAATTGTTTCAAAAAGAGAAATTAGCCGAGTGCAGGGCCTAGGAGAAAAATCACCAACGGTATTGCACAACCTGCTCACCTCTCGCTTTGTAGCAGAGACGATCTTGGCGGTCGGAGCTGTTCCAGTAAAGACCAAGGTCGGCCATTCTTTGATCAAGGACCAAATGGCAGAGACCTCAGCTGTTTTTGGCGGTGAACACTCGGCTCACTATTACTTCCGGGAATTCTGGGGGGCAGATAATGGAATGCTCGCTGCGATGCATTTGATTAGTGAGCTCGGACACACGAGCCGGCCGATGTCCGAGATAGCCGCCAGCTACACGCCTTATTTTGCATCCGGTGAAATTAACTCGAAAGTCACAGACGCTAAGGCGGCAACAAAGCGGGTTGACCTAGAGCTTGGCGAAGCGTCCTCAGAGATCTTTGACGGTGTCACATTTAGCTTTGAAGACCAGGATGTTTGGTGGTGGTGCAACATACGTGAGTCAAATACCGAGCCGCTGCTTCGGTTGAATGTGGAGTCAAATTCGAGCGAAGTAATGCAGTCGGTCACTGCTCGAGCTTTAGCAGCGATAGCCGGACCATAAATATATACACGTGCTTACCGAGCCGGATTTGGTTACATTGGTGTAACGAAGGTTTCGCCAGTTATGGTTGAAGTGAATTCGCCAGGAAAACGGAGGGCGCAGTGATCCAAACGGTATTGGTCGTTGACGACGACGACGCGCTTCGAGAGATGGTCGGTCTAGTTCTAGCCGGTGCTGGCTACGAACCGATGTTTGCGGCTGATGGCATCTCTGCTGTCGAGGTTTTTACTCAAAGAAGCCCCGACCTTGTTCTCTTAGACGTGATGCTCCCCGGGCAGTCTGGAATTGAGGTCTGCAAGCAGATCAGAGCAATCTCAGGTGTACCAATTGTCATGCTCACTGCCAAGGGTGACACCGAGGACGTTGTTCTAGGCCTGGAAGCTGGAGCTGACGACTACGTCGTGAAGCCCCACAAGGGTGCCGAGCTATTGGCACGCGTAAAGGCGAGGCTGAGGCCTCTGCCCGAGGACTCAGAGGTGCTTCAGGTCGCGGGCCTATTTCTAGACCCTAAGACTTTTGAGGTCAACCGTGAAGGTGTGAGTCTTTCGCTGACTCCACTCGAGTTCAAGTTGCTCCACACTCTCGCTGCCAAGCCGCAGCAGGTGTTTAGTCGTGAAATGTTGCTGGAGCAGGTTTGGGGTTACCAGTACAAGGCTGACACCAGACTGGTCAACGTTCACGTCCAGCGGCTTCGCGCCAAAGTAGAGCGCGACCCTGAGAATCCAAAGATTGTGATGACAGTCCGGGGTCATGGTTATAGGGCTGGCTCCGAGAATCTGTGATTTCACTCTTTAGGCGTTCACTAACGGCCAGAACTGTATTCGCAACCGTTTTACTTAGCGCGCTGGCTCTAGTAGCGCTCGGTGGTTTCCTTTCTTACTCGCTTGCCAATGGCTTCTATCAAAATCGCCTTGAACAGGTGCTGAGTGAGACCGAGAGAGCAGTAAGTAGTGTCCAAGGAACTGTTGCGGCTGCTGCCGTGACAGATGAAACAACCCTCCAAACACTTATCAATGCCGTTGTGCCATCGCTGGAAATAAACGGAGGATCGGGGTCCAGGCAGGTGGCGCTATTGCGCAGCCCCGGTCAGCCTCAGCTCCAGCTGTTTCAGTCTCCTATTTCGCGGGACTTGGATTTGGCTACGATTCCCGATGAGCTTCGCGAGCAAGTGCGAAAATCTGTTGGCATTCTCACTTACACTCCGGTTAGCTTGGAAAAAGATGGGTTGCAGGTTGCTGGAATCACAGTCGGCGCGCCTTTGACGATTCCACTTGCCGGCAACTTCGAACTGTTTTTGGTCTTCGATCTCAGCGCTGAGGCGCAATCTCTCGCACTGGTGCAAAACGCGATAACGGTTGCCGGAATCATACTTTTGTTTCTGATCGCCCTAGTCAGCTACCTGGTTACCAGAAGCGTAGTTAGGCCCGTTGAACAGGCGGCATTGGCAGCACAGACGCTTTCAGCCGGAAAGCTTGATCAAAGGCTTCCAGAGCGAGGCCAGGACGTCTTGGCACAACTGGCCCAATCCTTTAATAAGATGGCGGCCAGCTTGCAACAGCAGATTCAACAGCTTGATTCGCTTTCCCGCATGCAACGAAGATTTGTGTCAGATGTTTCCCACGAGCTTCGCACTCCATTAACCACCATCAAGCTGGCAGGCGAAGTTATTTTCGGCAATCGAGAGAAGCTTGACCCTGCGCTGGCCAGATCGGCTGAGCTCATGCAAAATCAGATAGATCGATTTGAATCGTTGCTCGCAGACCTCCTGGAAATTTCTAGATATGACGCCGGTGCTGTGAAGGCAGAACTAGAAACTAACGACTTGAATCAAGTAGTAGGCGCATCGATTGCTTCCATCGAACCGTTGGCTCAGGCCAAGAAAACAGAAATTCGAGTGGAGCTTCCATCTGGTGCGGTCGAAGCTGAATTTGATGCCAAGCGCATTGAGCGCCTGTTGAGGAATCTGCTTTCCAACGCAGTCGAGCATGGTGAGGGGAAAGCGATAGTTGTTCAGGTCGGTCAAAACAATAATTCAGTCGCGGTTTGCGTGACTGACTCGGGTGTAGGAATGACAAGGATTCAGCTCGATAGGGTGTTTGATCGATTCTGGCGAGCAGACCCTGCGAGACAGCGTTCGGTTGGTGGCACTGGCCTCGGCCTCGCTATTTCCAAAGAAGACGCAACTCTTCACCGTGGTTGGCTCCAGGTTTGGTCTAAGCCCAGCCAGGGCACAAGTTTTAGGCTTACGCTTCCGCGTCACTCAGATTCTGTGATTGGAAACTCTCCCATCCCACTTCCTCCAAAGCAGGTGAAGCTATGATTCGTAAAATCGTCGCGCTTCTCAGCTTGATCGCGCTTACCGGCTGTGCGACTTTGCCCACCGAATTTAATATTCAGCAGGGTCCTGAGATTGCACCGGAGACCCAGCAGGAGTTTGCTTTTTACACACCTTCTGGACCCTCCCCGAATGCTACGGCGCAAGAGATTGTCTCAGGCTTTTTAGGCGCCGGCACCAGCCCCCTAAACGACTACGGGGTTGCCAGGGAGTTTCTGAGTGAGGATTTTGCTCAGCGCTGGAATCCAAACAACCAGACCATAATTCGTGCCGGTGCTCCGGTGTTTCGTCAGGCCGGCCAAACCCTAATGGTCGTTGAAGTAAACAGCGGCGCAAGGGTCGACGAGCAGGGCCGATATATTGATTCAGAAGCTGGGGATGCGACAAGCCTCAGGTTCCAGTTAACTGAGCAAGATGGACAGCTGCGAATTTCTAGCGCTCCAAACCTAACGGTGGTGACCCCTCCGGTTTTCAGTGTGGTCTTCAATGCCTTCCCGCTTTATTTCGTTGACTCAAACTCTCAAACCTTGGTGCCTGACCTGCGCTGGTTCCCATCAAGGACGTCAACGGCCACTCGATTAGTAAACGCACTGCTTGATGGACCCAGTTCTTGGTTGGCACCGGGTGTGAAATCTGCAATTCCAGAGGGCACTCAATTGACTATAAATGCTGTGCGAACTCTGGAAGGAGTTGCACAAGTTGATTTTGATGCCGATGCTTTGGCAGCGGGCACTCAGGACCGCAGAATTATGCTTGGGCAGCTCAAATCAACCCTTTCGCAAATTGCCGGTATTACCGACGTGGCGCTGTCGGTGAATGGATCGATACAGGAGATCCTTACTGGTGCATTAGAACCAACTGCGACTGTGTCGCCGATTTTTGTGCTGACCGATAATGGCATAGGCCCCCTCAATAGCACTGGTGCTGCTGGAATTCCCGGCACAGCAGCCCTAGTGTCCTCCTATGAGCCAACACTGATAGCGCTCACAGAAGATGGCGAGCGAGTCGCCTTCGCAACCAGTGCTGGTGTTTTTGAAATCAGGCCCCAAACTTTTAGCACTCAAATGGTTCAGTTGAATTCGGTTTCGGAGGTCGCAGCACTTGAATATGACAGCTTTGGATCGCTTTGGGTTTTCCCCAGCGATGCTGCTTACGCGGTCGAGGTTTATGACCGGTCAACGGTAATCCGGAAATTCGCCAGTGAATCTACTGGGGTCCGTTTAGCCGCCACAATTTCGGCAGAGGGAGTCAGAATCGCGCAAGCTATCCAGGCTCCAGATTCGGAGCCGCGAATCGACATTGGAATTATCACTAGAGACTCAAATTTCATTCCGCTGAAGGTGAATCCTGGGCTATCGGTTACTCCGGTACTCGGGGTGCCAGTGTCATTAGCGTGGCAAGGACCTGCAAATCTGAGGGTTTTAGAATCCACGGCGAGCGGGCTTACTGCTTTCAGCGAGTACCCGGTTACGGGCCCGCGCATTCAGTTGGCAATGCCACCGGTTGTTGGCACGAGAATTCAAGGAGCAGTATCTACTTCGAGCACATATATGCTCACTCGCTTTGATGAACTTTGGTTGTTCACCGGCGGCAGCTGGCGAAGATTGGCAACCGGGGTTGCAGCGATAACCGCAATCCGCTAACAGGCGCAGCCAAGAGCAGCTTTTACACAGTTTTCAGGGTTGTTATCCAGGCGCCAAATCAGCAAGGCATCATCGGCCTCATGCTTAGCGATGTATTGGATTTCGTGTTCCCCGCGCAGTGTGCGGTGTGCGGAGAAGCTCCGAGCCCAATTTGCCATCGCTGCGTGCCAAGTGCTGGAATCTATCGTTCCTCTTTTCAAGGCCTACCGGTTTGGTATTGCCTTGAATACCAGGCGGACATTGCGGCGATACTCAAGGCCTATAAGGATCAGGCCCGACTGTCATTATTACCTTGCCTCGGCGGGCTTTGGAGTCCGGCGTTGACCGCGGCGGTTTCAACGCTTAGTCCAGACCTTATTACTGCACCCGCTAGAAATCGGCAGAACTACATACGCCGCGGCTTCGATCCGGTTGGCAGATTATTTTCGGCTACCAAAATGCCCGGAGCCAAGAAAGATTTGAGGCTGATTCGGTTTGAGAGAAAGATCAAAGATCAGCGAAAACTAAGTGCTTCCGAGAGACAGAAAAACGTTGCAGGTTCAATGCACTCCAAGCCGGGAAGCGGATCGGTACTGCTGATAGATGATGTGATGACAACTGGCGCCACGGTCGCCGAGAGTATTCGCGCACTTCAATCCGCGGGGTATGAAGTTATCGGAATCTGTGTATTAGCCAAGAGAATCTTGTAAACCGAGGCAACGGTATGGCAAATAGGCGTAGTTTGGTTTTACGACCATCGGGTCGACTAGGAGGTAGAAGAAAATGGAACTTAGAATTTCAGGCAAGAACCTCACAGTCTCGGACCGGTTCCGAGATTACGTTTCGGAAAAAGCGAGCAAGGTTGAGCAATTTGCTCATCATCCCGAAGAGCTAAACATTAAAGTGACTCGCTTTGACCACAGAAAGAATTCGGGCCAAGAGGACAAAGTAGAGCTGACCGTTTATGAGCCAGGACATGTTGTCCGATCCGAAGCTCAAGCCTCAGACAAGTTTGCAGCTTTTGATGTTGCCTTCGGCAAGCTGTTAGAGCGGCTACGAAGGTATTCGGACAAGAAAAAAGGCCACCGCAGTGTTGGTCACAAGACACTGGGAACCAGCGAACTAACCGCCTCTGGATTTAGTGATTTGGATATAACTCCGGCCGACCCAAGGCTTCTAACCGGCGAAATTCCGGTAATCGATGCCGGCGAAAGTCAAGATGCCCAAGAGCAAATCGAATTGGTGATTCGATCAAAAGAATTTGAACGTGAGCCGATGACCAAGGAAGAGGCTGTCAGCCTTATGGAACTGGTCGGACATGATTTCTATCTGTACCACGACCTTGAGTCAGACCAATCCGCCGTGGTCTACCGGCGCAAGGCATACAGCTACGGGGTCATTTCGCTTAGCAAGTAGCACCGCTCTCGGGCTAGACTTGAATTCGACCATCAAGGAGTGAATCTTGGCATTTTCGATTGACAAACTGCTGCGCGCAGGCGAGGGCCGATTGCTCCGTAAGCTCGAAAGTATCGCCAAGGAAGTTAACGCTCTAGAGACCAATTACAACGAGCTCACCAGTGAAGAGCTAAAGGAAGAGACCAGCACTCTGAGGGAGCGCTATGCAGCCGGCGAATCGCTGGATGAAATTCTTCCAGAGGCATTTGCCGCTGTCCGAGAGGCTTCAGTTAGAACCTTGGGATTGCGTGCCTTTGACGTGCAGTTGATGGGTGGCGCGGCTCTCCACCTTGGCAACATTGCTGAGATGAAGACCGGTGAGGGAAAAACACTGACTGCGACTCTGGCGGCATACCTGAACGCCATTCCTGGTCGAGGTGTCCACGTGGTCACTGTGAACGACTTTCTTGCGAGCTACCAATCCGAGCTGATGGGCAGAATCTTCCGAGCCCTGGGCATGACAACCGGCTGCATCATCAGCGGGCAGGACCCAGTTCAGCGCAAGGCGCAGTATGACTGCGACATTACCTACGGTACAAATAATGAATTTGGTTTTGACTACCTGAGAGACAACATGGCTCTGGGGAAAGCTGATCTAGTCCAACGTGGCCACTTCTACACAATTGTTGATGAGGTTGACTCAATTCTGATTGACGAAGCCAGGACCCCGCTTATTATTTCTGGGCCTGCAGCTGCCGACGTGAACCGTTGGTTTGGAGTATTTGCCAAGCTGTCTTTGACTCTTCAGGCTGATGAGGACTACGAGGTGGATGAGAAAAAGCGCACCATTGGCATCTCCGAGGATGGCATCGATAAGGTTGAGGACTACCTCGGCATCACCAACCTTTATGAAACAGCCAATACACCGTTGATTTCTTTTCTAAACAACTCCATTAGAGCCAAGGAACTGTTCAAGCGCGACCGTGATTACGTGGTCGTTGACGGGGAGGTTCGCATTGTTGACGAACACACTGGCAGGGTTCTTGCCGGTCGTCGTTACAGCGAAGGTATGCACCAGGCCATTGAAGCCAAAGAAGGCGTTGAGATCAAGGCTGAGAACCAGACCCTGGCAACTGTTACGCTGCAGAACTACTTCCGCCTCTACGACAAGATCGCTGGAATGACCGGTACGGCAGAAACTGAAGCCGCTGAATTTATGTCCACCTATAAATTGGGCGTGGTTTCCATCCCTACAAACCGAAAGATGATTCGAAAAGATAAGTCTGACCTCATTTTCAAAAACGAAGAGGTCAAGTTTCGGATGGCCGTTGAGGATATTTTTGAGCGTCACGAGAAGGGCCAGCCGGTTTTGGTTGGAACAACCAGCGTCGAAAAAAGCGAATATGTTTCAAAGCTATTGGCAAAGCGAGGCGTCAAGCATGAAGTCCTAAACGCCAAGAACAACGCTCGAGAGGCCGTAATTGTTGCCCAAGCTGGCCGTTTCGGTGCTGTGACGGTTGCAACAAACATGGCTGGCCGCGGTACTGACATCATGCTCGGTGGTAACGCTGAATTCTTGGCGGTGCAGCAAATGTCAAAGCTAGGACTGGATCCAGACGAGCAGCCTGAGGAGTATGAGGCCAAATGGGATGCGGTTTTTGATTCGCTAAAGCAGGAGGCTGCCGCTGAGGGAGAACGAGTTGTCGAGGTTGGCGGGCTATACGTACTCGGGACCGAGCGCCACGAATCAAGGCGCATCGACAATCAGCTTCGAGGAAGATCAGGTCGCCAGGGAGACCCTGGCGAATCTCGGTTCTATCTTTCCCTCACCGACGACCTGATGCGGTTGTTCAACTCCGGTGCTGCAGCTGCACTAATGAACCGATCCTCGGTTCCAGATGACCAGGCAATTGAATCTGGGGTTGTTTCCAGGGCCATTGCCTCGGCACAGTCCCAGGTTGAGGGCAGAAACGCCGAAATTCGCAAGAACATTCTGAAATATGACGACGTGATGAATCGCCAACGTGAGGCGATCTATACCGACCGCCGTCAAATTTTGCAGGGCGGGGACATCTCTGGCACCTTCGAAGAGTTCCTGGGAGATGTCATCGCTCAGATTGTTCTTCGGGCCCAACTGGAAACCAATGTTTCGGATTGGGACTTGGAGTCTCTTTGGGCAGAGCTAAAAACTGTCTACCCAATCGGCCTAGAAATCAGCGAAGTATTGGCTGAATCTGGTTCAAGAACCAAGATGAGTTCGGCCTGGCTAATCGAAGAAATACTTAGTGATGCTCGACTGGCATATCAAAAGCGCACCGATGAGATCACGGAGCCGGTGATGCGCGAACTCGAACGACGAGTCATGCTTTCGGTTGTTGACCGAAAGTGGCGGGACCACCTCTACGAGATGGACTACCTCAAAGAAGGAATCGGACTTAGGGCCATGGCCCAACGTGATCCTCTGATTGAGTACCAGCGCGAGGGCTTTGCCATGTTCACTGAGATGATGGCCGGCATTCGAGAAGAGGCAGTGCAATTCCTGTTTAACGTTGAGATTAAGCAATCTGTTCCAGAGGTCAAGACAGAACAGCCGGCACAACTAACTTATTCGGCACCTACCGAGCAGGGTCAGGTTGATGTCCACAAAGAGGCAAACCCTAAGGCTGCTGGCGTTCAGAAGGTCTCTCCTAGGCAGGTCGTGCCACCGAAGAAACCTGAACAGAGTGGTCCGGGAAGCTCATTCTTTAGGGGCTAATCAGCACTATTTCAGTTATTCGAAATCGGCCATGTATTTGTTCAGCCCTTATCGAAACTGCGCGAATAGCTCCGGAAATATCCAGCAGCACGACCGCTTGATAAGCGTCTGAGTCGGTGGGAAACACTTTGCTGTTTCTGATCAAAATTATTGGTCGAATGCTTTGACCGGTTAGGGCCTGTTGGCGTGCTCTTCTGTTTGATCGCTGGGAGATGTCGTAATAGGCCTTGTCGCTGAGCCATCTCGAGAGCTGTTCTGGGCGCCTAACACCGGCCAATATTTCTATGTAAGCCGTCGATATCTCGGCAAAGAATTTCGCAGGATTCTGTTGGTCTTTTCGTGCTATTTGAATTGACATTCAATTCCCCCTCCTAGATTTTTTTGGAATTATTGCCTGATTTCCAAGCAAATGTAACCCCCCACATATGCGGCTGTGGATAAGTCAGATGCGTTCAAAATTCGCGACAAGATAGGGCGTCATGAGAATAGTTGAGGAAATAGAATCTGAATTCCAAACCAGCAGAGCGGCTAAACCCGAAAGTTCGGCAGAGGTATATCACTGCACTGGTTCAACCACCCTGAGGGGCCCAGTGTTTGGTGAAGACTTTATAAGCGGCTTGGGCCCAGCAGGGCTTGTCGCCTACCCAAATAGCAAGCTGAGACGGGTCATCACCAGGGCAATTCCGGATCAGTCCCAAATCACACTGAGAGCATTTCTAGCCGGTCAACGCTTGCCGGTGCGTATTGAAGTTCTATCGGGGGACCGCCTTATTGCAGGCTGGTTGCTGACAATCCAGGGCTCTTGGCTCAGGCTTGCAACACAACTCCAGGTCATCTGGTGCCCATTAGAGGCCGTGACCAAGGTTGAGGTCCAGGCTGTGGAAAACCTTCAGCAGTAAAGCGTCGAGCTTGGCATTGTTTTTTCTAAGAGGAGGCCCAATGCCAAAACGAATGAGAGCCAGGCCCAAGAACTGGGTGTTGCTGGTGGTTGGGATGTCGATAATTTTAGGAGGGCTGATGCTGGCCACTGCTTTGAAGCCACTGCCGACCTATTTGGTTGCAGCAGCAAATATTCCCACGGGTTCAAGCCTTGCCGATGCAAACATCGGTTTGGTGCAGCTTGGCCTGGGCTCTCTGGCCGAAAACTACGCCACACCCGAGGACCTAAAAAGCGAAAAGAGTTTCGTGGCAGTTGTGGGAAAAGGAGAGTTAATACCCAAGCGTCTATTGGGTCAAGGGCTGCGTCCCGAGCAGACTTCGCTCCGCTTCAACCCAGACCTCAAGCCGGCCGATTCAATAGTTGCAGGCAGTGCGGTTTCGGTTTGGCAAGTGGTGGAAACCGAAGAGGGCTTCATGCCTCAGCGAATAGTTTCAGTATCGGAAGTGCTAGCTATCGAATACGGCGAAGGCCTGTTTGCCGAGGAGTCGCCAGAGGTGGAGCTCTTGGTAAATACCGAACAATCTACTCTTTTGATAGCTGCCGTTGCAGCCGGCTATCCGATCTACGTTCTGCCGCTGCCATGACACTGGCTGATCTGATAAAACCAAGCAAAAAGCTTCCAGAGCCAGTTCTAGCCAAAATCCAGGCCCGGTCGGCAAGGGTTATTTCGGTTTGGGGGAGTGCTGCTAGTGGCAAGAGCACAGTCGCGCTAAACCTCGCTTTTGAATTTGCATCGATG
>DGPE01000007.1:0-396 GCA_002390305.1 Micrococcales bacterium UBA4448 | reverse complement strand
TGCTAAGACTGACTGAAGAAATTGAATTTGGCTCCAAGTCGCTTCGGGTTCTTACGGGTTTGAACTCTCCTACTCGATGGCGTGAACTTGATGCCGAAGCATTGGGGCAGTCGCTTCAATTCTGCCGGAATGAATTCGACGTGATAGTTCTGGACTTAGCGGGCGAGCTTGAGATGGGACTGGTCAGCGCAAACAGTGACGTTGCCAGAAATACAGCGACAAGGGCCCTAATAGCCTGTTCGGATATAGCTCTCGGTGTATTTAGCGCAGACTCGGTTGGCATCAATCGGTTCCTCTGGGACTGCAGAGACGCGGATTTTGCCTTTTGGCCGATTGCCAATCGAGTGAGATCGTCAACGCTTGGGAAAAATGCCGAAAGGCAATTGCGTGACACCA